>CAXBKQ010000010.1:0-128408 GCA_963976435.1 uncultured Cryomorphaceae bacterium | reverse complement strand
GGAATTTTAGGAAGAAATACTGTAGACCAAATAGTAATGGAAGCCATATTTAGTTTGGGGAGTAGTACTACTTTTAGTCAAATGGCAAAGCACATTATTGACGCAGATCAAAACTTAAATGGTGGAGCAAATTTTGCTGTTCTCAAAACGGCTTTTGTAAGACGAAATATTTTGGACGCAACATTTAGTCTGGATGAAAAAATTGAAAATGAACATGATATTAAAGTTTATGGAAGCTTTGAATTTAGCCAAGGTGGTGAATTAATAATTGAGAGTAAGCTTGAGGGTATATCCTCCTATAGAGTTTATGATATGACAGCTAAGCCTATTTTAGAGAGCGATGCTGAAACTTCAAAAAACAAAATTAGGCTTAATGGTTCAGTTTTAAAAAGTGGATTCTATTTACTTGAAATAGTTTTGGAAGATGGTTTTAAGAAGACCTACAAACTTTCTAGATCTTAAAATTAAGATTCAAAAAAAGGATTTATCAATTTTTGAAAATTTTCGGGGGCCTTTCGGGGCCTCCCTGTTTTTATATCCACAAATACCAATTGAACCATTCCTAGAGTAAGTAGTTCATCCTTTTCATTAAAAACTTCATGATGAAATGTAATTCTTGTAGTAGGAATTTCACGAATTTCAGTTTTTATGGTGAGAAGGTCATCATATTTTGCTGGACGAATAAATTTGGTTTCAAATTTTAAAACTGGAAGGGAAACGCCTTCAATTTCCATTTGTTTATAGCTTAAACCCATTGAGCGTAAAGCTTCTACACGAGACACCTCAAAATACTGTGCATAATTACCGTGGTAAACCACTGCCATCTGATCTGTTTCTGCGTAGCGAACTCGAATATTATTTTCTGTAAAATACATTTTCTTTTCTCCTGAAAATTAGCATGATTCAACGGTAGAATGCGGTTTTTAGCGCGATTGGTGCTCCCATAATATTGGGAAAAAAAACTACAAATTCAATACTAAGATCATTTTTTTTATCACTTTTTTATCTACACATTTGCCCCCTGCTTCATAATCCCCTCTCAGAGTAGATTGAAGCAACAGGGAAAGAAATATTTTATTTATTAACAAACAATTATTAATGGAGTTAACTGCAAAAACAGTTTGGGAAAATTGCCTTGATTATATCAAGGACAATATACCTTCCCAAAGTTTTAAAACGTGGTTTCTTCCAATCAAGCCTTTGAAACTTAAAGACAATGTCTTAAGTATTCAGGTTCCAAGTAAGTTTTTCTACGAGTGGCTAGAAGAAAATTATATTAAACTTCTAAAAAGTGCCATTACCCGTGAGCTAGGTGAAGACGCTAAATTAGTGTACAGCATCGTGATGGAAAACACCTATGGCAATGCGAATCCCTACACGGTAAAAATACCAAGTAGCAACCGCGGACCCATTAGGAATCCAAAAGTCAATATGCCTATTGAGCTGGGTGAAAAAGGAGTGAAAAATCCTTTTATTATTCCTGGCTTGAGAAAGGTGCATGTTGAGTCACAACTAAATCCAAACTATACCTTCGACAATTTTGTAGAAGGGGATTGCAACCGACTTGCAAGGTCTGCTGGTTTTGCTGTAGCCAACAAACCTGGAGGAACTTCTTTTAACCCATTACTTATTTATGGGGGCAATGGATTGGGAAAAACCCATCTCGCTCATTCCATTGGTATTGAAATCAAGGATAAATATCCGGAAAAAACTGTGCTGTATGTGTCTGCCGAAAAATTTACACAGCAGTTTATCGATTCTATCCGAAACAATACTAAGAATGACTTTGTACACTTCTATCAAATGATAGATGTACTTATTATGGATGATGTTCATTCCTTTGCTGGAAAGGAAAAAACACAAGATGTATTTTTTGAAATATTCAACCACCTTCACCAACATGGCAAGCAGGTAATACTTACCTCAGATCGTGCTCCTGTTGATCTACAAGGTGTGGAACAAAGATTATTAAGTAGGTTTAAATGGGGATTGAGTGCAGACCTTCAAGTTCCCGATTTAGAAACTCGTATAGCCATCCTAAACCAAAAGCTATACAATGATGGTGTGGAAATGCCTCATGATGTTATTGAATATCTCGCATATAGTATCAACTCCAATGTAAGAGAATTAGAGGGCGCTTTAATCTCACTTCTTGCTCAATCTTCCTTGAACAAAAAGAAAATTACCGTGGAGCTGGCTAAGCAGATGATCGATAAATTCGTAAAGAATACCACCCGCGAAATTTCTATCGATTATATTCAAAAGGTAGTTTGCGATTATTTCGATATGCCTATTGAACTATTAAAATCAGCAACCCGAAAAAGAGAAATTGTGCAAGCTCGTCAATTAGCCATGTACTTCTCAAAACAGCTTACCAAAAATTCACTCGCCAGTATTGGTGCCCAATGTGGTAATAAAGACCACGCTACGGTATTACATGCTTGCAGAACAGTGAATAATCTTGCCGATACTGATAAAAGGTTTAGAACCTATGTAGATGATATTCGCAAGAAACTTACTCTACAATAACCAAACAAACGACGATATAACTACTACTAAAAGCCCTTCTATATAGAAGGGCTTTTTTTTAAGCCAATAGTGCTAAATATCCTAATTGTTTACTAAGAATAATATCAGTTATAATCCAAAACAGTACAACTCATCTTTATTGTTGAAAGCTAATTTCTGGGCTTGATACAGTATTAATTAGTTTCCCCTTAGAATAAAAACTAAAGGTGAAAATATGACTCGAATTTACAGAGGGTAAGTCCGTCATCAATATTGTAATGGGAATCCAAAAGTTAGCATATCCCGATGATTCATCATAATTATTAAAATTGTCAATCGCAGGTTTAATAGTGGTGTAAATTTCGGGATGGCCATTTGGGAAATGCCGCCATTTATATCCAACAAATTTGGAATTGATAATTTCTCCAGCAGGAATTCCATTAAATATGGTATCGGATTTTATCAGAATAGAATCTACCTTATTCACCCATCCTTGGATATAATCACTAGGACATTCATCCGCATAGGCCGAGTTGGTTAAACTAAAAGAGTGCAAAAGGCTATTATCAACTATCTCGCTTTTGGAAACACTTAAACTAAAAGAAAGAGTATCGGAGTCAATATCAACCACAGCTGGCCAGGTTTTCATAAAATTGACTTTAGGGTCCACCGAAAACTCTTGAATTTCAGCATGATAAGCATCAATGTCCGGGCAATAGCATGAAATGGGCACCATACCCGAACATAAGGCGAAAAGGAAAACTCTTTTGAACATAGGACAATGTTTGGTTATATATAGCAATACGGGAAATTAGTAAATAAGGTTTGTGTGAAATTTTATTTTCCAAGGGCTAAAAAAATAAATTAATCTATAGGTATTTTGCCAAAAGGCCGCAGACTAATTAAAAAATCCATCGTGATAAGTCGTAGCACATTCCCTAAAAAGCTCCATTCTCTTTTATTATTTTTAGTGCATAAAAATTTATTGTAATGAAAATTCTAATGGTCTGCCTAGGAAATATTTGTCGCTCTCCACTAGCTGAAGGGATAATGGCCGCTAAAGTTGAAGGCTTAGCTATTGAAGTAGATAGTGCGGGCACGGCAGCCTACCATATTGATGAAGCACCAGATCACAGATCAATAAAAATTGCCCGTAAAAAGGGAATTAATATATCCAACCTTAGAGGAAGACAGTTTAATGTTTCTGATTTTGACAATTTTGATAAGATCTATGTAATGGATGAAAGCAATTTAGAGAATGTATTGGCCTTAGCTAGAACGGATGAAGATAAAGCAAAGGTGGATTTGATTTTAAATGAATCCCATCCTCATAAAAATTTAGAAGTACCAGATCCATATTATGGGGGTGATATGGGTTTTGAGAATGTATATAAAATGCTCGATGAAGCCACTGATGTAATCCTAAATAAAATTAAAGATGGAAGATACGCCTAAACCTCAGGGGAAATTATACCTCATACCTTCCCTAATGGGTGATGTTGCCCCGCTTGAAGTTCTGCCATTAGCCGTTAAAAAAGTGATTGATATGACCCAGCATTTCATTGTGGAAAATGAAAAATCTGCAAGGGCATTTATAAAAAAGGTTCATCCATCCAAAGCCCAGGATAAATTGATCCTCTATCCCTTAAATAAATATACCGATCCAATAGAAATTCCATCCTATTTACAAGCCTGCCTTGATGGTGAACATGTAGGTGTAATCTCTGAAGCTGGAGTTCCTGGAATAGCAGATCCCGGTGGGGAAGTGGTTCAGATTGCCCATAAAAAAAATATTAGGGTGGTACCCTTGGTTGGACCTTCATCCATATTAATGGCGATGATGGCAAGCGGTATGAATGGTCAAAATTTTGCCTTTAATGGCTATCTGCCCATTGAAAAGTCTGATAGATCCAAAAAATTAAAAGCCTTGGAAAAATTAAGTCAAAAAACTGGGCAAAGCCAAATATTTATGGAAACACCTTACCGCAATGCAAAAATGCTCGATGATATTATTGCCAATTGCCAACCAGACACCCGACTATGTATTGCCAGAGATATTAGTCTTGAACAAGAAATGATAAAAACAGAAAAAGTAAAGTGGTGGAAATCTAACAAACCAGATCTAGAAAAAAGGCCCACTATTTTTATTATAGCAGGCCTTGAATTTTAAATCCTAAATAATGGGTTTAAGGTCTAGTAGTATCTACTTCTTCGGCTTTAGCTTCAACATTATTCACCAAATCCATCTCTTCAACAAGGTATCCTGCTCCAGCGAATTTGTCTACAATAAATAATACATATCGCACATCAACCATAATATTTCGGCAAATGCGAATGTCATAATTCAAATCACTCATAGTTCCTTCCCAAGCACGGTCAAAATTTAATCCTACCAACTCTCCCCTACTGTTTAATGCTGGAGAACCAGAATTCCCTCCGGTGGTGTGGTTAGATGCGATAAAGCATACAGGCATTTTTCCATCCTCACCATAAATACCATAGTCTTTAGCTTCATATAATTCCAATAATTTGGCCGGTAAATCAAATTCATAATCACCGGGAACATATTTGGCCATCACTCCACTCAAATAGGTTTTGGTTTCAAATTTCACCCCATCCTTTGGAAAATAGGGCTCCACCTTACCATAGGCCAGCCTTAATGTGCTATTGGCGTCTGGATAAAATCTTTTATCTGGAAAAACCTCACGCAGAGCCTTTAAATATCTACCCTGGTAAAAATCAATCTTGTCATTTATTTCCGCCACTCGTTGATTAAGCACATTCTTATAATGTTCATACATCTGAACACTTAATTTATAAGCCGAAGATTCTTCAATTTTCTTGGCAGCTTTCCAAGGTTTTTTGGACATCAACTTTTCAAATTTCTTAGGATCCTCCAGAAATATTAAATCTTCAAACAACTCATCAATATACTCATGAAGTTCTGTCTCGTTAAGGGATTTTAATTTCCCCAATTCTTCAGGTAGTTCGGAATTACTTATGGCTGCCAAATAAATAGGCAATAATTCGTGCATAGCCTTTAGATCCAAATCCTGATCATAAGATTCGTAGAAATTCAGCATTCCTTTCATCAATTTTTCAGCGCTTGTACCAAGGTCAGCCTCCTCGTCCTTTGATTCTTCAATAAACTTTCTATAGCGCAGCATATGCCTAGAAATTCCCAATCCATAATAGCCTACTTCAATATAATGGTAGCGCTCCAACTGGGCTGGTTTACGATCGTCATAAAGCTTTTTCAATTGATCCAGAACATCCCCATATTCATTTCGCCATTCGGTTTTGGAATTTAGTGCCGATAAAAATTCATTTTCAAAATTCTCCTTTCTATTTATCCCCTTGCTTTCTTTTAAACCATTTCTCTCCCCTATCCACTTTTTCCATGAATTACTAATCCTAGCATATTTAGAAGCATATTGAAGTCGAGAAGCTTCACTTTTCCTCATTTTTTTATCCAAAATTTTTAGAAGCCTATCTCTTATATCTATCCTAGCCGGATTGTAGACCTCAGCTATATTATACACTTCATTGGAGGGCAAATATTCTTGTGTGGTACCCGGAAAGCCATAAATCATGCTAAAATCGCCATCCTTCACCCCACTAGTATTTACCTTTAAATGAAAATTAGGACTATAGGGAACATTATCTTCTGAATATTCTGCTGGCTTATTATCCTTTCCAGCGTAAATTCTAAAAATGGAAAAATCTCCTGTATGTCTAGGCCATACCCAATTATCCGTATCGGCACCAAACTTTCCTATAGAGGAAGGAGGAGCTCCAACCAAGCGAACATCCTTAAAAGTTTCTTTGGCAATAAGTATAAACTGATTCCCATAAAAGAAAGGCACTATACTTAGGTCATAAGGGCTTTCCATAGACCTGGATTTTAGGATAGATCTGATATTATTATTAATAAATTGAGATCTCTCAGAAATGGTCATTTCATCATTTAGGCCTTCCATAACCTCATTGGTTACATCCTCCATATATTTTACTATGGCCGCGGTAAGACCTTTATTCTGCAGTTCTTCTTGAGATGACATGGCCCAAAATCCATTTTTGAGGTAGTTTTTTTCTACCGTACTATGACTTTGAATTTGGGAATAACCACAATGGTGATTAGTTAAAAGCAATCCTTTGGAAGAAATAATTTCGGCTGTACAACCACCACCAAAATGCACGATGGCATCTTTGATAGAAGAATTATTAACACTGTAAATTTGCTCTGCAGTAATTTCCAGTCCCATCTCCTGCATTTCTGCCTGGTTCAATTGAGCTAATAAATAAGGAATCCACATCCCTTCCTTAGCATGAAGCTGAATACTAAATAGTGCCAAAAGGCAAATGATTATTCTAATTTTCATAAAACTAAAATCTGATTTTAAAATTTTTGTGAATATACTTAGGTTTCGGCGAATTTTTATTTTAAAATGGGATAAGATTTTTGTAAATGATTAGCTTTGAATTGATCAATAATTAGTCTAGATGCCCAAAGAACTTTACCTGGAAATAGGAGAGCAAATGAAGCAGAACCATGGATGCCAAACAGGCCAAATGTTTGGGAAACCATGCCTTAAAACAAATGGAAAGGCCTTTGCTGCATTTTTCAAGGAGCAAATGGTATTTAAAATAGGTGCTGAGGAAATAAAAGAAATTAAAGAAAAATACCCTAGTTCAAAAAACTGGGATCCTTCAGGTAAAAACAGGGCTATGAAAGATTGGTTGCAGGTTCCTAATGAATTTCAAGACGATTGGGAATCCTTAGCCACCCAAGCCATGAATTTCGTTTCTAAGGCCTAATTCAAAGGTTTTCAAGGCTTGTTGAAAAGAAATAGGCTCAAAACTATTTTTACTAATTATATTAGCTACAGAATTTTAGCAATTAATCTTTCCTATCAGATTAGTTCCAATAGCTTGTTGTGTTTTAAAATGAAGAGACTTATAACCGTTTTACTAGTATTTGGAAGTATCCCCCTTTGGATAGGATGTGAGGTGGAGGATAAAAACGAAGTGATTGAGACCAATTGTATTATTCAAACTACTTCCTTGGTAGGTGGCGAAGATAATTTTGAATTTGTTTGGGCCTTTAATTGTTCCTTAAAATCCATCCAGGTTAGGGTCTTGAATGGTTTTGGACAAGAAATAAAAAAGTTTGTGAACATAGACGACTTAAGGGCCTTTGACCTTCAAAATCTACAACCACCCAACGAGCAAAACCTCATTTATTATTGGCTTGCTGAATTTGAAACAGAAGAAAACCCTGGCTTTATTCAAAATCAAAGAGGAAAGTTCACCTATTTGGCAGATAAGTGATAAAATTTCTAGTTCCAAAATTACAATAATAAAAAAGGTTGTTTATATCCTTAGCCTCGCCACTTCACCCTTATAAATCGCTCATTTTTGGAAAAATCCTCAGGAATGATATTTAATATTTCCGCTCTAATTTTATCCAATAAATTCTCCTTGGCAAAATTATTATGCACCACTAAACTCACCTCTCGGGTAGGTTTTGGATCTCTAAAATGATTGATATTTTCATAGTCCAATTCATTAATAGACATCTCGGGAATTAATGTATATCCGCCATACTTTTTCACCATATTTTTTAAGGTCTCAATAGAGCCACTTTCAAACTCAATAGACTTTGGCTCCTCCCCTTTTTCACAAATATTTAATACCTGGTTTTTTAAACAATGACCCTCCTTCAATAGCCATAAATTTTGAAGCTTGGCTAATGAGGGTGATGAAATTTTTTCGTTTTTATCAAAGGGCTGCTTTGGACCGCCAAAAAAAACAAAGGGCTCATTATACATTTTAATCTCGCGCAAATCCTTATCATTCAGAGGTGTTACCAAAATTCCAATATCAATTTTACCATTTTTTAGGTCCCTCATTATTTCATTGCTCTCCATTTCTTTTATGGCCAAAACAGTATCAGGATGATTTTTTACAAAGCCACCACTAAACTCAGGAATTATATAGGGCGATAAAGTGGGAATAATACCAATTTTGAATCGGCCTCTTAAACTTTCCTTTTCATCATTTACCATTTCCTTTAGCTCATTTACCTCCCGCATTATCATCCTGGCCTTGTTGATCACCTTTCTCCCGTTTAGTGTGAGCTCAAAAGGACTTTTTGATCTATCAAATAATTGTAAACCCATTTCTTCCTCCAGCTTTTTCACTTGTATGGTAATGGTAGATTGATTCACAAAACACTTCTCCGCAGCTAGGGAAAAATTCTTGTAATTGTCTAAAGCAATAATGTATTTCAATTGCTGAATAGTCATCTTATTGATTTTATAAATACAGATAGCAATAATATCAATTTTATTAATCACAATAAAGAAGATATATTTGAAGGACAAAAAAAGTCAATCCCAAAATTTAAATAGAAAAATCATGGAAAAAAATAGCGGTAAATGCCCATTTATGCACGGAAGCACCAAACAAAGTGCTGGTGGCGGAACAAGCAATCAAGAATGGTGGCCAAACAAACTCAAACTAAATATACTCAGACAACATTCCAATCTTTCTAATCCTCTTAGCGAAGATTTTAATTATGCTGAAGAATTTGAAAGTCTCGATTTGCCAACAATTAAAAAGGATTTGGAGAAATTAATGACTGAATCCCAAGATTGGTGGCCAGCAGATTATGGTCATTATGGACCACTATTTATTAGAATGGCATGGCATAGCGCAGGAACTTATAGAATTTCTGATGGCCGTGGAGGAGCACGATCTGGCTCTCAGCGTTTTGCACCATTAAATAGTTGGCCAGACAATGGGAATTTAGATAAAGCCCGGTTTCTTTTATGGCCTATAAAACAGAAGTATGGGAAAAAAATATCCTGGGCAGATTTAATGATTCTCGCCGGAAATGTAGCTTTAGAATCCATGGGATTTGAAACCTTTGGTTTTGCTGGTGGAAGAACAGATGTTTGGGAGCCAGAACAAGATATTTATTGGGGATCTGAAACAGAATGGCTTGGTGATAAAAGATATTCTGGCGAAAGAGATTTAGAAAACCCTCTAGGAGCTGTACAAATGGGATTGATTTATGTAAATCCAGAAGGACCAAATGGAAACCCAGACCCCAAAAAATCGGCGATCGACATTCGCGAAACTTTTGCTAGAATGGCCATGAACGATGAAGAAACTGTAGCCTTAGTAGCAGGAGGACACACTTTTGGAAAAGCCCATGGAGCAGCAAACCCCGATGAATATGTAGGAAGAGAGCCAGAAGCTGCACCAATAGAAGAAATGGGATTAGGATGGAAAAACAGCTTTGGAAGCGGGAGAGGTGATGATACTATTACCAGTGGTATTGAAGGTGCCTGGACCCCTAACCCAGTGAAATGGGATCATGATTATTTTAGGGTATTGTTGGATTATGAATGGGAGCTCGGTAAAAGTCCAGCAGGAGCACATCAATGGCATCCAAAAGACTCTTCAAATCCATCAATGGCTCCCCAAGCACATAATTCTGAAAAATCCCAAAAGTTAATGATGACAACAGCGGATATGGCCTTGAAAATGGATCCCGATTATTTGAAAATATCCCAAAGATTTAAAAATAATCCAAAGGAATTTGAAGAGGCATTTGCCAAAGCCTGGTTTAAACTTACTCACAGAGATATGGGACCCATTAGTCTTTATAAAGGTGCAGAAGTACCACAAGAAGAATTAATATGGCAAGATCCTATTCCAGTAGCAAATTATTCACCTGTAGACGATAAGGATATTGATGAATTGAAAAAACAAATTCTGAACTCAGATTTATCCATCTCCCAACTAGTCTACACAGCCTGGTCTTCAGCATCTACATTCAGAGGTTCTGACAAAAGAGGTGGTGCAAATGGTGGAAGAATTCGTTTAGAGCCTCAAAAATCTTGGAAGGTGAATCACCCAGAAGAATTGGAAAAGATTTTACAAATATTGGAAGGAATACAAAATCAATTTAATACTACAAATAAGGAAAAACAAATTTCCATGGCCGACCTAATTGTTTTAGGAGGAAATGCTGCCATAGAAAAATCCCTTGACCATAAACTAAGCCTAGCTTTTAGTGTAGGTAGAACCGATGCTACACAGGAACAGACTGATATAGATTCCTTCCAAGCTTTACAACCCATAGCCGATGGATTTAGAAATTACCTTCATCCTAGAAACCACGCTAGCGCCGAAGAACTAATGCTAGACAAGGCCCAGTTATTAGGATTAACAGCTGCTGAAATGACAGTGTTAATTGGAGGTATGCGGGTATTAAATGCAAATTATAATAAAAGCCAAATGGGCGTATTTACCGAAAATCCCGCTAAGCTTTCCAATGACTTTTTTGTAAATCTTTTGGATATGAACTATAGTTGGAAAGCAATTGATGAGGATAGCAATTATTTTGAAGGTAGAAATCGGAAAACTGGCGAGTTAAAATGGACGGCCTCCAGAGCAGATTTAATATTTGCTTCCAATTCTGAGTTGAGAGCTATTTCTGAGGTTTATGCCGAACAAGACTCTGAGAATAAATTCATTCATGATTTTATTAGCGCTTGGAATAAAGTAATGAATGCCGATCGCTTTGATTTGAAATAAAATTTTATAGAAAATCCATAATCCATTGGGGAAGAACAATTAAAATCACAGTTTTTCTTCAATGGATTTTTTTGTTGTGTAGCTAGATTATACCTTTAAAAGAAAAACTTCCAAACTATGGCTAATAATAAATTACTAGTTGATGAAAGGCAAACCGAGATTGGGAATTTTATGGTGGGCAGACTCCTACCCTTTCGCAAAAAAAGACAGGTAGGCCACTTCACTTTTATTGATCATATGGGGCCAAACACTTTGGGTAATGGGCATTTTATGGATGTAGATCAACATCCCCATACCGGACTAAGTACCCTAAGCTATTTGCTGGAAGGAGAGATAGAACATCGCGATAGTTTGGGTTCTGTTCAGCTGATAAAAGCTGGAGATGTGGCATTTATGACTGCCGGCAAAGCCATTAGCCATACGGAAAGGACACCGGATTATTTACGTAAGAAGCAGAGCTTTGTAATGCATGGCTACCAAATTTGGGTGGCCCTTCCAAGGCATTTGGAAAATATGGACCCTAGATTTGATTATTATCCAGCCTCACAAATTGAATCGTGGAAACAAGATAATCTGGAACTAAAATTACTAGCTGGAAAAGCATTTGGAAAGTCCGCCGAATTACAAGGATACTCTCCCCTATTTATGGTAGATATAAAAGCGGAGGAAGAATCTGTTCTAAATTTAGCGGGTAAAATTAAAGGCGAAGTTGCTTTTGTGATTGTGAAAGGAGCAATAAAAAGTGAAAATGAAAAAGTAGAAGCTGGCCAAATGCTAATTAGCAAAACGGAGGATGAATGTGAAATAAAACTGGAAGCCAAAACACAAATTCTCATTTTTGGTGGAGAGAAATTGGAATATGAACCTCTGCTCATGTGGAATTTCGTTAGCTATAGCAAAGAAGGCTTATTAAAAGCTAAACAAAATTGGATAGACAAAAAATTCCCAAAGGTGCCAGGTGATGAGAGTTATATAGCCTTTCCAGAAAGAAGGTGATTCGATAATTTAGTATTGGTGAATTTTATTTGGATTTAAGTTTTGGATGGATTTTACACCATATCTGTCCATAAACTATATTCTTATCACAATTTGAAATAAAATTTATTTAAGAAAATAATAAAGCACAGTGGAATTGTTATGGCCAAACCCTTAAATGTTAAATTGAATGCGATAAGTATTTGGATTAGAATTTCCATTCAAAAAACCAATATTCCCAACACCTAAGTTACTTCACCTTCCCTTCCTCAAAAAAGGTCTTGAGGTTAAATTAATGTTTATTCTGTTTATCAATTATTTACAAAATTTTTCTTGAGATCCCGACTCCATGAGTTTTCTCCATTTAATAAAGGCATAACCTAAAGTCGTTTTTTTTAACCAGAGTTTAATCTTATCCAAGCTTTGTATTAATTCCTTCTTCCTTGGTTTGTAGTCGTTTAATCAAAAAACAACCAAGCAATGAATCGATTTGTACTCCTATTTATAGGAATGTTACTTTCTTCTGCCCTATTAGGGCAAACGGCAGCCATTAAAGGCTCCATCTACGATGAGAACAACCTGCCCATGCCAGGGGCATCCATCACTATTGAAGGCTCAAACATAGGCACCAACACTGATCTTAGTGGAAACTTTACTCTAGTAACTGTTCCGGTTTCTACTAAAGAAATTAAAGTGTCTTTTATTGGTTATGCTAGCCAAATTATTTCAGTAAATCTGAGCGAGGGAAATACTGAACAGTTGAGCATAACCCTTGTACCGGCATCCAACGAACTTGGAGTTGTTACCGTAGTAGGAAGTTTTAAAAGAGGACAGGCTAAAGCTATTAGCGTTCAAAAAAACAATACCAACATTACCAATGTGGTTTCTTCCGACCAAGTAGGACGTTTCCCAGATGCCAATATCGGTGAAGCCATGCGTCGTATTCCTGGAGTTACCATGCAAAATGACCAAGGAGAAGCTCGTGATATTATTATCCGCGGTATGGCTCCTCAATTGAATTCCGTAATGGTAAACGGCGAACGTGTGCCATCTGCCGAAGGTGATAACCGTCGTATTCAAATGGATCTTATTCCTGCGGATATGATTCAAACTATAGAGGTTAATAAATCTGTTACCCCAGATATGGATGCCGATGCTATAGGAGGTGCCGTAAACCTAGTTACTCGTTCTGCTCCTGGAAAACAACGTATTTCAGTAACAGCTGCTTCTGGACTAAACTTATTATCTAATGAACCTATCTGGACTGGAGCTCTAGTTTATGGAAACCGTTTTATGGACAATAAATTAGGTGTAGTGGTATCTGGATCCTATAATGATCATGATTTTGGATCTGATAATGTTGAAGCCGAATGGGTAGAAGATGATGCTGGACGAATTTTTGTAGAAGACTACCAACTTAGAAGCTACTTGGTTCGTCGTGTACGTCGCTCTGTATCTGCCAACCTCGATTATAAAATCGACCAGAATAATACTATTTTCCTTAAGTCCATTTACAACTGGAGAGACGATTGGGAAAGCCGATTCCGTTACAGAGTTACAGATATAGAATTCGACCAAGGTTTGGGGAGTTTTGTAGGCGAAGCGGAAAGAGAAACCAAAGGTGGCCTTAATAGTGACCGAAATAAAAATCGTCGTTTGGAAGATCAAAGAATGTGGAATTACCAATTACAAGGACAGCACCTTTGGTTTAATAAGTTGAAAGTAGATTGGTCTGCCAACCTTGCCCAAGCAAGTGAAGAAAGGCCAAATGAGCGTTATATCATATTTAAATCAGATGATGTTTATCCTGTTCAGTTGAATAGCGATTCACGCTTCCCTATCGCTACCCCTTCTTCTGTAAACCAGTTCAATATCAATAATTTTGAATTTGATGAGCTAACGGAAGAATACCAATACACCTTTGAACGTGATAATAACTACCGCTTAGATTTCGAACTACCAGTAATTTCAGAAGGAAAATACAAATCTACCCTCAAATTTGGTGGTCGTTACCGTGGTAAAACAAAAGAACGCGACAACAACTTTTTTGAATACGATCCCATCAATGGAATAGATCCTTCAAATATCACTACTATAAATATGACCGATGATGGCTTTCTAGCTGGGGATCAATATTCAGCAGGAAGTTTTGCAGATCCTGAATACTTAGGAAATCTAAACCTAAAGGATGCTAGTCAGTTTGATGAAGAGTCTAAGCCTGATGAATTTGCTTCAGGAAATTATACTGCAAATGAAAACATCTCTGCAGGATATGTGATGATTACACAAAGTTTCGGACCAAAATTAAGTGCCATTGCCGGTCTTCGTCTTGAAAACACCGCCATTGATTATACAGGTAATCGTTATATAGACAGCACTGACGCTGTAGAAGCTGTAAGCGCCAATCAAAACTACACTAATATTCTTCCTGGCTTACACCTTCGCTACGCTCAAAACGACAATTCCGTTTTCCGTTTCTCTGTAAATCAAACTTTAGCACGTCCAAACTATTATGATTTGGTACCATTCCAAGAAATCATAACTGATGATGAAGAAATTAATTTAGGAAATTCCAAGTTGGAAGCAGCAATCGCCACAAACCTCGACCTTAACTACGAATACTACTTTAAGAGTATTGGATTAATTGGCGCTGGTGTTTTCTATAAATCTATCGACAATTTCATTTATAGTTCTCAACGTGATAGCCTTGTAAATGGTGAAGAATACGATATTACCCAACCTAAAAACGGAGGAAATGCTCAAGTATTAGGAGCTGAAATTGCTTACCAAAGAAATTTCGATTTCATTCCAGGAGATTTTTGGAAAAACATGAACCTTTATATCAATTACACTTTTACCCAAAGCGAGGTTAGTGGTGTTGAAGGAAGAGCAGATGGATTAAGCCTGGAAGGTACAGCCGGCAATATGTTCAACTTCTCTTTAAGCTATGAGAGCAAGAAATTCTTGGTTCGCGGTTCTTTAAATTATGCTAGCGACTATATCGACGAATATGGTGGTGAAGCTTTTGAAGATCGTTATTACGACCAGCAGTTATTTGTGGATTTTAATGCTTCCTATGCCATAAAGCCTTATTTACGCATTTTTGTGGAAGGAATCAATTTAACCAACACCCCTTTACGCTTCTATCAAGGTGTTCCTGATCGCACTATGCAAGTGGAGTATTACAATGCACGTATCAACCTTGGTGTGAAACTAGACCTCTAATAATGATCTCTAAAAAGCAAATTATATTTGGCCTGTCCCTGCTAAGTTTAGGAGCCTGCCAAAACCCAAAAAATCAAGATACATCCCAAACCATCGCCGGCATTAAACCGGTGGTGGTAACGGATAAAACTCCTACCGATACAGATGATCCGGCAATTTGGATAAACCCAAAAGATCCTAGCCAAAGTTTGATTATTGGTACCGATAAAGGAGAAGAAAATGGTGGACTCTTTGTTTTCAATTTAGAAGGTAAATTAATTGATAGTCTAAGCTTTTATCCCCTCAAACGTCCGAATAATGTGGATGTAGAATATGGTTTTAAATGGGATAGTATAAAAATTGATATTGCGGTTTGTACAGAGAGGAATACAAATTCTATTCGGGTATTTCGTTTACCAGAAATGAAAGCCATTGACAATGGCGGAATTCCTGTTTTTACAGATCAAGACCAAAGATCTCCAATGGGAATTGCGCTTTATAAGGACCCTAATGGCTCCATCCATGCTATAGTAAGCAGAAAAGAAGGACCAAAGCAAGGTTATTTGCAAATGCTAAAGCTCGAATTGGATAGCAATGGCTATGTAATAGCTGGAGAATCTAGTTATTTCGGTCAATTCTCAGGTAAAAAAGAAATTGAAGCTTTGTTTGTGGATGATGCTAATGCCCACCTATACTATAGCGATGAAAACTTTGGTACACGCAAGTATGATTTAAATACTATGAAAGAGTTACTAGTATTTGGAATGGATAATTTTAAAGAAGATAATGAAGGAATTTCCTTAGCTGCAGACTCCCTTTCATATCTAATTATCTCCGACCAGCAGGCAAATGCCTTTAATGTATACTCGCAAAATGAAAACAAATGGATTAGTAAATTTGGTGTGGAAGCGCAAGAATCCGATGGTAGTGAAACCTATATTGGCTACCTCAACCCAACTTTTCCTGAAGGAATTTTTGTTGCCATGAGTGAGGGCGCAGTTTTTCATTATTATGATTGGCGCGATATCAAAAGAATTTTATCAGAATAGATTAATTCTAAGCATATTTTAAAACCCTTGTTGAATTTTAAATCAGCAAGGGTTTTTTATTTCTCAACTTGAGATTCAAATGGAGAAAAGCTTAAGCAGAGGGCGGCAATATTCAATTTCTTAAAGTTGCATTGGAATAATTGCTCATAGTACAGTTTAAACCATAGCCCTTTTTTTGGTTCTGAAAGGGCTAAATCAATTTATGGCCTAAAATTTCCTTTAGCTTTGTAATAAATCAAGGATGAACTTTAAGGTCAATTGCATTTATCCCTTTTTTGATAATAAGAAAATATGAAGATCTATCCCCTTTTATTCGCCACATTTATTCTCCTAGCTTGGGCTGAAGGAGAAAGACAAACCTCAATAAGCATTGAACAATCATATCAATCTTCCAAATCTTTTGAAGGATTATATGAAAAGGATCATCCATCAAACATTTACGTGAATGATTCCATTCGGATATTTTCTGATTCAATAACCGTTTATAAAGATCCCGGATTTGGCTACGGAAAAATTATTTCCTTCAACTATAAATTCACAGAATTGGATTCAAACAAATTGATTTTATCAGCCTTTACCATGGATCCGAGAGGAATGTTTGTCCTACCTGGTCAATACGAATGGCACCAAGATACTTTAGAGTTGAAGTTTCCTGAAAATGAAAGTACCCTTCTCATTGGTCCAGAAAAGGAAATTTATAAATTGAACTCCGCAAAATCTAAACGGCATTAATACAATATACTACAAGGATCAAGACATCCTATAAAACAAACATTATCCAATTTCCAAAAGTTGCTTCTCCTCTATCCCCCTTTCATTGACTAATTAACTAAAATTAAAATAGCCGGGATGGGAATAGATTCAAACTAAAATCATGCAAATACAAACCATGAATAAATTATTAACCATCCTCCTTTTTAGCCTAGTGGCCAATACATATGGTCAAAATTCAGAAGGATTGAAATTTGACATTGTGGATTTCAACCAAAAAATGGAAGATGTTGAATGGTTGTATGAATATGATATGATCGCTTGGAAAACCTCAGATAGTGTAATGAGTCAAGACAAAAAAGAACTAGAAAGGTTAGGTGGGGACTGGTTTTGCTTTCAAAAAAACGATATTTGGCATGCTGTATATGGGAAATATGAAAACCATCATTTTGATTTGGTTTTTCATTTCATTGTGGATAGTAATAGACAGGTAAGAAAAACTTCTGAAACAGTAGATACCACATTGCTTCATAGATATTCAAGGGCTTTGCAAACTGCCAATAAACAAATTGCAGCCATGAAAGACACAGTCTATTTGCGGTTTAATCAATATATAAAAGAGAACAAGGACAATAGTCTAAAGGTTTGGATATTACCAGCTTTTCAACCAAATAGCCTGGCAATTTATGGAGGAGAATTTATTTATACTATAGACAAAACCGGGATGAAAGTCCTGAAAGATGAAAGCCACTTTCAAGGAAAGTTTAGAGGATTTAAAGTTGGTAAACCCAGAGAGATCTGGATTAATTATATGGAGACAGAAAAACCAACACTGGGAGCTGTCTTCTTTGCTTGGTATTACAAATCTTATTTTACAAAAATTGTGATCCTAAATTCAGCAAGCAAGAGCACGGCATATAAAGCAGGGAACAGTTGGTCCTGGATACATGCTGAAAAGGAAAACGATTAAAAAAAGTCTTCAAAAAAAATAATATGGAGATAGAAAAAATATTGGAGGAAATTGGCGAATCCTATTTCCCTTTATCTGTAGAATGTCGGAGGGATTTTATTCAGCATATCAAAGTTCGTCATTTTAAGAAAGGAGATATTGTAGTTAGAGAAGGACAGTATTCTAAAAAAGCCTACTTAATCACTAAAGGTTGTGCAAGGGCTTATTATTTGAAAGATGGTAAAGATATTACTGATTGGTTTACTTTTGAAAATCAGTTTATGGCTTCCATAATTAGCTTTTTTAGTGAAAAACCAAGTCCACATATTGTAGAATTTCTAGAAGAATCAATCGCTCTTGAATTTTCAAAACTAACCGTTGACAGGCTTGCAGATAAACACCACGATTTTGAACGCTTTATAAGTAAGGTGGTAACAGAAACTATGCTAGGTCTTTGCGAAAGATTACATACCATTCAATTTTCAAAAGCAGATGAAAGGTATAAGAACCTAACTGCTATTTATCCTGGGATAAGTCAAAGAATTCCACTCACCCATTTAGCCTCATATTTAGGAATTACCTTGGAAACATTAAGCAGAATTCGCAATCCTAAAGTACGAATTTGATTTATATCAAATGTTAATACTTCCACTTAAAAGACCTTTGTAAAAAGGTTTGAAAATGGAAGATTACAAAGAACAACACAAGCCAATTCTAGGAGTATGGTGGCAAGCTATCAGAGTATGGTTTTATCCATTATGGCTTATTTATGAAACCTCTATCCGATTTTATGATTATTCTCTAGGGGTGCATAGTTATTTTATTGAACAACAATATTTCATAGGCGAAACTTTCTCGAAAATTCTGGCCATCACTGGTGGTTTAGCCACATTTCTAATTTGTACATTCTATTTAACTCTACCTGCAAGTTTTACCCTTTACAAATTCTTTAAAGGTGAATTGCCGATTAGTAATCCCTTAATTCAAAAGATTAAATCATATTTCTAAAAATCCCATCTCCTAATTTTAACAAACATGACAAGCATATACTTTAAAATAGCCGGAATTGTCAATCTATTCGGGGCATTACTCCACACCATTGCCGGACAAATTGAATTGGTGAATCCATTATTAGACAGTAATATTAATATCCAACAAAAAGCTGAATTAACTGGGGCCTGGCATATTGTGACCATCCTATTGTTTTTCACCTCCTATACCATTTTAAAAACGGCATTCAGAAATGATACTGCTAATAGAAAGGAGATTAAATCAATAGCCATTCTTTACCTTTTCTCCGGAATACCATTTATGCTAAGCAGTCTTTGGTTTGGTGTCTATGCCTTTCAATGGATTCTGTTAATCCCGATTGGAATTTTACTATTTATAGGATTAGCTAAGTCAGGCAAAAAAGGACAGTACTAGATGCTCTACACCAAATATATTTAAGAAATAAAAAAATCAATAGCGTGAATATATATCTGCTTATTGCCGGGCTCCTTTGTTTAATTTTAGGATTAACACATTCTATTCTAGGTGAAATTTTAATTTTTAAGAACAAAAGGAAGGCAAAAAAAATAGTGCCTAGCATTGTTAGAAAGGATTTAAAAGAAAGTCATCTTAGAATTATCTGGGCTACATGGCATTTAACATCTTTTTTCGGTCTTTGTATCGCTACTTTACTTTTAAAAATGGCAGTGATGCCAACTAAATTAAACCTTGAATTTTATCAATTCACCGTTGTATCCATATCTATTGCATTTGGCTGTTCTTCCATACTTGTCCTTATTGGGACTAAAGGAAAACATTTGGCCTGGATAGTATTATTATCGATTGCCATATTAAGCTTTTTAAATATTTAAAAAATAATAAATGACCAAAAAAATTGCTCTTATTCTGGGACATCCAGATAAAGAAAGCTATAACCAAGCTTTGGCCCAAGCTTATAAAAAAGGAGCGGAAGCCGCTGGTTTAGAAATTCAGGAAATAAATATCTATGATTTGGATTTTAATCCCAACCTCAAATATGGCTATAGAAAACGAACTGAGCTGGAACCAGATCTTTTAAAAAGCCAGGAAATAATAAATTGGGCCGACCATTTAGTTTGGGTTTATCCAGTTTGGTGGGGCTCCGTACCCGCAATAATGAAAGGGTTTTTAGACAGAGTTTTACTCCCTGGATTTGCTTTTAGCAAAAGAAAGGATTCTCTATGGTGGGATAAACATTTTAAAGGTAAAACAGCTCGACTAATTTGCACGCTTGACCAACCAGCTTGGTATTACAAATGGTTCAATTCAAGCCCTAGCCATAAGGCCATGAAAAAGTTAACCATGAATTTTATTGGTGTGAAAAAAGTTGGAATTACAAGCATTGGACCATTGAGATTATCCAAAGATTCATTTAGAGAAAAATGGTTGAATAGGATTGAGAAACTAGGTGAAAAGGGTAAATAGAAAAGTAAATTACACTTCTATTTTATTTTTGTTTTATGAAGAAAGCTGCCTTGATTTCCCTCTACATTCCTGCAATTTAGGGGCTTTGTCCATTGCATCTAGACATTTAATTCTTCAAAAAAAATTACGAAATGTAAGTGAAATGACTAGGGTGAAAATTAGATTCAATTCACTTTTGGAAAGGGTAGTTTTGCAGCCTTTAAGAAGGTGGAAATAAAGTAATCAATTGGGAAGCTTTACTACATGATGCAATCCTCAGCAACATTGTGATCCTTTTTGATAATCTCGGATTTCCGGAACTTTGATTTGGTCAATTCTTTGTGTTTATTGCAGCGGATTTGACATACTAAAAAATTCAAAAGGCCTATTTAAAAAAATGTGAAAAACAATTGAAAACCAAAAGAGCATATTTAAAGGGGAAATCTGTTTGCACAGTCACATTGATTGTTATTGGAATTACCTTTTTCACTGTTTTTTTAACCGGTGAAAACTATAATAGATCGGTGAGTTCAAATCTCTTCTTGTCGCTGAGTATAATAGGTACGGCGCTATTTCTCTTTATGGCCTACGGACTTTATACGGGAATTGGATTGACAGATAATTTCCCGAAATTTAAAGCTTATAAAACAGGAGGAATACTCCCTAATGCCGGCACCGCGCCAAGTTTACCCAGCATTGAAATTGGAGATGGTATTGCCGGACTATTTTTATCCATTTTACTCTGGATTGGAATGACTATTTTAATATTTGTTTTTCTAATAGTATTAGAGGCATTTTTCTGGCTTTCGATATTCATTATTCTAGCAATGTTGTATTGGCTATTCTTCCGAGCTCTAAAATTGGTATTCTCCAAATCCATTGATTCAAAAGGTGATCTGAAAATTTCTATACTTTACTCCTTAGCCTATTCCGCTCTATATGTTGGTTGGATCTTTGGAATTGTGTATTGGGTTGAAATACTTGCCTAAAAATTGAGGGATATAGTGTTTTAATCAAAAGAAGCCCATAACTATTTAAACCAAGAAAATGTATTTACTGAAACCAATGAAAACAAGATTAGGCCTATTCCTAGCATGTTGTTTAATTCTAAATTCTTGTCGAGATACCCAAAAATCGGAAGAGGCTTTACAGAAAGCTAGGGACATCTACTTTAGCTATGAGGTGGATGAAAATCTTAAAGTTGACCAATCTCTTAAATTAACCAATAGAGCGCTGGATTATAATGGGCAAAACATCGCCGCCTTAAATCATAAAACAATGCTCTTATTCAGAAAAAAAGATTCTAAAGGATTAATACAAGTCGCTGATAAACTATTTGAAATCACTAACAAACCGTACTATTTAAGTCAAAAGGCATTATATCTAGAATTGGACAATCAAAATAAAAAAGCACAAGAGTATTATTCCCAAGCCATTGAATCATATAAAAATATTCTTAAAAATGAGGCCCAAAATTTTGATCTTCTAATTGAATATATAGGAATATTAGAAGTCTATGGTGATACTATCAAAGCCAACAAAATTCTAAACGAAATGGAGGATATGGGTTTTGAAAAATATCAATTGGAAATGGTTGACCTATATAGAAAACAAAATTTTTCCAAAGAAGTTATATTCAAATATTGGAGAGGGGAAATTGAATATTCACAAGTTCGGCCAAACTAAACATAGCCATGAATAAATTTGAACAACATATTATTTTAAAAGATAAAAGGATGCTTGGTTTTGCTGAATTTGGTAATCATGATGGCTATCCAATTATCTACTGCCATGGCTCCCAAAGTTCCAGACTTGAAATGCACTATGATATTTCCTTCGCCACAGGTTTGGACCTAAGGATTATTTGTATTGATAGACCCGGACATGGAATTTCTGATTTTAATTCTAGTGGAAGCATTCTTGATTTTGCGAAAGATGTAAAGCAATTATTGGATCATTTAAAAATTGAAAGATTTTCTGTCGTTGGAATGTCTGCAGGCGCTCCCTTTGCATTGGGAATAACCTATTTATTTCCAGATAGTATTTACAAAGTCTCTATCATTAGTGGTTTTGCCCCTTTAAATAAGCAAAGCAAAAAACACCTTTCAAAAGAAGTGAAAATGATGCTGGGCCTTGCTAAATCATTTCCGTTTTTATTAAAAATGCTTCTTAAAGTTCAAATGAAGCAATTGAATAAAAATCCAAAAAAGGCCTTGAAGGGCTTTTTAAAAATTATGGGACAGCCAGATCAAGAAATTCTTAAAAACGAATCCGTTTTGGAAGTGATTGAAAACATGTTTATAGAAGCATTTAGAAATGGAAGTGAAGGTGTAGCTTATGAAATTTCAAACTTATTGGTCAGAGATTGGGGTTTTAAGCTCAATGAAATTGAGGCTCCCCTCACATTTTGGCAGGGCAAAAAAGACAATAATGTTCCTTTTCAATGGGCGGAAATGATGCAAAAGGAAATAAATAATTCAAAACTAAAACTGTTTCCAGAGGATGGGCATTTGTTAATATTTAACCATGCCAGGGAAATATTTAGTGACTTAAAACCTGAATTGGAAAACACTTTCAACTAAGGTTTTATCCATCCTCAAGCTCTTATTGAACCTAGCATTTAACAATAGTTTAAATATTTCAGCATGGGGAAGCATTTTTGAAATTTTAATTATCGTCATAATATTCAAATTCAGGCGGGAAAATATTTGGAAAAGGGGTGAACGAATTTTAGACTGTTTTACCGAAATTATTCCTAGAATAAATCATTAGGTTTAATGCTTATTAGTTTAGGTTTTCATCCTTTTAGGATTTGAAAGAATCTCCTAAATTGAATCCATACAAAATATGAAATTGAAAAATTTAAGGTGAATATATTTTCATATCATTTAATAGAACTTCCATTTATTGATGCCTTCAAAGGGATTTTCTCTAAGCCCATAGCAAAAAGCACAAATGGCTTGGTTCATTATGAAACGATGAGGGTTATGACCCTTGGTTCTCCTGTCTTTTCACCTTCTAGAATTTTAATAAAACAACTAGCCTTTTTTATGCAATGGGAAAACGAAGCAGCTCTTGATAATTTTTTAAAAGAAGGGGATTTTGGAAAAATTCTTTCAAAGGGCTGGCATTTACGACTTTCATTTATGAGAGAATGGGGGGAATTCAGCGGATTTAAAATCCCAGAATTTAGGGATCAATTGGAAAATTCAAATTCTCCAGTTGTTGCAGTTACCATTGCTAGAATGAAACCATTGGCAGTTCCTAGGTTTATTCACTGGGGAAGACCTGTGGAAAAGCTTGTAAGAGATCATCCGGCAACAATTCTCTCCTTGGCTTCCATTAAATTTCCTAATACTGTATCTACCTTTTCAATTTGGAAATCCGAAAAAGAAATGACGGATATGGTTGCTGGTCATTCTGCAGTGGAAAGACCAAAAAGGCATTCAAATGCTATGAAAGAAAGAGAAAGAAAGGACTTTCATTTTGAATTTTCCACTTTAAGGTTTAAGCCATTGAAGGAATTTGGAGAATGGAAAGGCGAGACCAATTTTATTCCTTTTATTTAGAAAATTAAAATTTAATGGGAATAGCCAAAAGAAATCAAATAATACAAGATTGGCTTACTCAACAGTGGGTAATTTTATTTGGAGTAAAGCTCGACCACTCAAAACACAAATGGCTTTTAGGACCTTTTGGTGGTACCAGCGGAATTGGAAGAAAATTTGTGGAGAAGTTGGCCAAGGATGAAAAATTGATCATCGATAATGACGGTATAAACAAAGGTTTACTTGATTCTTTTGACCTGTTAAATTTAGCCCAGGATCAATTGGAAAAATTATCACCAAACTTAATTGACTTTTATCAAAACACCTCAAATTATGAGCTTCTGTTTAAGGCAAATTTGAATCCATTTTTTAAGGTTTCCGGTATACTATTAAAAAGATTGTTTAGCCATAGAATAGAACAACTAAATATCCCAATCAAAAACCTTGGGGAGGCCTCTTCTCTTAGCAATGAAATAATTAAATTATTGGACTCCGAAACAAAAGAAGTACAACGTACAATTTGGCTTAGGGCAATTAAATCAACAGCAGAAGTAATATATTCTGGAGTTTATGAGCCTTGCACCCTGCCTTCCAGGCAAACTTGTATCAAAGCGGTTTTTCCACTGCCAAATGGTAATGCCACGGTTATTTTGAAACCTAGCGTGGGGGAAAATGGAGACCTAATTTTGGATTCTTCTGGGCAAAAACTTGGAGATAGTGGATTTTATTTTTTGCTTGAAGATGCTAAAGGTCAATTATGGGCTAAATTTATCAGTTCCTTTAAAGACAAATTGGTTCTCAGTAGTGAAGGAAATAGAATTAGGGCCATACAAACTCTTAGCTTGTGGAATTTAAAAGTTTTGAAATTTGAATATGAAATAAAAAAACTTCCTTAAAAAAAAAGGAAAAAATAATAGTCGAATAAAACACAAACCATGAAAAGCCTAAAATACATTTTGCCACTTTTCTCACTACTTCTTTGTAATTGCGCATTTAAGAGCAATAAAAAAGTTGATGCTGTAAAGACTTCCAAATCTATGCCTTTTTCAAAAATAGATTTTAGCAAAGAATATGAAATTGATGATACGGAATTTGGTACTGAAACTAAAATGTTGATAGTGAATGGATGGCGAAAAATGTCTAGCAATAGTTTGGCTAATCACCCTACAGGAACCTTTCCCAATGAAGGGAATCCCAATAAAATAAAGGCTCAAAAACTGGAATATAGCTTTACTTTAAACCCTAAACTAAGTGGCGAAAGTAAATGGGCACGTGAACCTGGTGTTGCCGTAAATGGAATTAAATTCGAACCCGAAACAGCAGAAAGATTTGTTTGCGAAAGCGGCGAAGTATATAGAATTGAAGCCATTCAAAATTTGCTTGACCTAGGATTGGATTTTAATCATGCTCATGTTCAACCCACAGGAGCCTATCATTACCATGGAGTACCTACCGAATTAATTAAAAAGTTAGACAATGGAAAGGATATCATCTTAGTAGGCTATGCTAAGGATGGTTTCCCAATTTACTATTCCAAAAGTGGTAAATACAAGGCGAGTTATGTGCTTTCTAAAGAATTAAGGACTGGAGATATTTGTAATTATACAAATCCACATCAATCTATGGATAGGGTCCTGAGCAATACCAGACCAGATGGTACTTTTGTGTCTGATTGGATCTATGTTGAAGGGAAAGGTGAACTTGATGAATGCAACGGAATCCAAATTGATGGTGAATATTCCTATTTTATTACCGATGAATATCCCTATGTAAGTAGATGCCTGAAAGGGGAGTTTATGGAAAAGCACCCCCCTGGCCCACCTCCAGGACAGCATTCTCATGGATTCAAAAAACCTAAACATTAATATAATCTCTTCATAACTGGTTAATAAAACGAAAAGCAAAAAATGATAGCAAATACACCCAAAGCACCCTACTACGCTGTGATTTTCACTTCAGTAAATACCGAAAATGATGAAGATTATGCTAAGACTGCCGACAGAATGGTGGAATTAGCAAAAGAACAGAAAGGCTTTCTTGGAGTGGAAAGCGCTAGAAATGATATTGGAATTACCGTTTCCTATTGGAAGGATTTAGAATCTATTAAAAACTGGAAAGAAAATGCAGAACATACGCTTGCAAGAGAACAGGGAAGAAAAAAATGGTATCAATCCTACAAAACAAGAATCGCTCTAGTTGAACGGGATTATGGATTTGAAAAGGACTAGCTATACCCTTAAAAAAAATTAATAGATGATGGACATTTCCAAAAATATTGAGGGATTAATTGAACAAATTTCAGATTACATAGAAAGTGTTAACTCCCTTGAATTGTCAAAAAAATCCAAGCCGACAAGTTGGTCTAAAAAGGAAATTTTAGGTCATTTAATAGATTCAGGCCTAAATAACCTTCAGCGGTTTACAGAAATTCAATTTAATGAAAAGCCCTACCGGATCAAAACCTATAAACAAGAGGAATTGGTTAAAGCCAATAATTACCAAAATGCTGAAGTGAAGGATATTCTAGCATTGCTTAGGGCTTTAAATAAAAGGTTGCTATCCATAATAAAACTTCAGTCAGAAGAAAATCTAGAATATGAGATAATAGGTCCCAATGGTGAAAAATTCAATCTTAGGTTTTTAATTGAAGATTATTTAATTCATTTTGAGCATCATAGCAAACAAATAATTAAACCTTAGTATAAAGCTAATCCCCAATCTAAAATGGAATACCCCATAATATTGTTTTCAAAGCAATACCAATAAATGGATATCCTTTTAACTTTGTTTATGCAAATCACGATAGAAAGTCCTTGAAGAATTAATTGTCGGAAGGAGTTGATCTCAATCCGAATTATATTTCGATTTTCATATTAGCTTGGACAATAATTTTTTCAGTTAAATAATTAGCTCTCAAATTCCAAACTATAAACCTTACCTTTTTAGGCTTAAGCACTCATCGAAGAGGCCTTAAAACCCTAAACTAAAACCTAAATAATATGAAAAGACTTATCTATTTTTTCATGACTAGCCTATTACTGCTAGCTTGTGGAAAGGATGATTCCTTAAATAGTGCTGATCGAAATACCGTATCAGACGATGGATCAATTCCTTTTGAGGAACTCATACTATTACTCAATATAAAAACTTCGGATAGCAGCTATTTGGTGGTTCAATCCATTGATTCGGTAAACATTTATATAAACGATTTTTATTGGACGAAAAAAAATTCTGAGCCCGTAGATACTACTAAAATCGACAAGCAGACCATAGGCAACCAATATATATCAGGTAAAAAGATCAACTATTTAATCGTGGCAGATCAAGATATTGTAGAACCTGATTTTATCACAGCTGGGGAATTTGCTCAATATTTAAATGCCGCTTATAGACTTGATCCCGGTGAATATGCATGCCTTATTGAATCTTTCCAACTAAGATTTAATGATAGTACAAGTAAAACCTATTACCCCTATGAGTATACCACCTTTAAAGTGGAGCAAAATTTAAGAAGTGCCTATGTTGGTGAAATCACTTTAAAAATCGACTAAATGAAAAATTTTAAATACATACTTTTTATTGGAATATTAATGACTTTGCAATCTTGCATAGAATCTGGAGAAATTCAAATTCAAAACAATATAAGTCAAGTCAAAATTTTGGACGTGAAATGGGGAGACCATCTTCTTTCTTCAGAATTATTACCTGGTGAAACATCTGAGCAATTGACAATTAAAAATAGCGTGGAAAAGCTCCCCAGCAGTCAGAAAGTTAGCTTTAAAATGACGGCAAACAATAAAACCATATATCTCGAGACGCAAGGTACTTATCTGTTGGATGAGGATGACGATCTATTGATAATTCTAACAGATCAAACCATTGTGCAAAACCCAAATTAATGACTTCTCCCTTAAATATTCATTTCCAAAGCAAGGAAAAACGCGAATAAGTTTAAGCGTGGAATGAAGGAGTTTCAGAAGATGACAAAAACTATAAAGTGGTCGGAAATACTCTGGCTAAAACGCGGGCTACTAGTATTAACTAGCCTATATTTTATCTATTTTGCTATAATCTTTTATGAGCCTCAGCCAACTTCCTTCTTGGGAAATAGGATGTTTCCAATTTGGAGTTTTACGGGATTGAACTATAGTTTTTCAGCTGTGGTTTTATGGTATAATTGGAAGCGATTTCCATTAGAAAGGAAGAAGAAATTGGAGAATACTTGGATGATTTTATTGCTAGGAATTATTGGATTATGGCTGTGGATGCCAACTAAAAAGGAAGTTGAGAGTATGAATATCAGCCTGAAGGATTCTGAATAAATTTAAAAAGCCCTGTGAATTTCAGTCCGCCATTAATATGTGCCTAAAAAAACTTATTTAAACGGCAAATGTTTATTGCCCTTGAGGCAAAAACCATAAAATCCTATGCCCTACTGTTTTGTTTTAGTAAAAAAGTTTAAAAATTCTTTTTTAGTTAGGATTCCTGACTATATTTGTCAAACATTAATTCTAACATTAAATACAAAAAGATGAAAAAGTCCATTTTTTACCACGCCGGATGCCCGGTATGCCTAAGTGCAGAGCATGACATGATCGACCTTCTTGGAGAGCAAAATGTAGAAATCGTACATATTGGAGAAGAGCGTTCAAGAATTTCCGAAGCTGAGGCCGCTGGTGTTCAATCAGTGCCTGCCCTAGTTACGCCGAATGGAAATGCCCTTCATATTAATTTTGGAGCTTCCATAGCAGATCTTAAAGCCTAAACATTTTTTTTAGAACTATTAGTTAGGATCACTAACTTTGCCTGCCGAAACCATTCGGCAGGCATTTTTATGAAAACAAACACTTTCAACCCAGACCAGCAAGAAAAAAACATCTCCAGCAAAATTGTTGCAGGATTGGAACGCATTTCTGAGGTCTTTAAAATTTTACTTTGGGAAAAGGCTAAACTATTAGGTTTAAGCCCTATTCAAATACAGATTCTAATTTTCATTGCCTTTCATAAGCCTCAGCTTTGCAAGGTTAGCCAGTTGGCCTTGGAGTTCAATCTCACCAAAGCAACCATCAGTGATGCTATAAGGGTATTGAATAAAAAAGGGCTAATTGAAAAAGATTTTTCCTCGCCAGACAGCAGAAGCTATTCCATTTTTCTGAGTGATTTAGGAAGGGAGATTGTAAATCAAACCTCAGATTTTTCTGATCCCTTAAAAAAGGAAGTAGATGCCTTTTCCAAAGTGGAATTGGAAGGCCTATTTGCAACTTTAAGTGATTTAATATATAAACTAAATCAAAAGGGTATTTTATCTGTGCAAAGGTCTTGCTACGGCTGCAGGTTTTTCCAGAAAAAATCTGAAGAGAACTTTTGTAATTTGCTGCAAAGAAGATTATTAAGCAATGATATTAGATTGGATTGCCCTGAATTTGAATCTAAATAATTTAATATCAACATAAGCCAATCAATAAGCACAAAAGACAATTACCATGTCCAAAAAAATTGAAATAGAATTTTTAGATCATGTTGCGATTAGAGTCAAAAATATAGAGGATTCTATTAAATGGTATGAAAAGGTTTTAGGGCTTAAAACCTATAAATTAGAAAAGTGGGGTGAATATCCGGTCTTCCTACTTTCAGGGAAATCAGGAATTGCCCTTTTCCCTGCCACAATGGATGATTCCCCAATGGACCCCCAAACCAAAAATGTAAAAATTGATCATTTTGCATTTCATGTAAACCGAGAAAATTTTGAATTAGCCCAAAGTAAATACAGTGCCTTGAATTTGGAATTTACTGTAAAAGATCATCATTATTTTGATTCAATTTACACCCAGGATCCAGACGGACATACCGTTGAACTAACCTGCATTAAAGTTGATGAAAAGGATTTTTACAAGTAGGCAGAAAATTAGAATATCCAAAGGTTTCTAGCTTGTTTCGACCAAATCTAGGCTCTACTACCGGTAGCTTATTTTATAGCCTCTCCTTAGCATGGTAATAATTTTTAATGGCCAAGAAAATAATTAAAGGTATAAAAACTGCTTGCCAAAGAAACACTGCTAGTTGTTGCCAAGGACCAAGTTCCAAATTATTTCCTTTTTCGATAAAAAGCGACTCACCTAATGGGCCATCAGAAAAGAAAACTATCCTCATCAATATCCATCCAAAATGCAATCCAAATGGAATTAAAATGGATTTGGACTTTACAAATGAATAGGCAAACATCCATCCTGAGGCTCCGGTTAGGATAAAAACATAGGCCATGGGAAAAAGGCCTCTACCGAACATAGAATAACTAAACCAATGGTAAATCCCAAAGGCTATTGCGCTAAGTATACATGCCCATTTTGGACCTATTTTCTTAATGAGAAAATATAATATTGCTCCACGGAAAATCAATTCTTCCATCATAGCAGCTACTGCTGTCCATCGAAGGGCAAAAAGTGCTTCATGGAATCCAAAATCTGGATTTCGAATCAAATGATTTCCTTTAAAATAACATTGGCCCAAAAAGTTTATGGATGAAAAAAGAGCCATTACCAATAATCCAGAAAAGAGAATTTTTAATCGATTTGCATTTGGTATAATCCCCAATACGGAAATATGCTCTTTAAAAACGATAAAAAGGATCAACCAGGATAAAAGAAAGGCGATGAAAAGTCCAATCATCCAACAAAACTAAAAATATCTATGGCAGTAAATAGAATTTCACTTTGCAAACCAAAACTTCGCAAAAAATTCTTGGAAAAATATAATTTCCTATTCTTTAAGAGCTAAAAAAGCTATTTTGGATTGCTAAAGCATAAACCAATATTTGCTGCATGATAGATTTAGATAAGATTAAACAGCTTTATAAATTTACAAAGCAATTAAACCTTGCAGATGCAGGGGAGCTAATAAAGGCTGCAAAAACTAAAACCTTTCAAAAAAGAGAAATTATCCTTAGTCAAGGTTCCTGGAACAATGAAATTCTTTTTGTGAGGCAGGGTCTAATCCGACAATATTTGATCAATGACAAAGGCGAGGAAATTACCTTTAGGTTTATTCCCGAAAACTATGTTATGGCCAATGCAGATGTAATTTTATTCCAACAAGCATCAAGGTTTCACTTTGAAGCAATGGAAAAAACCAAAACATTTTCTATAGACTATGATCTAGTGCAAAAAATCATTAGCAATAATCCAAAATTACAATCCAACAGAGTGCATTTTGCCCAAAGGATGATGAAGGAAATGCATAGGAGAATTGAACTCTTCGTTTTATATACGCCAATGGAGAGATATTTAAAATTCAGCAAAGAATATCCGGAGATTAGCAATCGTGTACCCGATAAATACATTGCTAATGTTTTGGGAATTACAGCAGTATCCCTAAGTCGAATTAGAGCAAGAATTGCAGATCAAGGTAGTTCTTAGGTGATTTATTAACTTTTGTTAATTTTTAAGGAAAAAGGCCTCAATAGATTTGTGTCATAATATTAAAAACCAAGTTATGACAATTACAAAAACAAGTTCGTTTGCATTAATTCTTTTAGCAAGCCTAGCCTTTACAAACTGTGAAAAATCTGAAGATGATGATCAAATTAGCAAAAAGGTTTCCGAAGATGATGCTGTTGAACTCATTGAAAATTCTGTAGATCAATCTACCGGTGGTATGAATGAAACTATAGAAAGTTATTCCGAAATTCTTATTACAGATTTTGCGATTAACGACAGCTGCAGTAGAGAATACGACACTAGTTATACCTATATATACTCCGGCCCCATAAGCTCAGCCAGCTATACTGTAAATTGGGCATATTCCCTTAAATGTACTTTTGGAATTCCAGATTCTGTGGATTTAAAGGTGGAAAATGCAGGTACACATTCTACAAATAGGATGAGTTCGATTGACAGCTCATCAGCTGAATTAATAATTGCAGGATTACGTCCAACAGCTTCTCATCTCACCTTTAATGGAAATCTCAACCGCAAGGGAAGCCAAACCATTAGCGTAAACAATAATTCTAGGAATATTAGCAGTACTATAAACATTAGTCTAAATTCTGTAATGGTGGATAAATCCGATTCTGAAATCTCATCGGGAACTGCAGATATTAGTGTTATTGCCAATAATGGGATTCAAAACTATACCTATAATGGAATTCTAAGCTTTCTAGGGAATGGATTGGCCAGCTTGAGTATGAATGGAAATACCTATCCTATTAACTTAAAATAAATAGAAGTATCATGGATAAGTGGATCTATTTAATGCCTATTGTGGTGAATTTTGCCCGCTATTTTCTTATTGCTGGATTTGCATTTCTAATTTTTTATAAAATATTTAGACTTGCCTTTAGAACCAATAAGATTCAATTGAAAAATGCAGGAAGTAAAGACTTTTTAAGGGAGATTGCCTTTTCTATGCAAACCTCCCTAATAATGGGATTATTTGCATTGATATTTCTCTATTCACCGCTAAAGGAATATACTCTTGTTTACCAGGATATTAATTTATATTCCATTTGGTGGATTCCCCTTAGTTTGATTTTAGCTTTCCTTATCCATGATACCTATTTTTATTGGATGCATAGAATGGTTCACCATCCCAACCTTTTTAAATTGGTTCATCTCACCCATCATAAATCCACAAACCCATCGCCTTTAAGTTCTTATTCATTTGGAATTCTAGAAGCACTTTTAGAAGCTCTTATTGCACCTATTCTAATGCTTTGCATTCCATTGCATCCCTTTACATTATTGCTATTTGCTTTTGGAGCCTTTTCAGTTAATGTATATGGACATTTAGGTTATGAGATTGTTCCCAAATGGTTTCGTTCTTCCTTCCTGTTTCAAATTATTAATACTTCTGTTCACCACAACCTTCATCATGAAAAGTTTAATGGAAATTATGGTCTATATTTTAGAGTATGGGATAGACTATTAAAAACAGAACAAACAGATTATGTTGAACAATTTGATAAAATTCAAAAAAGAAGATTTGGAAAAAGACAGAAAACAAAAAAAACTTTATGGTTTCAAATTCCAATTTTGATTGGGCTCTTTGCCTGTTTTAGCTTTTCTTCAGAATTTATAGAATCAGAACCCGATATAAGTGGCTTTTGGATTTCTGAAGGTGAAAATGGTAAAGGATTGGTAAGAATCTACCTTACTGAAACCGAGAAATACAATGGAGAATTTATAAAAGCTCTAGACCCAGAAAAACAATTAGATTATGAAACTAATTATAAAAGTAAGGGCAATTTAATGCCCCTTATCCTTGAGGATTTTGAATATCTAGGGGAAAGAAAATGGGGAAATGGAAAAATATTCGTGCCGAGCAGAAAAATTACAGTTGACGGATCCATAGAATTATTGAAAAACGGAAAGCTTATGCTTAAGGGAGGCCTTTTAGGATTTAGTAAATGCTTTTACTGGGAAAGGCAGAAAAAATCTAAAAAATCCTTCCAAACAAAAAAATGATCGAAAATCAACTTCCATGAATTTTCAGGTTTGAAAAATAATTTGAGGATGAATGAATTGGAACCAAAGCTTATTGTTGTTTAAGTATTTATTGCACTAACAGGATCATTTAATCAGGACTCCATGTTCTGGCAAGCCCCAATGGCTCTTTGAAGGAATTTCAAATTCACAAAGGGAGCCATTGGTTTTTTAATTTCCAAGCATACAGAGAACCAGAATTTTAATTATTCCCTAAACCCACTAAAAACCAAAGAAAAGTCCTTTAAAGAAAAATATTCTTAATTACTTTACAGCATGGAAACTTTTCAAGATTTCAAAATCAAAAAACAACTGCAAAACGCCCTTTCTGAATTGGGTTTTGAGCAGCCTACCCCTATCCAAAAAGAATCTTTTTCACCTATAAAAGCGGGACGAGATTTTGTGGGTATTGCCCAAACTGGAACTGGAAAAACACTGGCTTATGTCCTCCCCATTCTACAGGAATTAAAATATTCTGAAGAATTGCATCCTAGGGTCCTCATCCTTGTTCCTACAAGGGAATTGGTAATTCAAATTGTAGAACAAATAGAAAGCCTTTGCACCTATATAAGTGTACGTGTACAGGGAGTTTATGGTGGTAGTAATAATATTAATTCCCAAAAGCTGGCATTAGCTGAGGGTCTGGACATTTTGGTGGCTACTCCAAGACGATTATATGATTTGGCTCTTAGCAATTCCCTCCGCTTAAAATCAATTAAAAAATTGGTGATCGACGAAGTGGATATTATGCTGGATTTTGGATATAAAACCCAATTGAACAATATTTTTGAAAAGCTACCTCACAAAAGGCAAAACATTCTTTTTTCAGCCACCATGACCAATTATGTGGATGATTTAATTGATGATTTTTTAATAAGCCCAATTAAAAAAACCATTTCTATAAGCGGTACCCCTTTAGTAAATATCAGCCAAGAAGGATATGCTATTCCAAATTTTTATAGCAAAGCAAATTTCCTAAACCTATTATTAGAAGATAAGGAGGAATTTAGTAAGGTTTTAATATTCGTTTCGAGTAAAGCCAATGCAGATAGATTATTTAGAACCTTGAATTTTGAAGCAGAAACTGCAGTTATACATGCCGGTAAAGAACAAAACCACAGAACAAATTCCATAGAAAACTTTACGGAAGGCTATAGCAGATTATTAATTGCCACCGACGTTATTTCTCGTGGTATAGATATCGACAATATCACAACAGTAATTAGTTTCGACACTCCTTTTTATCCAGAAAATTATATTCATAGGATAGGTAGAACCGGACGAGCAGGAGAAAAAGGAAGGGCTATTTTACTTTTCACCGAAAAGGAGGAAGCTCTAAAACAAGAAATTGAGGAGTTAATGAAATATTCAATTCCTATCAAAGAAATTCCTAGTGAAGTGGAAATTAGCAGTCAACTTACCCCAGAAGAAAAAGCCAAACCTGTTGTTCAGATTGAACTTTCTGATAAAAACAAAAGCCAAAAGGCTGGACCTTCATTTCACGAGAAATCTGCGAAAAACAGCAGGGAAAAGGTTAAAAAGAAAGGCTATCACGAAAGTTTAAAAGAAAAGTATAAAAAACCACTTCGGAGAGGAGACAAAATCCAAAATTCAAAAAAGAAAAGACGATAAATCAAACTGCAAATCCATTTTAAGGAAAATGCACATGATGTTGATATGAGCCGAAATCAAGAACACAAACTTTAAAAAAAGATCTAGGAATTTATATGAATCTAAATCAAATCACCATTCCCTCCTTGGATATAAATACGGCTATCAGCTTTTATAAAAAATTGGGCTTGGAATTAATTGTTTATTCCCAAGATCACTATGCACGATTTCTTTGTCCAGAAGGAGACTCTACCTTTTCTATTCATCAAGTCTCAGCCCTTCCAAGTGGGGATGGGATTTATATTTATTTCGAAACTGAAAATTTAGAAGAAAAGGTAAAAGATCTATTGGATAAAGGAATAATTTTCGAGCATCTACCCAAAGAACAAAGTTGGTTATGGAAGGAAGCAAGATTAAAAGATCCAGATGCCAATCAAATAATAATTTACAATGCTGGAGAAAATAGAATTAATCCGCCATGGAGATTAAAAAGTTGATTTTTTTGAAATCATATTTTGTTTTCTAGGCCTCCTCAATTTAACTATATTCCCTCCTTATAATCTATATTAAGCAAAGACCGCATTATCAACAAAAAGAACATATGAAAAAAGCATTTGCAATCCTTTCTATTTCCATTTTCGCCTTTTTATTAAATAGCTGCAACGAAATTCATAGTGCTCATATCCAAGGTGTATATGAGTTGGACAAGGAAGCCTTTAAAGCCGGAATTAGAGCCAATATTGAAGAGGAAAATGAATTCCTAGAAGAACTTTTAGATATGGCTGTAAACCAAGCTACAATTGAACTCCAAATTAAAAATGATTCCATAAAAGGTATCTTATTTATGATGGATGAGGTAAATGTTTTAGAATCCAAAATCAGCATGAGGAATGATAGCCTAATTGTAATGGATGGTGATTTAGAAGCTTATTTGTTTGAAACTGAAAGTGGACTTTCATTTAGATCTCCAGATTCTGAAATAACTCTTGAACTATTGAAAACTGAACAATCTGAACTGTCTGAGGATGCAAAAGCCATGATGATTGATAAAAAAAATTCAACTAATTAAAAATCTAAACTAGACCAAAACAAGATGTTTATTATTAATTTAACCTATAAGGTTGGCTTAAAAGAAGTAGATGAATACCTTGATATGCATATTGACTTCCTAAAAAAACAATATGTGGAGGGTAACTTTATCGCCTCCGGAAGAAAAGAACCTAGAACCGGTGGGATTATTTTTAGTAGCTTAAAAAGCAAAGAGAAATTACAAGCCATAATTGAAGATGACCCCTTTAAAATAAATGATTTAGCCGTTTATGATATAATTGAATTCATTCCAAATATGACTAGCCTAGAACTTGAATTTCTGAAGAAATAGGACAAGCCAAATAAGTCAAATATTATGTTGAACAAAATTCTTATTTCCGGACTATCAGCTGGTTTAGTATATGCCGGCATAATGGCTCTTTTTAATTATGCTGAAGATGAAGCTTTTAATCTGAATAATTTTATCATCAACTTTCTGTTTTTTGGAATTTTTATGGCCTTGCTTACCTGGTTCAACTTAAAAAGGCAAGCGAAGAAAAATAAAGATTCTGAATAATCTTCAGCTATTTAGCCTTTTGCATAGAGCCTGTTCCCTCCCTTCCTTTAGGCTATTTGCAATCCCCATAGCAGCAAATTGAATTTCTGAATTCAGTTTTATCATAGCATCGCCATATTTCTTGATAAACTCTTAAAGATAATTGCCAAATAAATTTTTGTTCTTAGGATTATCCAATATTTTAGTCAAACTAAAAAACACATGGTAAATGGAAATAAATAAAATCTTTGAAAACAATCAAGACTGGATAAACGAGAAATTAGAAATTGATTCTGAATATTTTAAAAACCTATCTCAAGGACAAAGTCCTGGTATTTTATATATAGGCTGTTCAGACAGTAGAGTTACAGCTGAAGAATTAATGGGAGTTGGCCCTGGTGATGTTTTTGTTCACCGAAATATTGCCAATATGGTACCAAATACAGATTTAAGTGCCATGTCAGTAATCGACTATGCCGTTACCCATTTAAAGGTTGATAATATTGTTGTTTGTGGTCATTATTATTGTGGTGGTGTAAAAGCAGCTATGAATTCTCAAGACCTTGGAATTTTAAACCCTTGGCTAAGAAATATTAGAGATGTTTACAGAACCCATAATGAAGAGCTAAATGCCATTGAAGATGAAGAGGCAAGGTATAAAAGGTTGGTAGAACTCAATGTTCAAGAGCAATGTATCAACACCATAAAAACTGCACAAGTACAAAGAGCTTATAGAGATAGAAATTTAAAAGTTCACGGTTGGGTATTTGATATCCACTCCGGAAAGTTGATCGATTTAAAAATTGATTTCGACAAAATTTTGGAAAATGTAATGGAAATCTATCATTTGGATTGATTCCGAAATAGTTAATCAAAAACAGGCTTAGGCCTGTTTTTTTTTGCTGTAGACTTTATTTTTTTGAAATTGCTTTTCCCGAAAAATTATTTGGAAGTATTAAAAAAGCTAATTTGCCTTTAAAATGAAGAATTAAAATTCTTTGATACTTAAATCTAAACAGGATGAGTAGAACTATAGGTCTTATTGTAATTGGCGCAATTCTTTTAGCAATTGTTAGCGCTTTTATTGTAAGCTCAAAATTTAGAAAGGACGTAATCGCCTCAGAAGGGGAAGCGGCTGTATTAGGACTAATAAATGTAAAAGGGGTTATTATCGTTTTATTGACGGGGATCTTTGGTGGTATTTTCACCTATATCATTCAATTGGATTCGGAAAATGACAATAATAAAAGACAGGAAATAAACCAAAGCTCGGCCATCGCCTTCCTCCATCAATTAGAAGGAGAAACCTATACTCTCACCGATAATAATGGAGAAATGAATATTCTGTGTAATGGAACCACCCTAGGAAAAATTAGTCTAGATGCTGAAATGGATTTAAGTGCTAGAAAAAGTCCTGCAGATTGGGACAATTGGTATGTAGGCATAGACGGTTCCCATATGGGCTATGTAAGTCTGAACCTGAATCAGGAACAAATGTTATACAGCCTAGCAGATGCTCCCATCTTCTATCCCCATAGGCCCTACCAAATAGGAGATTTGGATTTCTTTTTTCGCATTGATAGTATTTATGGCCTCCAGCACAAGGGTTCTTTTAAGTATAATTACGATATCCGATTTGGAGAAGGTAAAGGAGAATCAGATATTACCTGGTCTGAAAACCTTCACCAATATTTTAAAACACCAGATGGAAAAATAAATATCAACAAGGGTTTAAAGAGAATTCAAGATTCCAATTGGGATAAAAATTATTATGTAGCTATGGGATTGGGACAACCCGCTTTTGATTCCATTAAGAATAACTTTTCCTGGGTAGAAATGGTAAATGTCGTTGCTTTAGAATCGAAGTTGGAATAAGTAGATTTTTTGCTGAACTCAATTCTGCAATTTGTCTAAATAGAAATTCTAGGCTTGGATAAATTTGTAAAATGGAATCCAATTACAACATAATTATATTGAAAATAGGGATTGAGAAATATTGATAAAGGATCAATCCAATATAACTAAAAATGATGGCGGAATTTTGGGAAGATAATTTCAAATTAAAACAAAGCATGTGGGGCTCCGAAGCTGTTGATTCAGCAAAGGATGCTGCAGTACTTTTTCATGAAAAAGGATTAAAGAAAATACTGATCCCAGGATTCGGATATGGCCGTAATGCCCAAGCATTTCTTGAAAATGGATTTGAAATAAGCGGTATTGAAATTTCTGAAACAGCCATCGCACTTTCTAAAAAATATATAAGCAAGCCATTAAAGATTTATCATGGTCCCGTTTCCGAAATGCCTTTTTCAAAAGATATTTATGATGGAATATTTTGTTATTCCCTAATTCACCTTTTGAATAGACAAGACCGAGATCAATTTATTCAGAATTGCTACAAGCAATTAAAACCAAGAGGCTTGATGATTTTTGTGGCCATCTCTACAAATGACAATAGGTTTGGAATAGGAGAAAAATTGGATAAAAACTATTTTTCTAGTCCACACGGACTAAATTTATTTTTCTACGATAAGGAAGATATTGAGGCTGAATTTAGGGAATATGGTTTAAAAGATTATCAAGAAATTCAAGAACCAAAAATTCAAAAAGGCCATTTACCAGGCCAAATTCTGTGGAGAATAATTTGCGAAAAGTAAATTTCCCTTTCAACTATTTTAAAAAATATGATTTATCAAAATCTCACTTCTGAAAAAAGGGAATTCCACTATATTTAAAATCCGACAAAAGGAAAAAAATGCCAAAAGAAGAGGTACCAAGATTTTGTCCGAAAAACCGTGGAGAATGGCGAGAATGGTTATCCAAAAATCATTTGTCCCAAAAATCAATATGGTTGGTTTACTACAAGGCAAAGTCAAAAAAACATAATCTAAGCTGGGAAGATGCTGTTGAAGAAGCCCTTTGCTATGGTTGGATAGACAGTCTAAAAAAGTCCATCGATGAAGAAAGTTTTATGCAATTTTTTAGTCCAAGAAAAGCCAAAAGCAACTGGTCTAAAATAAATAAAGCTAAAATTAAGGAACTACAAGAATCTGGCTTGATGACAGACGCAGGTATGGCCTCTGTAAACATTGCTAAGGAAAACGGCTTTTGGACATATCTTGACCCGGTAGAAGATCTAATCGTTCCAAAAGATTTGGAAGATGCTTTTCAAAATCACCCAGGGTCAAAATCATTTTATGATTCACAAAGTAATTCTGTAAAAAAGATGTTCTTGTATTGGATATTATCGGCCAAAAAAACTGAAACCCGACAAAAGCGAATTTTAGAAATTGTAGAAAATGCAAGTAACAAATTGAAACCTAAAGCTTTTCGATAATAGAAAATAAAACATCAAAGAAAAATGTTCAGCGTCCTTTATTCATTTAAAATAAAGCCTAGTAAAAAGGAGGAATTCCTAAAATCTTGGGAAGAATTAACCCAACTAATCATAAAACACGAAGGTGGATTAGGATCTAGAATTCACAGACTCAATGAAGAGGAATATATTGCCTATGCCCAATGGCCAAACCGAGATCGATGGGGAAAATCCGGCGGAAATTTATCGGAATCTGCAGATGAAATCCGAAAGCAAATGAGGGAAACTTGCCAAGAAATAAAAACGATTTATGAATTGGATGTGATCAAGGATTTGCTCAGCCAGGAAATTAAATGAATTCTATTCTTTAATCTCTAACTTATACCCTACTCCATGGATATTGGTGAGATTAACCTTTTCATCATCTTTTAATTTCTTGCGGAGTTTGGAAATATAGGTATCCAAACTTCTTCCAACGATAACACCATTGTCCTCCCAAACTTTTTTGGATAGTTCATCGCGTTTCACCACCTGGTTAAGATTTTCTACCAATATCGCTAATAGCTCACATTCTTTCCTAGATAATCCTATTTCAGAAGATTGCTTTACCAATTTATTCTGATCTGGATAAAATTGAAAACTACCGAAAGATGAATAAGCACTATCCTTTTCCTTTATTTCGGAATTTAGATCTGATTTAGCTTCCTTCCTTTTTTTAATTAAAAGAATTAATACAAAAGCCATTAAAACTACTAGGCCATAGATTAAGGTTTTGGAAAACTCCTCTTTTCCTGAGAAGGTGAATTCAATTAAATAACATGCTTTAGGCAATTCTCTTCCTCTACAAGGAATAAGATCCGTCTCTGATTGTCCATTTATCTCAAAGCTATAAGCCACTTCTCCATCCTCACATTGGATCATTTCCACCAAATAAGATTCAGATATGGAGGCTTCCAAGAGTGTCTTTTTAACTTGCTCAACCAAGATGTTGGGCTCGAATCCTATTTCTCTATCAAATGAAAGCTGGTATTTACACTCCCCTACTTCTAATACAGGTTTTATTAAGGAGCTGCTATCATTTAGTTTCAAAAGCAATTGATTTCCGATTTCGCGAATGGCCACCTTTGCTCTTGGCGAAAAATTATCCGGGCTAGCCTGAATAAAACTCGCTAAGCCCAAAAATAAAATCAAAAGGAAAATAATATTCCTAGCAAATGTTTTCTTGCTTTTATTCATTCTTACAAATAAAGCTAATGCCCCATTAAAATTGCCTCTTTCACATTTTTTTTACAGATTTTTCACAAACTATTTCCGAATATGCAAATTCGAATTGCAAAGCCAGCACCGCAAAGGCCGTTTATAAACCATAAAAAAAATTCTATATTGCTTCTACATTTGAATTGAAAATAACTCATTATGAAAACTCTAATTAAAATAATTTCCATTTTTCTGTTCCTGATTTTTTTATCCTGTTCAAAATCTACTGATGAAGTTTCAGCTACCACAATAGAGGGATATGTTTTAACAGAAGAAGGCCATCCTATTGCTGATGCTCAGGTAGGGCTTTTTGCCATGACAAACAATTTTACATCAAACTCCTTGCAGCTTATTGAAGAATTGAAAACTGATGAACATGGATATTATTCCTTTTCAAGCACCGATAATATTGATATTGTTAGTGCGGCAAAACATGGATATTTCGATTTAGAAGCTGAGATAAGGGAAGTGGAAAATCATCAAAAAAACAGGAAGGATATTATACTGAATAAAGGATGTAAGGTTAATTTTAGTCTGCAAAGCCCTACTGATATTGAAATGATGTGTTTATTTGCACCCTTTGGTAGTGATTGTGATTTCAGTTATTCCTCAGAATGTTTTCTTCATCAAAACCTTGTTGAGACGAGCTGTTATTTTGTTGGTGGACAATCAGCAGTAATAGAATACCAATATGAAAAAAATCACCAGAGAGGCGAAAAAAAGGATACACTAATTTTTTGCCCAAAGGGGGGCGAAATAAGTTTAAGTCTCGACTATGATTTTTAAGGACCATGCTATCCCAATAAAGTCAAATCCAAATTACTGCTTTTAAGATGAAAATAGAATACAGCCTTCAAAATGAAGATTTTTTAGATTATCAACTTTTCAACTACACAAAGTCAGCCAAATTAAATAAACGAAGACGAAAATCATGGATCCTTTTTAGTGTCTGCTTTTTGCTTTTTGCCGTATCAGCTCATTTGCGATCAAATGAAATCCAAGCCCTTTTGTTTTTAATTCTCTGCTTAATTTGTATTCTCTTTTACCCTAAGTATATAAAGTGGAGATACAAGAAGCATTATTTAAATTTTATAAAAGATAACTATCAAGCAAGAATAGGGAAAACCGAAAGTTTGGATTTTCAAGAAAAAATAATTCATTCTAAAAGTGCTACTGGCGAAGGAAAAATATATTTAACTGAAATAGAAAACATTTATGAAATCCCAAGAATCTTTATTATGAGCATAAAATCTGGGATGTCCATTATTATTCCCAAAAAGTATATTTCTGATCTTAATCAGCTTAAAAAGAAATTTACGGATTTGAAATTAAAGGTAGATGAAAATTTAGACTGGAAGTGGAAATGATTTACAGTCCAAGCTAAGAAATATTTTAAAGTTTAATAATCCTAAATTATATTTCAGAATAGCCCATTCGTTTTTCAAGTTCCAGTTTGAATTCTTTTATTAGAATTTAGAAAGGTAGAGAAATGTAACTCTAAACATCGTAAATGCTATGCAATAAGGCTCCTAATCCCAGGTGTCGTATTTTGTTTAAATTTGATTTGAGTTTTTGTCGCAATTAAACTCTTACTAACTGTGATCCTAAAGAAAAAATCAAAATGAAATCCATAATTTCCATAAGTGTTTTGCTTTTCGGGATATTGCTATTTCTCCATTCCTGTTTTCCTTCAGTGCAAGGTGAAGATTTAGATATCTCCCCTGTTTCCGCCAGTATTTTTCCAGAAGAAAGGGAAATTATTTTTGCGGATAGCCTTGGGAATTTGTACCATTTGGATTTAGAGAGGAAAACAAATTATTACGAAAATGTAGATGCAGGTTCGGAAAGTTATGGATACTCCTTTCGGAGAGAGGAAAGAGCGGAAAGAATATATAGGGGTGATAGCCTCCAGATAAGCTATAAAATCAGGGCAACAATACCCTACAATACTCCCATTGAAGATAAATTGGAATTAGAAATAAGCAATGACAATTTAGGCTATGTTCAAATCCAAAACTTCTCTAGAATTCAGAATAATGATACCATTTTGTGGACAGGTTTTCAGAAAAGACCTGAGCTAAATTTTGTTGGTAACAAGTTTATTGATGTATATTATTGGAAATCCAACACAACAACTTTAATCTTCAAAAAGCACATGGGCCTTATTGGGTTTAGGATTAAAGGCTATGCCTATTATTTAGTTCCTTAATAGAATTGATTTTGCAAGCTTCTTGTAAAACCTTAAAAATTAAAAAATTTGGGCATGTCAAATTTTTGATGACAAATAAATTTATTCTTTAAACTTTTTCATTCTTCTCGCTAAACCTTTATCTTTTTGCTGCCAATTTGCCCAAACTCCCGAAAATAGGCAATCGACTTTTTTATATATCGCAACCTAATACTTCGGTGGAACATGAAAGCTCTTTTTACAAAATTCAATCCCAAATTCCCTTTGTTATTCTTTATAACTATTCTCCTATTGACTTCCTGCGGGGATGAAATTTACAGATATAAAACTCCAATTCTAAACACCCCTATGTTCCGTGAAAAAAACGACTTTCAATTTGATTTAAGTGGAAGTTCTGAAATAGGTGGATTGAGTGGTTTTAGCGGAGCTTGGGCTTTTACCGATAACTTTGGAATAAACCTCGGATTTGATTATAATTATAAATTAGACAGCTTTCCAGTGCAAATCAGTAGTTGGGAAACAGGCTATGCCAATAGGGATGTTATACATAAAGACTATGATTATTCCTTCATTTATTTTAAACCTATTAATGATTACCATCAATATGAAATTCAGCTCGGTTTTTCCTATGTTCAAAAAACTGTGAAATACAAATCAGATCCCGACCCTTTGCTGGATTTTTCAGAATGGGGCTCCTCATCTAACCATGCCTATTCCAGGTTTTACATTCAACCTGCCATTGGAAGAAATGGTAAATATTTTGACTGGAATTTCGCCACCAGAATACAGTTGATCAATTATCACGATTTGAGTTATGAATTCCCCCTTGAAAATTATCAAAACTATTCAGACATTTTAATTGAACCAGGATTAACCATCAGAGCTGGATATCGATATATTAAACTAATGGCTCAGGTGGGATTAAGAGCCAATACCAGAAATGGAATCTATGGTTACCATGATATTCATGGCGGCTTTGGGCTAATTTTTTCCTTTAATAGTTTTAGCAAATTTTCATGGAGAGATAAATAGGGGAATTTTGCTTTCAACATCAAAATACACCAAATAATAGCTTCTATTCTTTCTTTTTATATTGAAGGCTAAAATCTACTAGGCTTTTGTTGGCAATTATTAGCAAGCCTGTTTCCGAAATGAGAAATTCAAAACCAATATTATTCTTTATTGTCTTATTCTTAATAACAGGATTTTTAGCTCAATGCCAAAATCCTGTAAATGAAAAGTTAAAGGCTCTAAACAAAGAAATTAACAGCGAGAAATATCCCAATATTGACGCCATGCTGGTGGCAAAAAATGCTGAAGTGATCATAGAGGAATATTTCAATGGTTTCGGGGAAGATAGCTTGCATGATATGCGATCATCCTTTAAATCTATTACTAGTATTCTCGCAGGGATAGCCATTGATCAAGGACTGTTTAATCTTAAAGATTCCATAGAAATTTTCATAAAAGAATGGGAAGGAGATCCCAGAGGTAAAATTCGTATTAAAGACCTTTTAGAAATGAAATCAGGACTGGCCTGTGAAGGGTTTTTTGATAAGGGCCCAGATTGTGAATCTGAAATGGCCAATACAGATGATTGGCTTGCTTATATCCTATCTATCCCATTGCGCTATGAGCCTGGCACACAATGGGAGTACTCAAGCATGGAACCTGAATTAATTGGCGAAATAATATCCAGAACTAGCCAAATGTCCTTAATGGATTTTGCAGAAAAATATCTTTTTAAATACTTAAAAATTGAAAACTACCAATGGTTTATTACGCCCAGAGGTGGTGGATATGCTGCAGGATCCTTTTTTATGAAGCCAAAGGATATGCTAAAAATCGCAGAGCTAGTTCGCCAAAAAGGAAAATGGAAGGGCGAGCAAATTGTAAGTTCTCAATGGATTAATTCTGCAACCGATTGTAAAACATTGGTAGATATGTCATTCCTCTACTATGCAGGAACCGAAGGGGCCATTAGTAGTTCTGCTTTGTTTGGTTTTTACTGGTATAGCGAAATATTGGAATACAAGAACATTAAAACCAATATTATTTTTGCTTCTGGAAATGGTGGACAGTATATGATGTATTTAGAAGACTATAATACTACACTCGTATTCACAGGTAGTAATTATGGTAGTAGTAGATCAAAGCTTCCATTTGATATTATTCTTAAACATATTATTCCCATCTTAGAAGAAACTCACTGAAAATTTGCATAGAAATAAATTCTAATTCAAATTGCTAGCCCCATCTAATTTTATGAAATTTTCTAGTTTAAATGGATAATAAAAAACCCGAAAGTCAAGCCAACAATCCACTACACGGAGTGAAATTAGTCCAAATACTCGATGAATTGCTAGAACATTATGGTTGGGAGGAGCTAGCCATCAGGATTAATATCAATTGTTTCAAAAAAGATCCTTCCATAAAATCCAGTTTGAAATTTTTACGCAAAACCCCTTGGGCCAGAGAAAAGGTAGAACAATTATACTTATATAAAATAAGCAATCAATATTGAATGAGTTTTGCTGCCTCAGTTTTCCAAAATTGAAAAATGAAAAATGAACTACTAAAATATTTGTCTGAGCATATTAGCCTTAGTGAAGAGATTTCTGAACTGATCCATAAAAGTTCTAATATCAGACACTATAAAAAGGGCGATATTATTTTGGAGGAGAATTCTATTGCTGAAGAAAGCTTTTTGGTTTTGAAAGGTTGTTTGCGTTCTTACCTTATAAAAGACGGTGAAGAAATGACTGTTGATTTATATACGGAAGGTCAGCCTATTATACCCAATAACTACAGTAAAAAAGTGAGCTCTGGTCATTATTTACAGTGTTTGGAAGACTGCACCTTAAATGTAAGTTCAGAAGAATATGAAGCTAAAATGTTTAAGAAATATCCTCAATTTGAATCTCTCTGTAGAATTATTGGCGAGGTGATGATGGAAAAACAAAAAGAACTCTTTCTAAATTATAAATTAACAAGTCCTCAAGACCGATATTTACATTTGCTAGAAACCCGACCGGATTTATTTCAAAGAGTAGCCCAATATCATATTGCCAGTTATTTAGGTCTCAGCCCGCAATCTTTAAGTAGGATTCGAAATAGGCTTGTTAAAAATTCAAAATAATTAATTCCGAGCTCCATTTCTTAACTTAAGTGAACGAAATATGGCTCCTACCTAAAATACTTTTGCTTATTCAAAATACAATGAATCATGCAAAAGAAAATTTACATTTTACTATTTTCAATACTCTTACTTCCCTCCATTGTTAGTGCCCAATATTCAGCTTCGGATAGTACATATAAAAAGTGCTTTGTAGGTAGCAGCCTATTTATGCTTTTCAATCTGATACCCGAAGAAAGGCCAGATTTTTTTCAGCTTAATTTTGGCTATAGAATTAGCTCCAAAGATGTTGTTTCATTGGAGTTGAAAACATGGAGGTATTTCCAATCCTTAGGAATTGCCTATGGCGATTCATTTAATATTCCCGAAAATAAATTCCCAGGTTTTATAAGAGAATATGGATTTGCTTTGGCCTATCAAAGATTTTGGTGGAAGGGTTTGTATTCTGCCATTCACAGCATGCCTGCATGGCAATCTTTTATAAATACTGGAGGAGAAAAAATTGACAAGGGTTTTCAAATTTTTAATACCTACAGAATAGGCTACCACTTAAAAATATTTTCTGGTCGCTTTTTTATTGAACCATCAATCGCAATAACCCATAGGGCTTATCATACTGAAATGCCGAAGTCCTTTAAAGTTCAAGATGAAAATCATTCCAAGTTCTTTTATGCTGAGCCAGGTTTGCATTTTGGCTATAATTTTTAAAATATTTGATTTATGAACATCAAGACCAAACTTTCAACCCTTTGGATAATCATACTTTTTAATCTACTATTTGCAGACATCCTCTCAATTTTTGTAGCTATGGAATATCCCGATAGTATCCATATTTTGGGAGAGGTAAAAACAACCATGGCTATTGCGGCTATTATTACCAACATTCCTATTATAATGATATTTCTTTCAAGATCCCTCAGTCGGAAAAATAATCGCTTAGCAAATTGTATAGCAGCAATATTAAGCTTGGTTTTCGTTATTGGTGGAGGAAGCTCTGCACCACATTATTTCATTTGCGCAGGAATAGAAGTTATTTGCCTATTAATAATCCTAAAAACCGTCCTAAGTTGGAAGGAAGAAAACCATAATTAGATTTAATATGTTTAAGCATTTGAAAACTTGATCTTCAATCAATTGCTAAATCTATGCTGAAGGGAATCCACCATATTGCCATTATTTGTTCCAATTATCAAGATTCTAAGTCCTTTTATGTAGACATACTCGGTCTGGACATAATACAAGAAAATTATCGGGAGGACCGGCAATCCTATAAGCTAGATCTCGCCTTAAATGGTGAGTACATTATAGAACTCTTTTCATTTCCCAATCCACCAAAACGAATATCCAAACCAGAGGCTCTAGGGCTAAGGCATCTTGCATTTAAGGTATTAGAAATTGAAAAAACACGAGAATTTCTATTGAAAAAAGGGATAGAGGTTGAGGACATTAGAATTGATGAATTCACGAATAAAAAGTTCTGCTTTTTTTCAGACCCGGATGATTTACCTATTGAATTATATGAAGATTAGGTAATTAATGAATTAAGATTTCATGGAGTTTGAAAAATCATCAGCAATTTCAAGATAATTCTATTTTATTTTAATAAACTTGGTCTTGATTTTAAACCCTATTAGCCTCGAAAAGGCCGAAATTACTACCAAAGCAAGTCCATGAAAAGTAAGGAAATAAAACTCTCGTCTGAGTTCAAGGCTCAGGCTAGCAAATCCATTTTCGCAATATTCCTCTTTGTTCTAATCTATTTTGTCCTTCTTGCCAGTTCTATTTTACTTACCATACTTTGTGTGTATTTTGGAATTGAATTAATCAGGCTTCATCCTTCCCTAATTACCTTAATTGCCGGACTTGGATTAGGAAGTATAGGTGTTTTTCTTTTGGTTTTTTTGATAAAATTTTTGTTTAAATCTCACAAAGTTGAAAGGTCTCATTTCTTAGAAATACATAAGGAAGATGAACCTAAACTATTTGGAATGATTGAAGAGATTGTTCAATCAGTGGGAACCCAATTTCCTAAAAAGGTTTATTTATCTCCGGATGTAAATGCAGGTGTTTTTTATGATTCTAGTTTTTGGAGCATGTTCTTACCCATTCGAAAAAACCTCAATATCGGACTTGGCTTAGTTAACACCATTACTGAGCAGGAATTAAAATCCATTCTTAGTCATGAATTTGGTCATTTCTCCCAGAGTAGTATGAAGCTAGGTTCCTATGTTTATAATGTTAATCAAATTATATTCAACCTCTTATACAACAATCAATCCTATGATAAAATGCTCATGGCTTGGGCAAATGCAAATGGTTTTCTGGGATTTTTTGTAGCATTTACATCACATTTGGTTTCACTAATAAAATATATTTTAGAAAAAATGTATGGAATTGTGAATACCAGCTATATGGCATTATCACGAGAGATGGAATTCCATGCAGATGAAATAGCGGCTAGTATTACCGGTTATGCACCATTGAAGGATTCTTTATTGAGGATGTCTTTAAGCACCCATGCTTTTCAGGAAGTATTAGGGTTTTATGAAAATAAAATTAGCAGTAATCTTAAAAGTACAAACCTGTATTTAGAGCATAGCTTTATTTTAAATTTTTTGGCTCATAAAAGTGGATTAGCCTACAACAATGAGCTTCCAGTAGTGAGCTTAGAGGAAATGGGAAAATTTAATAAGTCGAAATTGGTAATCCAAGATCAATGGGCCTCCCACCCTACCGAAGCTGAGAGAATAAAAATGTTGGAAAAAACAGGTTTTGAAGGATCTGAAACAAAAAGTAATCCAGCAAATTCCCTATTTAGCAATATTGAAAAATCCCAATTAGAATTGAGCGATATCATTTTCAAGGGTATTGAATTTAAGGGTGAGGTAAAGCAACTTTCCTTTGAAAATTTCAAAAAAGAATATGAAAAGTTCTTTAAGGCAAATACATTCTCCGACATCTATAATGGTTATTTCGATCAAAAAAACCCTATTATCTTCGATATTGAGAAATTTAAAAAGCCGAATTCTTCCCAAAATATTAAAGATCTTTTTTCAGAAGAAAAATTGGATTTGGCCTATACCAGTTTAGCCTTAGAAGGTGATATTGAGACATTAAAACAAATCTCAAAAAAGGACTTTCCCATAAAATCATTTGACTATTCTGGTAGGAAATACAAGAAAAAGGAATCTTCCAAACTAATCCCAGGACTAGAAAAGGAATTGAAGGAAATCAATAAAGCGCTGGAACAGAATGATATTGATATTTACAATTTTTTCCTCGCTTTTGAGCAAGAGCCTCATTTAAGCACAAAATTGGATTTATACTACAGTAAATTCTTTAAGAATGAAAAGGAATATGAGGAGAATTTCAAATTGTATGAACGTCTTGGCGAGGCACTTCAGTTTATAAGTGAAGTTACTCCCTTTGAAGAAATCAGGGTAAAATTCAAACATTTGAAAAGTCTAGAAATAAAGCTGAAGGCTGCTTTATTGGAATTTTTAAAAGATGAAAATTTCCAAGCAGAAATCAATGCTGAAATAAGGGAAAATCTTGAACAATACACCTCCAAGGAATGGAGCTACTTCGGCAGAGAAAGCTATTTCGACAGTAGTTTGGAAGTGCTTTTTACCGCGGTAAACAATTATATGTTTTTAATTTCAAGAAAATATTTTGTTTTAAAGAAAAGGGTTCTGGATTACCAAGAGGAACTTTATCATGAATCCCTAAAAAGAATTTAAAATGAAAAAAATAGAGCTTATTTGTGGGGGCTTGGCCATCATAAGTGTAGTTGGAGGCTTGTTTTTAATTCCTGGTTCGTCGGCCTTGCTTTTTATAGCTATGATCATCTTATCTTGTTTCTATTTCTTCTTTTCCTTTGCCTTATTCAATGAAATTGCTATTGTGAAAATTTTAAGTAAGGGCTCCTATTAAGGGATTTCAAGTCTGTGGATCTTAGGATCCATTTTTACGGGTTTTGGACTTTCTATTTCTTCAGCCGCTATTATTTTTGTCATTTTAGAGTTACCAGGGGCTGGGCCACAATTGATAATAGGATTTTTTCTTCTTAGCTGCTCACCTATAGTAGTAACACTAAAATTATGGAATAATAAATCTAGATTTTATAAAAAACTATTAATCCGTTTAGCGGCTTTTTGGCTAATTGGTTTCATTCTTATTGCCCTTCCTGAAAATACAATTTTGGAATTTACCTACAGGAATTTCCCAGAATACCTAGAGGCTCAAAAGAAAGCAAATGCCAATCCACAAGATTCCATTTTAAGTCAAAAGGCCAGGGAGGAATATGAAAAAATAGTAAACTAGCAATTGTCTTAAGTAGGATTAAAATTCAATTTAATTTTCCCGATCCTTCTGCTTTACAAAGGTGAATATGCTAATATGATTAACTCCCATTCCCCATATTTACAGCCATTCTTTTTTTCCAATAATGAAAGGCTAAAAACCCAAAAACCAGAAAAAGCAAAATCCATTCATGAGGTTCTGGAGTTCCGGTTACATTAAACAAATCATTTGGTTTTGATATATTTTCATTACCGGATTCTACTTCCCTATCAAAGCGTTCGTCACTAGCTTCTGCTGCATTAAGTGCCAGATGTTGCCTTGTATTTACCAATACAATCATGGAAGAATAGGGGCTAACGATTTCTGCTTTTAGAGCAAGTTGATGAAGAATATCTAGGGAGGCAATTTTAGTGCTATCCTTAGGTTTAAGTTTTGAAATATATTTACCAAATGCCAGTTCTTCAAAATTAGGATCAGTCTTAGCATTCCGAGCCTCTTCCAAATAATACAGTAGACCATTGTCAAAGGATATCATACTACTATCTTTTTTCTGAATTTCCTTAAATGCTAGTTGTGTTTTTAAATCTTCGATTTCATTTAAAGTAGCTCCACTAGACCATTTCAATGTTTCCAAAAGCGCATCTTGGTATAGAGCGGGTTTCTGATCTAAATGAAATAAATACAAGGGAATATTTAATGGCAACTCCTGCAATTCATCCCTTTCCCTTTGGTATTGGCCTTTATCGCTAATTAATAAACACAAATCTGAATTCACTAAATGATCTTTTGCCAAATACACCATTTCCAAAATACTCGATTGTCCAAAAAAGGCTTGGTGGTTTTTAATATATTCAGAATTAAATTCCTTAAAATCAACTGACTGCAAACTATCATTGATTAAATACAATTGAATATTTTCAGATAAAAAGCCCATTTTCTCAATTTTTTCCAGGCTTTGTATAAGCTTGTTTTGATGGTTCCACATACTAAAAGAAGCATCTACCAATAAAGCTATTTTGGTATTAGAAAGGGAAAGTTCTTGATTTAATTCAAATGGCTTTACGCCCAGCATTAATGAATCATTTATAGCTGTTTTATGAGCTTTTAATACTGAAGGGTTTTGAGAATTGATAATGGGTATCCAACTAGATTTAGTTCCAGATTGCTCTATTCCATTGATATAAACCTTGCTATTTTTATCCCAATACACATTGCGTTTCTCCAACAATAGGGGTGCTGGCCATTCATTTCCTTGCTTAGAAAAAGCTTTGTAGCTAAACCAGAGGTGAAAATTTTCACCGGGAACGACCTTACTTTGTCGACTTCTGGAATGTAAACTTTTTGCCAAAATTGGAAATGCTCGTAGTCGAAACTGATTTGGCCCAACCTGCTCCAATAAGGAAGGATCTACTCGCCTTTGAACTTCGGATTTATAAACTTCTTGGGCTGCTCCTCTTGGGGATACTCTATATTTATATTTTTTAGCAATATTGTCTTCATCGCTCAACCAAAGTCCTGTTAAAACGGCATTCTCAGGTAATTCAAAATAATAGAAGATTTCCTGCCTTTCAAAAGTTTGATTCTGATATATCTCATGAACTTCTATTTCAACAATATCCTCCCTTTCTACAGACCTTATATGCTGCTCCTTGATCAAAACCTTTTCCTGGTTAATATTTAAAACCCCCGCCTCAATTCCATCTGCATCCCAAGTGCATTTCATGGCGGCAATAATCTCTTTTGATTCTAGCTCCTGCAAATCTGCATCAAAGTATTCTTCATACAAAGTTTTGGCCTTTTCTTGGTCCTGATTAAAATCTCCTTCATATAAAAAGGGGCTCATAAAAAAATTGAAAACATCTTGAATATTTTGAGCTGATTCAGGCTTCATATTAAAGGAATCTTCATAAAGCTTTGCAATGCTCTTACTTGAATTCTGGCTGCTTAAATAACGATAAGGAGAGAGGTAGGCATTTAATAATCCCTCTTTTAGACCATCCTTTTTCTTGTGAAACTGTTCCCTTTGTTCAAGGCTATTTATTCCTTGGTCAAAAAATTCAAAAGCATAAACTTGAACTTGTTTGCCGTTAAGGAGTACAAGCAGAATTATGGTCATGGCAAGGGAAGAAATCATTAAAATTTTAGACTTTCCCATTTTGCTAGTCTGGAAAAAATGAAGAGGTTCTTTTAGGTATAGGAAGAGCATACCTATGGGGAGAAAAATAAAAAGACTGGAAGTAAGAAGGAAGAAAAATCCAAAAAGAAGAAACCAAAAGCCTTCCTTCAATAAGCCCAACCATTCTAAGGAAACAAGTTCAGTAAGGAAATAAGAGGCAAAGGGAATGCTATAAAAAAGCACTATTATAGCCATGTATAGGCCTAAACAAAACAAAAGGCTTAGACCAATTGCCTTGAAATAGAGCACAAACTTCGTTTTGATATTTCTATGATTTAAGAGACAAAGAAAATAAGCGGCAATGCCTAGGAAAATGGCAAGAAAGATAAAACCAGTAGCCAGGCTTAATTGTCTAAATACACTAATTCTCAAAATAAAAAGCAAGAGCAAAGGGACTTCTACGCCATAAAAAAACTTTAGCAATACTGATCTACCATTTCTCCAGCTAATCAGACCAAAAACTATACTTAGAGGAGGAATAATTATTATTAAAAAACTAAATAGGGCAAAATCAAGAGGGCTAGCTCCTAAAAAGGCATTGCGAATCATATTGAAGAAAATTCCTGATTCTGTTTCAATAAAGAGCAGCAAAACCACAAATACAGAATTCCAGGACCAAAATATTCCATGGCTAATGAGTGGGAATGACAAAAACTTTTCTATACTTTTCATATTAGTATTGTGATTTATAATGCTTAGTAATTGAGTACCTTATTTCTTCTAAAACAGGATTAATCTTATTTGGCTGATATTCCTTTTGATTATTGAAAACCACTGAAACTAAAAACCAATCATTTTGCCTTTGGAAAATTTCTGACCATATCCGGGTAGAATAGTCATCCGTGCTCTCATTGGGGCTTTGAAACCAGTAACAGGCTGAAGATGTTTTATTTACTTGCATCCACTTTAAGCTAGTTTTAGGATTTAACATGATGGTTTTAATTCCTTGGATATCATTCCCACCAGCTTTAATGCAATGTTCTGGTTTGTGATGGCCCAACCAACCTTCACTTTTTATCAATAAAATTGAACCTTCTAGTTCCCCATTTGTAAAGGATAACTTTTGGCATTTACCTCCTTGTTCCTTTAAAAACTCGGTCTCTAGGTCTGTATAGGCCAAGGGTTTAAGCTCAAAACTCTTTGGCCAATTTAGTTTCAATTCCTTTTGTTCAGTGATTTCCTTGTTTAAATGAAAACTAATTTTAGTACCAAATAAGGCTAGGAAAAGTAGAGTAAGTAGTGAATAGTTGAAGCCTTTAGAATTGCCAAATGGATTGCTCAACCTAATATTAAATTGGAATCCTTTTTGGGAAAATTGTTTATAAAACTTCGTTCTGCAAATCAAATAAATAAGGGCACAGGAAAAACTGAATCCTAAAACCCCGAGCGCAGAATGTATTGATTCTGCCAACTCTGCTTGATCTAATACTACAGTAATCCATACAATTAAAGCTATTCGAATAATATTGGCAGCAATTAAACAAATTAAAAGCAGGGCCAAATTCGAAAGCCAAATAAGGTTAATTTTTAGGTTTTCTAGCCAGCTTAAACAAAAATAAAAGAGAAATCCAGCCCAGATCCCTTTTAATCCACTACAACTAAAATCTACCTGAGCGGCCTTATTTTCTATACTGATAATACTATCCTTGGCGATATTATCAATTCCAAAGGCATTAAACATATTCTCAATCGTATTTACCGCAACCATCCTTAAAGGAAATCCGATATATACATCCATTAAACTACCAAAGGGCAAAGTCATTGCTAATAATACAAAGGGTAGCAATGCCTGAGTCCATGCTTTCTGTTCCAAAATCAATCCTAAAAACCCGAAAAAATAAAGCCCAAAACAAAGACTCATTAGCAGGTTTATAGACAAAAAATGATAAAAAAGAAAATAGCCCAAAATGGCGACTAGCATAATAATTAGTGCTACAGGCTTTAAATGGAAATTTAGCTTCACGGCCATTTTAGAGCTGCGATAGCGGTGAAAAAACAAAACCAATAAAAAGAGCAGAAGCAGAAGGTTTATCTGATCATAGTTTAGAAAGAAAGCTCCGTAGAGCCATATAAAGCTTGATGAAAAATAAAGAGCACTACCCAAAAGAAGTAGTACAGGTAATATTTTTTTAAACCAAGGATTTATCGACATTTTGGTTTTTAAAGTTCAGGCATCAAACGAGACTGAAAATATTTGATTGTAGAGGATCAGGAGTTTAACATAAAATTACAAACCTCATTACCAAAATATTAAGAGCTGCAGATAAACAATAAAAAAACTGAGCTACATTTAGCTTAGGTTTGTCAGCAAGCTTTTGAAATTTACAAAAAAGTACTGGTTGCTAGTCCAAAACAAAAATCTATATTGGCAAATGACAAAATTTTAGTAGAAAATAAAGCTCAACCCAATTTGGAAATTGAATAATTTCTAGTCAAAAAGTCGCACTATGTTAGGAATTTTATTGATTTATTGGATAGGGAAGTATTATTATAAACTTGCCGAAGAATTTCAAAAAAGCAAATGGGGATATGCGATTTTAGGAATTGCTATCTATTATTTCGGAACATTCTTTTTTGGAATTATTGCTGTGATTATTGCTGAATTTATGGATCCTGGATTTATAGATAGGGTAAACGAAACCCTATTGGGGATTCTGATGATACCATTTGCTGCACTTTCTACCTTCCTTTTATACAAATACCTGGCAAAAACATGGAAAAAAAATAGACCAGATCCTGAGGAATTGATTAATGAATTTGGTACTTCAGAAGAAGTATAGCCAAGAATGACAGCTCTTCTTTTCGGGATAAATTCTATTTTGATAAGTACAATGATTTTGAAAATCGAGGGTTTTAGTATTTTACACTTTTATAAAGTATTAGGACTATGAAATTCCAATTTATCAATATTATCTTCCTTATTTTAAGTCTTCAAGCTTGCCAAATTGAGGCAGGAAATAACTCAAAGCCAGAGGATAAGCCTCAAGATGTACTCGAAAATAGAATGAGGGTTGATAGCAGTTCCCAGGGGTTTCCAATACAAATTGGAAATGAAAAAGGAATTATGGAGGTATACCAATTTCAGAAATTCAAAAATGATGAATGGCAAGGAGGGGAATTTAAGCTGCATTTAAAAAACATCCCAAGCCATAGATTATTTAAAACCCTAAATAAAAACAGCTTAATTGATTCTAATTCAAATGTTGTTTATATGGATAGTGCTCATTCCGACTACCTACAAGAAGCCTATATTAAAAGCGTGACCTATGATTTTGTGCGTGGAAACACACTTTATTTTCAAGCCATCCTGCTAAACCCAAAAATGAAAAAACTAATTAGGGGAAGGTTTGCTCTTTTTTATCGAGGCCCTAAAAAAGGTTTAGTTTACTCTTGGATTAGCGATGGAATTAATGATTTTAATTAGCCTCTAGATCTGGAATTTTAAGAATGCAGGATTATATTGAATTTGCAGAGAAGAACAATGTGCTTTTAAAGGATAAAGGCCCTTGTCAATTTTGTAATGCCCAAACAGAAAGAGGAATTCATGAATGCTTGGAAATTTTCAATCTTGGTTTTCAACAAATTGATTTCTCAAATCCCAAAAACCATATTTACAGATTCTTTATTGTGGATGCTCATACCCTTCAACATCCAGAAATTCACGGAAGATGGAATAATCACTTCCATCTTAGCCGTTTGCATTTGATTTTGGAATATAATTTTAATTGGAGCTACCAGCATTCTCCACAACTAAGTAATTATCTAAAAAAATATAAACTTCAAAACAAAAACGAAGTACTTAGTCCTCCTCCCCTTCTAAAACGCGGTGAAATAAACTCTCTTATGGTTCTGGAAAAAGCGATTGATGAGGCCAAAACAAAAGAATATGTAATAGCTTGGGCAAAGGCTGTTTATTTGGCATGGAAAGATCATCACCATACTGTAGATAGTATAGCAAAGGGCTTTTTGAAAAATAATTATTAATGTGGCATTTTGCTTTTTATTAAATTGACCTTTTAGTTCATATTTTAAACTTAATTTTCTCCCCTCTCCAAGAGATGTGTTTGAAAAATAATTTAGAAAAATGTCATCAATAGAATGGTTTATTCGGTATTTAAAAGCCTCTGATTGGAAATCGGTTTCTGAGATCTACCAACAAGGCTTGGATAGTGGTAATGCCAGTTTTGAAACCAAATCACCTACCTGGGAATTATGGGATAGCAGTCATTTAAAAGAATGTAGAATAATTCTTCAGGTTGATGATGAAATTGCAGGATGGGCAGCATTATCTCCTGTTTCTTCTAGATGTGTTTATGGAGGAGTTGCAGAAGTAAGCGTCTATATCGCCGAAAAATTTCAAGGTCAAAAATTTGGCGCCAAACTCTTGGAAAAGCTCATTTCGGAAAGTGAGGAAAATGGTATTTGGACTTTACAAGCCGGAGTCTTTCCAGAAAATAAGGCAAGCATCCATATCCATAAAAAATTAGGGTTTAGAAAAGTGGGATACCGTGAAAAAATTGGACAAATGAATGCTATCTGGCGGGATACTATTTTACTGGAAAGGAGGAGTAATATAATAGGAATGGATTAATAGGGTTTATTGTATTATGAAAAACCTTCAACTACTTCTGTTCTCCTGGCTATTTCTCTACACAATATTCTCTAATGCATGCACCACTTTTGTACTAAAAAATGATAGCTCACTTGTTTTTGGAAGAAATTTAGATTGGTATTCAGACAATGGAATGATTGTTCAAAATCAAAGAAACATGGCCAAAAAATCATTGGTCTTTTCATCAGACCAAGTAACGGAATGGGTCTCCAAATATGGCAGCATTAGTTTCAACCAATTTGGTAGGGAATTCCCTTTTGGTGGAATGAATGAAAAAGGACTTGTTGTTGAAATAATGACCGTGGACGGAAATTATCCTAAAAGCGATGATAGGACTGCACTCAATGAATTGCAATGGGTGCAGTATCAATTAGATAATTCCTCGAGCATAGAAGATGTAATTGCAAGTGATAAAACAATACGGATAAGTAAAATCCATCAAAACCTTCATTTTCTTGTATGTGATGCCTTAGGAAATTCAGCGGTGATAGAATTCTATGAGGAGGGAATGAAGGTTTATAAAGACAAAAATCTACCCATTCCCGTTCTAGAAAATGAGCCCTATTCAAAATCCTTAAAAAACCATAGAGGACGTAAAACATGCAGATTTAATTCGGCTGCTAACATGCTAAAACAATATGAAACTCGTCCTAGTAAATCTGCCATAAATTATTCATTTGATATTCTGGACAAAGTTGCTTTAGATGGATCTTGGTCCATTGTTTATGATATAAAAAACATGGAAATCCATTTTAAAACCTCCTCCAATACCAAGCTTCGAAAATTTAGTTTAGCTAATTTCAATTTTGACTGTAAAAAAACTGCCAAAGCTTATGATTTACAAAAATCTGATTCTGGCTCTATCGATGACCTATTTCTAAGTTATAATCCAGATTTAAACCAAAAGAAATTTAAGGAAGCTATTGTCTCAAAGGCTGTTATTTTGCCCAAAGAAATATTGAAAATGTTTTACAATTATCCCAATACCTGTACCTGTACCTGTACCTGTGAAAAAGAAAAATAATCTAGCTTCATAATTATAAAACAAGCGCTTAAGAATGAATTAAGGCAACCAAAGTCCAGAGCTAGGTCAAAATAATACAAGCCCTCCAATCTTATTATTACAGTCTCATCAAAACTCTGAATTATGAAACTAAAAACCCTAGCCCCCCTCCTTTTGACAATTGGATTCTTCCTTTTCGGTATTTCATCCTTTGCGCAAAGCAAGGAGTTTAAAGTTTATTCAAATGGACTTATTTATAGCCAAAATACCATGGGTCAATTAGAGAATATTGTTGATTCTCTAAACCTGAAATTTAAAACCTGTGAGCTCCACAAAACCTTTTATTCTCGAAAACAAGCTCGAGGACATTATATATCTCTGAGATCTGGAGATATCAAGGAAGCGAAAAAAGACTTAGAAAGGCAAATGAGCTTTTCGGATTTCATGAAAAAACATCCTACTGCCAAGCTTGAAAAAGACCTTATGATAGTAAAGTTTAAATACCAAAATTATAAGGGTGACGATGTTGTTGAATTTAATGCCATTATTGATCCTTATGAGATTAGGAAGGAGAAAAATCTGTATAAATACGATAGGCCGCTAAAAAACAAATGGGTGTTCAACCATTGGAAAAAAGATGAATATAGAGAGGCCTCAATTTCAGCATTCTTTTTTCAAACTGATTTTGAAAGCACTAAAATTCCTGAAAAGTATGCTAGAATGATCCAATATTCGGATTGCATGGTAGATACCAGCACTACTATTTTCATTGGAAAGAAAAATCGTCGTTCAGAAGCCTTGCAAAAAAATTCAAAAGTTGAAAAATTCATGAATTATATAGCCGATAAAACGGATCAACCTATTTATAATGAGGACAATAAGGATAAATATTACAGGGATTTAAATATTTGGAATAGCAAAAAATTTGAAAAAATTGATAATAGCCTAGCCAAGGATGAGAAATTCCAAAATCTACTAAAGGAAGCAACAGAAGCAGCCCTGTCTGATGGAGGATCTTCAGATGAGTTTGAAGAATATGTAGGTAAGTATTTTTCAAAAGCTAGCGAATTGAAATTAAAGAGAAGTAGAGAAGTTATAGGATTTTGTAGCCAGGACCAAAGTCCAAGGATCCATGCGAAAAAGATTGCTTTATTGGCCGCCGAAACTGTAAATTGGGAAACCTTCCTAAGGGCTCATTTGAATATAATGAATGATAATTTTGCAAGAGCTAGCGATGGTAGTTATGCTTGGGCAGCTAGGCAGACCTATATTCGAGAGTTAGAAGAATTGGAAATTAATGTTCCCGATCTATTATTCGGAATTTGCCTTCAAACCGAAAACCCCAGCCAGGGTCATTATTATGGCAGTACAGCACGTGTTGGAAGGGCGCTTTCAGAAACACAAAATCCTCAGGAGATTGAAACAAAATTGTTGAATATAATTAGGGATAAAGAACTTGATGACTATAATAGAATAATTGCCTTCTACCTATTCCTAAACTATAACAATAATCTCAAGGATGAAAATCATAAAAAGGAAAATGAGGGCTTATTAAAATTAGCCCTAAATGATTTTCCAGATTATCTGGCCCAAAAATTATAAATATGCTATATACCCTACTAGCTGTTATTTTTTTGTAGGCAATGCTGCTTATTAATTAAACAAGCAAAAAGGAATTGGAAAAGAAAATCTGATATTTGAGCTATAATATCCTACTAAACAAAATCCATTGGAAGAAAAATCCATTTCTGAGCTTGAACATTATATAAGGTCTTCTTTCGGGATTATTAATTCTAGAGATCTACAAACCATTGCCTCCCTTTTTAAAATGAGCAGCTTAAAAAAGGGTGAGTATCTATTGCAAGAAGGACATCGCTGCACCAAATTGAGTTTTGTACAATCCGGACTATTAAGAATGTACAGAAACACTGAAAACAAAGAAGTAACCCAATGGATTTCTACTAAGGGTAGCTTTTCCCTAGACCTGGCAAGCTTTATTTTTGAAAAACCTGCTCGATTATCCATTCAAGCTTTGGTGGATACTGTTGTGTTTAGTATTTCTAAGGAAGACTATGGGAAACTTGGTGACATGCTTTCAAAATGGCATGAATTGGAAAAGCTCTTTTTGGCAAATTGTTTTATCACCCTTGAGGAAAGAGTAATTAGCCATTTAGCCATGACTGCAGAAGAGCGTTATGAGCATTTTTTTGAAAGTCATAAAGAACTTTTTAACCAGGTTCCACTCCAATATATAGCTTCAATGTTGGGAATGACTGCTGAAACCTTTAGTAGAATTAGAAAAAAACAGTAAAGCTAAATTCTTGATATATGTCAACTGATTAGCTCAAAGTCTGCCTGAAATTTGTTTAAACAAAAAAACAGAATAATGGCGAAAGAAATCAAAACACAAATCATTATAAATGCCAGTCCTGAAAAGGTATGGTCTGTACTTACAGATCTAAAAAACTACGCTGAATGGAATCCATTTATTAAAAGTATTGAAGGGGATTTAGAAAGCGGTAAAAGGCTAAATATTAAAATCTCACCTCCAGGAGGAAGCACAATGAATTTTAAGCCGAAGGTATTGGAATTAAAAGCTGGAAAAGAATTAAAGTGGCTTGGACATTTATTAATTCCTAGGCTCTTTGACGGGGAACATAAATTTGAATTAATCGAACAAAAGAATGCTGCCACCCTTTTTATTCAAAGTGAAAGATTTAGCGGTGTATTGACAAATTTGCTTCCTAAAAAAGTATTCATAAATACTGAAATGGGGTTTCAGCAAATGAACCAAGGTTTAAAAGAAAGAGTAGAAAGCCAATAATGGTGCTACCTTAGTGGGCTTATACAATTTTGCTTGATAATTATTCAAATAATTGTAGTTTGGTTATGAAAAAATCATCCAAATGTCAAAATCAGATAATACAAAAGAACAAAATGATGCTTCTGCCAGCTTAAGCCCAAAAGTTACCGGAATTGGTGGCATCTTCTTTTTCTCCAAAAACCCAAAAAAAACCCGTGAATGGTATGCCAAAAACTTAGGGCTAAGGGTGAATGACTATGGCTCCAGTTTCGAATTTAGAAATGCCCATAGGCCTGAGGAAATAAATTATTTACAATGGAGTCCATTTGAAGATGGAAGCGAATATTTCGCCCCTTCTCAAAAGGAGTTTATGATCAACTATAGAGTGCAAAATATAGAAGGCTTGGTGGAGAAGCTCAAATCCAAAAATGTTAAAATACTAGATGAAATTGTGAGCTATGACTATGGAAAGTTTGTGCATATAATGGATGAAGAAGGGAATAAAATTGAGCTTTGGGAACCAATAGACCGAGTATTTACAGAAATGGGAGGAGAAACTAGCAAATAAATTATGGGCCCAAAAATCCTATTGAATTTTAAGGACCTACCATGGGAGGAAACTCATAAAGGACTAAAACAAAAGGTCTTTTACCAAGGTTCCACAAGATTGAGATTAATGCATATTGACCATCATTTTGTGGAAGAAGATTACTGTACAAATGGGCATTTAGGTTTTATAGTAGAAGGTGAAATGAAATTGATTCTAAAAAACCAAATGATAAAATTTGAAAAGGGCGATGGTTTGTGCTTAAATGCTGGAGATGATGAAAAACACAAAGTTTCAGTTGAAAAAGGAAAATTTGTAAGATTAATATTATTTGAAAATAATTAGCATCCTTGCGAAGCTTTTCCAATTCCAAATTCCATTTTTCAAATTCAAATCTTAAATTGCCCATTTGCCTAAGGAGCATTAATTTCCCTTTTAAGTTTAAACCATGAAACTACGCCAAAAACTATTTCCTTTTATCGATAAACTTTTTAGAGATATTGATCGTCAGCAAATCCGGAGAACAAAAAATTTGAGATTAATTCCCGAGTTTGCAAATCGCAGAGGAGGGAAACTAGCCTATAGTGAATGGGCTCATGTTATTGGAATTTTTCAAAGCCTTATTTATCAAAATATAAAAGAAAAAAAAGGGAATAATATTTTAGATATTGGCTGTGGGACAGGATTATTAGGCATTTCTTCTGAACCCTACACAAGTGAAAATGGTTCATATACCGGCATTGATGTGATGAAAGATGATATCACTTTTTGCCAGCAAAATTTTACTATGGACCATTATAAATTCCTCCATTTTGACATTGCTAACCCTCGATATGCAGCGAATCAAAATAAGGAGCTTATGCCTTGGCCTATTGAGGATAATAGTAAAGATTTAGTTTTAGCACTTTCGGTATGGACTCATTTAAAAGAGGAAGATGCTCGATTTTATTTCAAAGAAATTGCCCGTGTTTTAAAAACTGAATCTCGAGCCATTATCACCTTTTTTTATTTGGATGAAGATTATCAATCCTCATTAGCCATTAGAGAAAATAAAAAGGGAAGATTTCATGCTACCTCCCAAATGAATTGGATATTCGACCAAAATGCTTACGATTCCAATAATTGGTTTACCACAAAGTTGGTTCGAAATCCTGAAGATGCTATTGCCATCACCCCAGAGGCTATGAAGCTTTTGATTCAGGAGTCGGGCCTTAAAGTAGTCCAACATTTCCCTGGAAATTGGAAGGAAAAACCAGGCCTCTATTTTCAAGATGTATTTGTATTCGAGAAATAAAGGACTGATTTTTATTTCAAAATGCTGTTAATGTTTTAAATGGCCTTTTTACTTAAGTCCAATTGCATATTAAAATGCATCCATTTAGTTTTTAAGTCTCTGGAATCTGAGTGAACAATTTTTTCATAGTCAATTCCCCAATCCAAAAGATCTATTTGAGATTCCAAAACTAATTTACTGGCTAGCCTTTCTTCCGCTTGTCTTATTCCACTAGCAAAAAACTTCACTTCCTTTTCCACACCTTTTATGGTCATCAATCCATTTATTTGATACCAATCAACTCCCATGGTATAGATATTCGTGGAACGGAACATTATTTTATCATGATTTTCATCATGGAAGAGTCCGGGCATTATTAATTCTTCAGAAATCCCATCTCCTCTGCACTCTCTAAAAGATTTAGGATTCATTTCAAATGATAAATTCATATTCTCCAAAGGATTGCCAAGATCCTTTCGCAAAGGGATGTCCACTTTCAAATTTTCAAGCTTGGCAGCAAAAGGCAAGCTACAATGGCCATGGGTAACAAACATATTCATACTGGTTTTTTCAGGTCCTACAGCGCAATAAGACTTTGAAGAATCATCATTTGTGGAATAAGCACTTGCCATTAAAATCAAAGAGGCAATTCCAATAATTGAAAGAATGTTTTTTAAGTTTTTCATGTTCTATTATTTTTTGTTTTCCACTAATGTAGATGGGCTAATTGTAAATTTTGTCAATGAAATGTAAAAGGAATGTAAAATTCACAATTGACAGTCAAATCTCCTTGCTGTACAAGGGTTTTACTATTTCCAACAAATGCTTGAACGGAGTTTTACGGTTCTTAATTTATCCCAAACATCATGTTCTAGGGGCTTAGGAGAAAATTGGAATAGTAAAATCAAGCTTTCCTTTTCCTCACAATAATTGGAATAAACTCTAGCATTTAATTTCAAGGCTTTATGGCTGGCAAAAGCATCGTAGATTGTTATTTCGCCAATTATGTGAACAGAATCTTTTGGATTTTGATTTAGCTGAAAGCGAGCTTTGGTTTTCATCAATTCTAGCTCCTTATCATCATTTACTACCTCTGCAAGCCCATCAAAATAGTGCCTAAGGGAAATTTCTAATTCTGCTGGACTCATTTCTTTTTTATTATCTAATGCCCAAACAAATACATAAGACCAAAAATCACTACTATCTATATGAATCCAATTTTTTGGAAAAACAACCTCCTCTACCCCTTCATATTTAATTTCAGGTGCGAAATGAATGGGAAAATGAAAAATTTCCTTGCCCCAATCGGTAAGGAGTAATTCCAATCCTTTCAGCTTTGTGATTTGATCTATGCCATGGTAATTTTTGGGATTTAATCGTATAGAAATTTCATAATTCTCAATAGAAAGCTCCTCCTTTCCTAGGATTAAATAGGCTTCCCCTAAGCTATCGTAAGCATTTGAATTTTCAGGAAATTCGGAAACTAGCAACTTAAAAATCTCAAGAGCATCCTCAGTTTTCTTTTGCTCCAATAAAAAGTAGCCATATTGATTTAGCTCCCTATCATTTTCAAAATTATAACTGTCAAACTCCTCCTTCTTCAATTTGTAATAAAGTTTAATTTGTTGATCTACCTTGAGATGGCTATTCTCTTTGAGTTTATTAAATAAGGAGGACTTTTCTTGAAATATTTCCTTTTTGGAATTTTGGACAAGATTTAAACTCTCTATGGTGGAAGAAGGAAAATTGCTAAGTAAAACTAAGCTGGTTAAAAGTTTAAGGTGGAATTTTATCATGGTAGGTGATTTGAGTTTGGGAAACTAATAAGAGAAAATGGAAAGCATAGTCTCGAAAATGTAAAACAATTGCAAAAAACTGTGAAATTTGACCGAATTGCAAAATTTCAGCCCAAAGCTATTACTCTTATTACCATGATAATCAATACTATTTGTTTAAAAACTAAGTAAAGCTTCTGAAAATAATTTTTAATAAAATTCTAGAATTCATAGCCTGGCAATTCCTTAATAGTTTATTCCCCACCATTTAAAAATACAAATCCAGAGCTGATCTATTTTTGTACATTGGTCTGGCTACTTATACCCAAAAACCAACTATGCTAAATACTTTCAAGACCTGCTTCATTCTATTTACCTTATTTATCTCAAATTCGGATTTGGCGGCTAAAAATCAGGAGATAAGCATACAATTTATTGGTAATTGCGGATTGTATATGACCGATGGAGATTTACATATTTACAGCGATTTTCCTTATCAATCTGGGGCCTATAATTATATGGAATACGATAGTACTCAATTAGAAAAGGTTCATGAAAACTCGATTTTTCTTTTTACTCACAAACACAAGGATCACTATTCTGGAAAGTTAATGCGGCGAATTTTGAAGGAGAAAAAGGGGAAAAAATATGGCTCTTGGAATATTTCTGCCCTGGAGAAAATTGGCGAGGATAATCCCAATTTCAAAATCGAAGCCTTTAAAACTAAACATAGATTTACGCTTCGTCATTATTCCTACTTAATAACATGGCATGGAAAAAAGATTTATCTCTCTGGTGATACGGAAAGTGCGGAGACAATCGGAAAAATGAAAAATTTGGATTGGGCCTTTATCCCTCCTTGGATAGTTTATGATGCTAAGGAAAAGGGCATTGAGATCGATTCAAAAATGAAGGCTATTTACCATCTGTATCCAAATCAAATGACTAATAATGAAATTCCATCAGACATCATTTTATTGAATAAGGAGAATTATACTATTAGCATTTCCTTAAGTAAGAATTTAAAAGCTAAGGAAGAGGAAGAATCGTAAACAGCTCTTTGTCAAAAGAAAAGGGCCCAGAAATGTGAATTCCAAAAAAGGACTAAAAATCTATTTTGAATCACAGCCGTCCTAAATAATTTTAGTCACAGAATTTTAACTTTGATATTCAGTCTTTTAACCGAATAAATTTGCGTTTAACAAAACTAAGCCATATTATCCGAGAAATTCTTTATTACATAAATTTCAGAAAGGCTGATCAAGTTTTTTTGGTCAATACAAATAAGGGAATTTTGTTTGTAGCTTTTTTTGGCCTTCAAGAAAATGGTGATTTGATTGAAATGGAGCCTTAGAGAGATTGGGTAGCTCTGAAGGATGAAGAGATCACCCAACCGAACTTAGGTTCTATGAAAAGCAGATTTCCATTTTATTGTAAGCCTTGACCTTTTTGGTTCGTTTTTGGGTCAAGCCAAAAATGAACAAAATTAAATCATTTTTTTAGCAATAAATTTTATTTAGGACTCATGTGATTTTGAATAAACTCAATTATATTTTCTTAATACTAGTCCTGGTTGCAGAAATTTTAGGGACCATTGGTGGTTTTGGATCATCCGTCTTTTTTGTGCCTTTAGGGAATTTCTATTTTAATTTTCACAGCGTTTTAGGAATGACCGCTATTTTCCATGTTACGAGTAACTTGAGTAAAATCATGTTATTTAAGAAGGGCTTGGATAAAAAACTGTTGTTAAATATTGGAATTCCATCAGTGGCCTTCGTCATAATTGGAGGTCTTCTTTCCAAAATATTAGCAGGTGGAATTTTGGAAATTCTTTTAGCCATATTTTTAATTGGTTTGAGTTTGCTCTTTCTAATCAAACAGAATTTAATCATTTCCCCAACAAAAAGAAATGCCATCAATGGCGGAATTCTTTCTGGGTTTTCAGCAGGACTTCTAGGGACTGGCGGGGCTATTAGAGGATTAACGATGGCAGCTTTCAACCTAGAAAAAAGTGTTTTTATTGCTACTTCGGCATTTATTGATTTCTTCATAGACCTTACTCGCACCATTGTCTATTTCCAAAATGGATATATCAAAAAGGAAATTCTTATTTATCTACCCTTTTTAGTGGTGATTGGTTTCTTAGGCACCTATATTGGGAAATGGATATTAAATTTTATTCCTCAAGCAAGATTTAAGCGCATATCCTTAATACTTATTCTCCTAGTTGGATGTTTTAGCCTTAGCAAAGTTGTACTTGAGCATTATTTCCCATAATCTTAAGGCCTAAAACTAGAATAAGAGCTTCATAAATTGTATTTTAGAAAATTGTGATCCTGGATTTTGCCAATTGAAAATATCAAAACTTAAAATGAGAAATTGCTGATCTCTGGCTATTGCTTTTTCTCCTCATTCAAACCCAAATACAAATGCTTAAAGCCATTGACATAGAAAATGAAAAATCTTCTCCCCATTTCCATTTAAACAAATCTGTTTGCCTAGAAATAGAAAAAATCCTGGCGGCAGAAGGAGCAATGGTAAGTGGTACCTATGGAGCCTGGTCTTTTTACTGTACCGCTGATTTTAAGGAAATTCCAAAAGCCAAGGTAGCAGTGGAAAAGTCTAGCTATACCCAAGATGACTATTCCCTTTTTCAAAGTGTATTTAATTTATCAACCTGGACTATTTATTCCCATCAATTGAAATTTTCTGCCCGAATACGAAAAGCAAATATTCTGGATAAATTGGGATTATCGAGCTATAACAAATTGTTTCCGGACCTAAACTATTATGGAAATTGTAAAAAATCTAAGCAAGACTTGTTTGGGTCTATTTGCTCTACTATTAAACCATTAATGCAATCACAAGCCTTGTATTATTTTAAAATTCAGGATGCTAAACTAATTTTGAAATTTGAAAAGGACCATACCTTTCTGAGTGAATTTATTGAGCTTAGAGATCAATTTAAATAATATAAAGCACTGTGAAAACGAGGTTTTATTGGGCGATTTACTAAAATAGCACCTTTAATAAACATCAAATGAAAATTCTAAGAAAAATATTTTTAGCCATACTTATCCTTCTTAACCTCATGGTTTTGCTAGGTCAAATTTGGCCAGAAGGAACACCGCCATTTGCAAAAACAGTGAATATAATTTTCTTAACACTCTGTTTGCTTTTTCTAATTTACCAGCTTTTCAAAAAATCTTCAAAACCCTAAATCATGGAAAATTTTAATTGGTCTAGCTTTCACAAAAAGATTCACATCCAAACAAAAATTGAAGAATTATACAATGCATGGGCAAAAGCTGATGAGCTTGAAAAATGGTTTTTGAGAAATGCAGATTTTGAAAATCCCAAAGGGGAAAGACGAAAGAAATCAGATCAAATAAATGCCAATGATAGCTATCAATGGTCCTGGTATTTGTTCGATGTAACTGAAAAAGGGAAAATCTTAGAAGCAAATGGGAAAGATTTAATAAAATTTACATTTGCCGGCGATTGTACAGTGGAAATAAAATTAGAAGAAATGGAATCTGGTGTAATGGTAACACTTAGCCAGTCTAATATACCTCTAGACAATAAATCCAAACAAAATATTCGATTGGGTTGCGAATCTGGATGGTCATTTTTTATGTTGAATTTAAAATCAGTCTATGAAGGAGGCCTAGATTTGAGAAATAAGAATGATAAACTCCCAGGAATGCTAAATAATTAATTGCTTTTTTTGAAGATTCTTAGCTAGAGATAAAAATTGATTTGCATTTTAGCAATAGAAAAAAATAAAATATGAGCATCAACTTCAGGGCTATCCTAAATTTTCTAAAATTTCCCAAAACTCAAGTCCTGCTTTTAGCATCCCTCCTATTCCTTATGAGCGCTGAGCTAGGAGCTCAAGGATTATATATCAAAACCTTTGGAAAGCCAGATGCGAAGCCCATTATCTTTTTACATGGTGGACCCGGATATAATTGCGCAAGTTTTGAAAGAACAACGGCACAAGAACTGTCACAAGTAGGATTTTACGTAATTACCTATGATCGCAGAGGGGAAGGCAGATCTGCAAAGAATGCCGAATATAGCTTTGATGAGAGTCATGATGACCTCATGAAAATTATGGACTCTTTAGAAATTAGTTCCGCCCATTTAATTGGTCATAGTTTTGGAGGGATTCAAGCCTTAAAATTTGCCGAACAGTTTCCAGAAAGGGTTCAATCTATTTCATTAATTGGGGCGCCAATTTCACTTCAAGCATCCTTCAAAACCATTCTGAATGCTTGCGAAAAAATATATACCGATAATAAGGATAAAACGAATTTGGCATATATTAAAATGCTGCGCGATATGGATACTAGCTCCATTCAATACAGCTCCTTTTGTTTTATGCATGCCATGCAATGTGGCTTTTACACTTGTAAAAATCCAAATCCTCAGGCAACAAAAATTTACAAATCCTTTGGCTCCGACAGCATATTAATGAAATATGCTAGTAAAATGGGAAGGCAAGCCCCAGAAGGCTTTTGGAAGAATGAAGCCTATACCACCCTCGATTTGGAACCTATATTGCTAGATCTTAAAAATCAGGGAATTTCCATTTTTGGAATATATGGGAAGGAAGATGGTTTATATTCCAAAGATCAAATAGACAGGCTAAGTGGTAATATTGGTGAGGACAATCTACTTTACCTCAGCAATTGCTCACACAGTGTTTTTATAGACCAACAATTATTATTTATTGAAGCTTTGGAAAATTGGTTGAAATAAATAGAATGAATTACCTTTTAAGACGGGATGAATAAATATGAGAGAACAGTTCATTAAAAATCAAATTAAGGAGACAGACTTGGGTTTTCATGGCTCACAAAATTCAAGACTCAATAATTTAACGGATGCTGTTTTTGGAATAGCCCTTGCCCTTTTGATTTTTAATGTTACCGATGCTAATTCATTTTCTGATTTATTGGTTTTTGCGAAATCATTTCCTGCCATTCTCTTAAGTATAATTTTGCTCTATTTGGTTTGGAAAGAACATGTAGCATTTAGCAATCTATTTGGAATACAAGGCTTTGCCCTGCAATTTTTGAATTTGATATTTATAGCCTTGGTCATCTTTTATGTTTATCCTTTGCGTTTCATGACCAAGCTTCTTACAAGCATGTTTTTTCATCTAGAAATAGAAATGAGCATAAAACCCAGTGAAATTCCAGATCTAATGATATTCTATGGAAGCATCGCTCTAGCATTATATTTCACCCTTTATTTGGCTTATAAAAAGGCCATTGATCGATATCCAGAGCTTAGTCCTAGTGAAAAATTTTATAGCGAATCCCAAAAATCTAGGATGATAATAATGGCTTTAGTACCACTCCTATCCTTGATTCTTTCCTTTAGTCTAAAAGAAGTTTCCATAGTACTTGCCAGCAGTGTTGGTGGAAGCATTTATGGTCTTTATCCTATTCTAATAAAAATATGGAAAAAGAGAAATACTAAAAGAATGCAGAAAATAATAGAGGCTGAGGCTTAATTTTTTAGGAACATTTCTTTATCGTCTAAGCGTCTAAGCTTTCAAATAGAAATTCTTAAAATCAACCCAAAGAAATTCAGAACATCTTGAGATTTCAGCATATCAAAGGTGATCCACTATTAAGCCAATTTAAGAAGGAGAAAAGCCAAGAATAAACATTAAATTAGTTTGAAAATCTTAAATGGAAATTCAGTTTTGCACCATAGAACATAATTCCGAAGATTGGCAAAAGGCAGTAAAACTTCGTGAGGAAATATTACGAAAACCACTGGGCACCAGCTTTAGTAGCTTTGAATTAGAGGAGGAGAAAGATCATATTCAAATTATTGGAAAACAAGGGGATAAAATCATTTGCACGGCAGTCCTAGTACCCGAAAATGATTTTCTAAAAATGCAAAGGGTGGTGGTACAAGACCAACTAAGAAATAGAAATATTGGTTCACAAATGATGGAGTATTGTGAAGGCTTGGGCCTTAAAATGGGTTTTAAGGCTATCTCTGCCATGCCAGAGATTCTGCAGTAAATTTTTATAGGAAGAATATGTATTTCCCTGAAGGTGACTATTTTGAAGAAGACTCAATCCCCCATTTAAAAATGAAAAAATTGCTGAAATAGAAACCCCCTCTAAATTTTGAAATGGAAACCAGAAAAAAAAATATTGGCATTTTTGGAATTGGCGCAATTGGCAGCATAATAAGCCTTGAGTTGCATAGTAATTTAGAGCAAAATGCCTTGTTTTTTTTCAACCGGAGTCCACGAGAAGCTATTAAATTAAAAAAGGCAAATTCTGAAATAGAATTAGACATTCAATTGAGCAGTTCAAAAGCCTTTATACCGGAACTAGACTGGATAATTATTTGTTTAAAACAATATCAAATTCAAAATGCCCTATCCCAAATAAAAAACCTCATCCATTCGCAAACAAAGCTCGCTATAGTTAGGAATGGGCTTAGGTTAAAAGAGGACTATCTAAGATTTTGCAAGGAGGAAAATATAATTGAATGTAGTATTGACTGTTCAGTCCAATATAAAAAATCCAATAGCTATGAATACCTGAAAGATCCAGTAATTTCCGTGGCGAAAAGTAAATTAGGCCTGGAGTTTTCTTCCCTTTTCAAATTTTCAAATTGTAGGATAAAGCAATTAAAAGATTTTCACAGTATGGCATGGAAAAAACTATGTGAAAGCTCAGCACTTGGCGCAGTATTATGTCTTCGGGAAGAAAGTTGTTGGGTTTTTAAGGATCTTAAAAATCAAATATTATACTCGGATATTTTGGCAGAGGGTATCGCTGTGGCTCGAGAAGATGGTGCTTTTATCGAAAGTGATTTTATGGATACCAGTCTAAAAAAAGTACTTTCTTATCCTGAAAATAAGGGTTCTTCCATGCTCACGGATTTCTTAATGGGCAGACCAGTTGAACTTTCTGCCAAAAACAAGTTGATTTCAGAAATAGGCGAGATTTATGGTATTAGCACTCCGGTGAATGATCGCCTCACTCGAATTATTGAAGCAAAAAGTATGCTGTCAGAATTTTGATGGCCAACAGAAATCGGGTTTTACACAGTAGTGGGAAATCAATTTATGGCATTGTTTTTTGTACATCAAAACGACAAGCAATAAAACCAAAAGCATGAAAATTATCCTTAGCCTATTATTTTTTATTACTTCCTCAACCAATCAGCAAATCAATCCAAAAACAGATTTGGAGGAAATGAAAATTTCCTTTGCCTATGGATTCATTCAGGATAAGACCATGGAATTAGACTACAATCTTAATGGGGATTTTCGATTAATTAAAGAAAATGGTGAATTCTATGCCTTAAGCAATACAGAGCTTTATACAGGTGAAAAAAAAGTTGAAGAATGGAAGGTGAAATTAAATAAATCACAAATTTCCCAATTAATAAAATTCCAGGCTGATTTATTAAAATCCCCTTCTAGGGTGGAAGTTATGGGATATAATAACGCCTACTACAAGGCTGAAATACAAAATCGCTCATGGTATATAAAGCAGGATGAACATCTTTTTCAAAAAATCACTAATAAGGAAAAAGCTCCAAATTTAGATTTCTATCTTGATATATTTGAATTGCAGATCAAGGATTATTTTAGCCAGCAAAAGGCCCATTTAGCCAAGGTTAAAAAGTCAATTTGCAAGAAATGGTATTTTGATCCATCTATTCTTAAGGGACTAGAAAGTGGCTCCAAATTAAAATTCTCTTCTAGCCCACAAAAGGAAAACAATGAATATTGGCAAATAAAGGAGGATTTTGGTTTTATCTCATCAACAATAATCCCAGCAAGCCCAGATTCTAAGCTAGCCATAGAATACAACCGTAGCCAAAATCTTAACCCACATATGTATCTTAGTATTTACTGTTTGGATTTATTAAAAGGTAAGGAAGAAAAGTCTTCATCTGAAAATCATAGATCATTTTATATTCTTGAATTGAATGATGAGGAAATGGTCTTGGAATTAGTTTATTGATCTAAACAGCAGAAGTGTTGGCAAAAAAATTGGATCTTGTTAATTCTTTAGTGGCCTAGAATAATGCAAAAAGAATATCCCTGTTTATTTGAAACGAAAAGACTACGCATTCGCGAATTTCAGGAGTCTGACTGCCCTTTTATTTTACAACTTACCAATAGTCCAAAATGGATTAAATACATCGGCGATCGCAATATTAAAAATGTGGATGACGCTGTAAACTATCTTCAAAACGGGCCCTTTAAATCCTATAAGAAATTTGGTTTTGGACTGTGGATGGTAGAATTAAAAGCTAGTAAAACTCCAATTGGAATGTGCGGTTTATTAAAAAGAGATGAACTTGATGATGTAGATATAGGTTTTGCATTGCTTCCCTCCTATTTCGGCAATGGCTATGCTTATGAAATGGCAAAAGCCACCCTAGACTATGGACATTCTCATTTGGGTATTGAGCGGATAATTGCTATTTGCCATCCTAAAAATGAGGCTTCAATTCATTTGCTTCGGAAAATTGGACTTCTTAGAGAAGAGCCCTATTTCAGCTCAAATTCTGAACAATTAATACTTTTATCAACCTAATAAAGAAAGCTTATGACTACAAGGTGGACCCTACTATCCTTGATTATTTTTCACAGCTCTTGTTCCCTCAAAAAAGTTCCAGCTGATCCTATACCAAAACATGAAAGTATGGAGATACAATCGGAAATTTTACAAGAAAAAAGAATCCTAAATATATATTTACCAGCACAATATCAAAACTCTGATGAGGCCTTTCCCATTCTATATATGTTGGATGGAGGGATCAATGAGGACTTCCCTCATATTGCCAATACCATTGCTAAACTCATTACTGAAAAAAAAATTAAACCCATTATTTTAGTAGGAATTGAAAATACAGATAGAAGAAGAGATTTAAGTGGCTTTTCCGAGGTGAAAGAGGATGAAAAATACTGTCCACTGAGCGATGGGGCAAAAGAATTTAGGGCCTTTATCAATAAGGAGCTTAAACCTAATATTGAAAGAAGGTATCGCCATAATGGATATGAAGGAATTATTGGAGAATCTTTGGCCGGTTTGTTTATTATGGAAAGTTTCTTTTTAAACCCAAATTCTTATGATTTCTATATCGCAATGGACCCTTCCTTATGGTGGAATGATCACTATCTTGAAAAACAGGCTTCTCATTATTTGGAAACCATGACAAAATTGAATGCCAAGCTCTGGTTTGCTGCCTCCTCAGCAGAAAGTATATCTATACATGCCCAAAGTCTTGCAAAAACCTTGGAAAACAAGCCCTTGCCTGGTCTTACTTGGAAATATTCTGATGAACCCCAAGAGGAGCATCATAGTATCTTTAGAGCAAGCAAGGAAAAAGCATTAATTTGGGCGCTTTCAAACTGATTAACACTTACAAATAAACATGCCTCATTTTATTATTGAATGTTCAGATGAATTAATTCAAAAGCACAAGCCTAAAGAAATTCTCGAAACTGTTTACAATGCCGCCAAATCCACGAAACTATTCGCCCCAGGAGGCGCCGGCGGTATAAAAGTCAGAATAAATAATTACCAACATTATTTAACCTCGGATTTACAGGCCGATTTTATTCACGTTTTTGCACATATAATGGAAGGACGAACTGAAGAACAAAAAAGGACTTTATCTCAAAATATAGTCTCCGAACTGCATAGATTATTTCCGGATTTAGAGGTAATTTCCATGAACATTTTGGATATCGACAAAAAAAGCTATGTCAATAAAGCCATGGTGGTTTCATAATATTTATTTCTCTCTATTAATTTTCAAATATTGGGGTTTTATCTGATTATTAGTCTTTTAGGGTTTATGAGCTTTGGTTTTTTATGCGGGGATGAAAAGTGGAGAGTGAAAAGTGGAGAGTGAAAAGTGAATAGTGGGAAGTGAATAGTGAATAGTGAATAGTGAATAGTGAATAGTGAATAGTGGAAAGTGGAGAGTGGAAAGTGGGAAGTGAAAAGTGGAGAGTGAAAAGTGGAGAGTGGAGAGTGGAGAGTGAAAAGTGAATAGTGGATTGTGGAGAGTGGGAAGTGAGAAGTGGATTGTGGGGAGTGGAGAGTGAAAAGTGAATAGTGAAAAGTGGGAAGTGAATAGCGGATTGTGGGGAGTAGACTGTGGTGAGTGGAAAGTGAATAGTGGAAAGTGGAGAGTGGAAAATGGGAAGTGGAGAGTGAAAAGTGAATAGTGGAGAGTGGGAAGTGAAAAGGGAAAAGTGAAAAGTGAAAAGTGGAAAGTGGAGAGTGGGAAGTGGAAAGTGAATAGTGGATTTTGGCAAGTGAAAAGTGGGTAGTGGATTGTGGGGAGTGATAGGCTGGTGTGTGAAGGGTGGAGGCTAATGTCAAATTCAAACTGTAAGGTTAATTTCCTATAATGTAATTTTGAAAATCATATGAATATCACCTCCTTTAACCAAAAGTGCTTTGATCATTTATCCGATCGTTTTCAATTTCTGTTTGAAGAGGATTTGTTGAAGGAAATTTGCCAGTATGGCAATCTAAAAAAAGTACAAGCCGATGCTGAACTTATCTCTATTGGTCAGAAGATAAGCCATATACCCTTAATTGTAAAAGGCAGTATTAAGGTAATAACTGAAAATAAAGATGGTGAGGAATTGCTCCTTTATTATTTAGAGTTGGGTGATACTTGTGCCATGACCCTAAATTGTTGTTCTAAAGCACAGAAAAGCTCCATTTCTGCTATTACCGAAGAAGCTTCAGAAATTTTATTTCTTCCAGTGGAAATGATGGAAAAATGGATGGTTAAATATTCGAGCTGGAGAAATTTTGTTTTGGAATCCTATAATTCCCGTTTAAATGAAATGCTAGAAGCAATAGACAATCTTGCATTTCACAATATGGAAGAAAGGCTAATAAAATATTTGAGAGATAGAGCAATGGTAAAGCATAAGGGAGAACTGAAGATTACTCACCACCACATCGCCAATGATTTACATTCCTCAAGGGTTGTCATTTCCCGGTTAATGAAAAAATTAGAATTGGAAGGACTTATTAAACAACATAGAAATTTGGTGGAGGTATTGGAATTCAAAAACTGAATAAATTTGCAGTTCTTATGTTAAGCTGTATTGAAATCTAAAAATGCATAATCTAAAACTTAGAATTTTTACTAATTGGAGCTATATCCGAGCATTTTATGGGATTATGGGAGCACTACTTCTTTTCAGTTCATTCCCATCCTTAGAATACTTAGGGATTTTGTTTGGGGCCTATATTCTGTCTATGAGTATTTTCGGTTTTGGATGTGCCTCAGGCTATTGTATAGATCAGAAAAAATGGACCAGTGATACTATTAAGGATGGAAAGATGGATAGGAATTTGAAGAATTGAAAAAAAGATAAATGTCTAGTTTTAAAGAAATTATAAATTCTGAAAAAGCCGTTTTGGTGGATTTTTTTGCGGAATGGTGCGGGCCTTGTAAAGCCATGAAACCTATTTTATCAGAACTAAAATCAAATATTGGCGATAAGGCAATTATATTAAAAGTTGACGTAGATAAAAACCCAAGTGCTGCCAATGCCTATCAGGTGAGAGGTGTTCCTACCCTAATTCTCTTCCAAAGGGGAAAAATTAAATGGCGCCATTCTGGTCTATTGTCGGCCAAAGAATTGGAGGATATCATTATTTCTAAATCACAATGAAAAAGACGGCAAAGGATTTCATATTTGTAGGAATTCAAATTTTGCTTCTGATTTTTTATGTGATTCCCATGGACCTGTATGTTCTAGAAATTCCAATATTTATAAGAATTACCTCAATCATTATGGCTTCATTAGGACTAGTAATTTGCCTATGGGCCATTATAAAATTGAGACCAAGTCTTTCCATTTTTCCTAGCCCAAAGTCTGGATCAAAGCTTATTCAATCTGGAGTGTACGCCTACTTTCGGCATCCAATTTATACAGGATTATTTCTCTTCTGCTTTGCATACAGTATTTATTCACAAAGTGGATTGAAATTTATCCTTTCCATTTCCCTTTTCTTCCTGTTTTATTTAAAGGCCAAATATGAGGAAAAGCGATTGCTCAATCATTTTTCAAATTATAAGGAATATAGACGGAGAACCTGGATGTTTTTCCCTGGATTTTAATTCCACAACCTTGCTAGCTGATGGTCATTTAATACTCAAAATTTGGGCAGTTTATAGCAATAAATACCGTTAATCTTAAAAAAGTACTAGCTCAAAAAAAAACATCCTTCTGATTGACCAACAATTATTATATTATCCAACGAAGTTGATTAGTTCATAATCCTTTCACTTGGAAAGTGGATTTATTAAGCTCTCAGATTAGAATTTCTATTACTCCTACCTTATCTCATTAAAATACTCAAGTTTAAATGCAATGGAATGGAAATTAAGACCTTGAAATCCACAGAAATGAAAGACCTATTGCAGGCCTTCAACTCCTCCTTCACAAATTACTTTGTACCTCTTAAATATAACCTTGAACAACTTCAAAGTAAAATTGCCAGAGAAAATATTGATTTGGATTTATCCATTGGAGTTTTTAAAGATGATTTATTAGTCGCATTTATGCTTCATGGAGTAGACACTGTAAATGGAGAAAAAGCTATATATAATGCCGGAACTGGTGTGATTCCTGAAGAAAGAAGCAAGGGACTAAGCCAAAAAATGTATGAGTTTATAATCCCCATTTTAAAAGATCAGCAATTTTCCTATTCCATTTTAGAAGTCATCTCGGAAAACCAAGCTGCACGAAAATCCTATGAAAATTCAGGATACAAGCCGATAAGGGATTTATGGTGCTATTATGGTAAACCATCAGTTTCAAAATCAAATCTGGATATTCAAATTAGAGAAATGAAAGAGTTCAATTGGGACTTAATGAAGTCCTTCTGGGATATCTCACCTAGCTGGCAAAACTCTCAATATTCACTAAGTCGTGTAGGGGAAAAACTTGTTTCATTAGCAGCCTATTTGGGCGAAAAACAAGTGGCATATATACTTTTTAACCCAGAGAAAAACAGAGTTTTACAATTAGCTGTATCCAAGGAACACAGAAATCTGGGAGTAGCCAGCTCCCTAATAAAAGAGATTGTAACTAATTACAGCTCAACTATTTCAATTAATAATATTGACGAAAAGGGCTCTTGTTTACACGGATTTTTAAATTTCCTCGGTCTAGAAAGTGAAATCAAACAAATTGAAATGAAATTAAATTTAAAGGGATAAATTGCAAGTTTACAAGTCCCTAATGAATCAATTTACACTTCAAGAAAATAAGCTAACACTCCGAATCAAAAAATCCCCGGCTTTAATCCGATTTTCCCTTTTCACCCTTAGCTTCCTATTTTTCATTATTCCCTTTCTAAACTTGTCAATAGCCTTAATTTATGGCGAAGAAATTAGAATCACTCATTTTATCTCATTTGTAATTTTCTCTTTAATTGGATTCTATATGTTGCGAATAAGTCTTTGGAATTCTTTTGGAAATGAAATAATTAGCTTTCAAAAAGATAAAATAATGTATCAGGCAGATTATGGCTGGTTTAAGGCCAAAGAAAAAATATACCCAAACCAAGGCCCTCTGCGTTTTGACAAAAGGCAAATAGGCTATGAAGAAGATAATCTAGCATTATTATCTATTTTTAGTGAGGAGATAAACATTGACTCTGTTTGCAAAATTGATAAACAAGAACTTGATAAATTGCTTAGGTCCCTTGAAGATATTTATGGCCCTCCGTCTCAAAACCTAGATTAATCTATGATTTTTTTAAAGTCACATTTGAAAATTGGGAAATGCTTTAAATATTTATTGATTTTTGGAAGCTTTTTAATTTTTAATTGCAGTCGTAATCCAAAAGAAAAGCATCTAGCACTGCAAGCCTATTCTTCATTTAATCTAGAATTTTGCGATAATATTGCGTCAAGTCTACATAGTATTTACGGCTGCAAAGTATCCATCCTAAGCCCAAAAGAAATTCCAAAATCCACCTTTGTAAATAGCAAAAGCCCGAGGTATAGAGCTGATAAGATTATTAAAATATTAAAAGACCAAAAACCAGATTCCATTGATTTTATAATGGGTTTAACCAATAGAGATATTTCAACTACAAAAAAAGATGAAAATGGTAATACCTTAAAACCAATTTCAAAATATCAGGATTGGGGGATTTTTGGATTGGGATATCGACCGGGCAGCAGTTCAGTAGTTTCCTCCTTTCGATTTTCTAATGTAAATAGAGAAAAGTTTTTAGAAAGGCTTAAAAAGATTTGCACCCACGAATTAGGACACAATTTGGGATTAAAACATTGCCCAAATAAAAATTGTGTGATGACGGATGCTGCTGAAACCATAAAAACCATTGATAATGTTCAATTAAAGCTTTGTAAGGAATGCAGAAGAATCCTATACTAAATTGTAAACGAAGGCAAAATTTATTGTTAAGATTAAATACATCTAAGGTTGATTAAAAATGGAAAACGAATACTACAAGACAAAAGAGTCTGTTGATGAATATATTAAACTTGCAAAAGGAATAGATGGACGAGATCATATCAAAAAACTAAAAACATTCCTCCCACTTGGATCTTCCTTGCTAGAAATTGGTTCTGGCCCTGGAGCAGATTGGAGCATTTTAGCCAAAGATTATAAAACCATAGGTTCTGATAATTCCAAGGAATTCTTATCCCATTTAAATGCCCATTTTCCAGAGGGTAAATTTTTAGAACTTGATGCATTAAACTTAAAAACGGATATTTTATTTGATGGCATTTACTCGAATAAAGTATTACATCATCTAAATGAAGATGAACTTTCAATATCTATTAAAAAGCAGCATAAAATTTTAAACCAAAATGCTATAATCTGTCACTCCTTCTGGCAGGGAAAGGGGTCCGAAATTTTCAATGGCCTATTCGTTCAATATCATAACCCAGAGTCTTTAAAACTACTTTTTAATGGCAGATTCAAAATATTATTCTTGGAGCCTTATACCGAATTTGAAAGGGAAGATTCTTTGTTATTAATAGGTCAAAAAATATCCTGAATGCTTGCCATGGAAAATTAAATTAGTCTGATACTCATCGTATTATTTACGCTCTGGTTCTAGCTCATTGAAGCAACAAACAATTTAAATACTATTTTTACTCAAAACCCTTTTTGAGGAAGACCCAATCAAGATGGTTCAAAATCTAAAATCCGCTTTATGAAGACTTCTAAAACCTTGCTATTATGTTTAATAATAAGTCTACTATCATGCAAAAAGGACAAGGATGAAAATGCAGCTGCTACTGTAAATGAGCAATTTTATCATAATGCACAGATTTATACGGTAAATCCCAATCAGGTTTGGGCAGAGGCTATGTTGGTTAGAGATGGGCAAATAATCGCTATTGGTAGTAAGTCTGAAGTGGAAAGTCATGCCTCCTCAGATGCGGAGTTCATTGACCTTGGGAGTAGGATGGTGATGCCTGGTATACATGATGTTCACCTTCACCCACTTGAAGCGGCTTCTGATAATTTTCAATTTATCCTAAATGAAAACGAAATTGATGCTGAAAATTATGCCTCAGATATTCAATCGGCATTGACACAAAATCCAAATTCAAGCTGGATACTGGGTTGGGGATTCGATATTTATACACTAATGGACGCCACAAGAGAACCTATTGAAATATTAAATGATATTTCCACTACTCGTCCTATTGCCGTAATGGAAAAGACCTCCCACTCAATTTGGGTGAATTCCAAAGCCTTGGAACTGGCTGGTATAGATCAAAATTCCACTAATCCTATGGGAGGGATTATTATGAGGGATGCAAACAATTTTCCAAATGGGATTTTAATGGATAATGCCGGAAATGAAATTATTGATTTGGCCATAGCTTCCTTGCCTAATAATGAGCAAAATGACTATGATGGTTTGGTAAATTATGCCCTACCTGAATTGGCCAAAAATGGTATTACATCAATTTGTGATGCCAGAACTTATTGGAAAAGAAATCACCATAATACTTGGAAAAAAGTAGAAGATGATGGCTTATTAACGGTTCGCGCAAATTTAGGATTATGGCTTTACCCATCCGAGGACGATCTATCGCAGATCAATAGCTTAAAATCTCTTTATTCTAATAATCCAGAAAAACTATTGAAAATAAATCAAATAAAGCTTTATGCCGATGGTATTATCATTAATACAACTTCGGCCATGGTAGATGATTATTTAATAGATCTTTTTGGATTAAGTTCTAATAACGGTTTGAATTATGTATCGCAAAGCAGAATTTCCCAATACATAAGTGCCTTAGAACCAATTGGCTTCGACTTTCACATACATGCCATTGGCAATCGGGGTGTAAATGAAGCCTTAAATGCTATAGAGCTTAGTAGCAATGGAAATGCTAGGCATAGACTTACCCATGTAGAATATATTTTAGCAAGTGATTTTAGCAGATTTAAACTACTCAATGTTACGGCCGATGCTCAAGTAGCTGGAGACTTTACCCAACCAGCCCATTGGCATGAAAATGATCATCTTGTTGGTGCTGATCTAAATAATGCAATTATTCCTTTAAAAACCTTAGAGCAGGCAAATGCAAGAATTTGTTTGAGTAGCGATTGGGATGTTAGTGAACTGAATCCTTTTATTGGCCTTCAAAATGCAGTAGCCCGATCACCACAGGAATTAAGCTTAAAAAGCAGTATTGAGGCTTATACTATAAATGCAGCCTACGTAATGAGGCAAGAACAGTTGGTTGGTTCTTTGGAGGTCGGCAAGGAAGCGGATTTTATTGTACTAAATCAAAACCTGTTCAACATTCCTCAGAACCAAATTAAAAATACGGTAGTTTTGAGAACTTATCTAAAAGGAAATTTAATTTTCAAAAAATAAGGCCCTTATTTTTTTCTAGCTCATTTATAGATTAATGCTCAAAAATTCACCTGAGCATTTCATATCAGCCTATACATGAAATAAGGCCCTATTATTTCTCTTTTTTTTTTAAATTCTACTGCCAAAAAAATATCATTGATTTTATTTGATTCTATTAAAAATTCAGAATCAAAACCTTTAAAAGCCTATTGCCATGGTCACTGAAAAATTTTCCCTCTCCCTAAAAGAAGTCATCAATTTATCATTGGACGAGATTAAAAAACTACCCGAACAAAGTAGATGTGGGATGTTGGAAATTAAAATTGGGAAGGAAATAGTCGCTGGAGCCAGAGTAATTATTATTCTGAGGGATGCTAAACTTGGAATCCCAGAAATTTTATCCAAGGAATATATTATAGATAAAAGAGGGGGAATCATTGTTGCAGAGCTCCCTCTTGAGCTTTTAAAAGCACTAAGTGAAGAATCAAATATTAAACATATTGACAAACCAAGTCCTTTATTTCCAGATTTAGATGACGCTTTAAAATGGTCAGGCGCCGAAAACCTTATAAGCCAAAATTTGGAAAATCAGAACCCTGGTTTTGGAAATTTGGATGGAAATGGGGTTTTGATAGGAATTTTAGATTCTGGAATAAATTACCTCCATCCCGATTTTAGCCATGAATCTGAAAATGGATTAGAAACCATTATTGAAGGAATTTGGAGATCTGATGAGCTTCAATGGAATAGGGGTCAAATAAATTCCGCTCTCAATAGTGATAACCCACAGGATATTGTCCCACATTTAGACGACCCCATTGGCCATGGTACATTGGTAGCCTCATGTGCTGCATCTACTGGAAGAGGTAGTAATTATAGAGGCGTAGCTCCAAAAGCAGGTTTACTAATTGCGGCCCCAAATAGTTTTGGCAACCTCGAAACTGCCAATTCCAATAATGCTTATCTAAATGCTTTGAGCTGGTTCGACAGTAAATCTGCTGAATTGAATAAACCAATAGTTATCAATATCTCAAAAGGGAGCAATGCGGGTCCTAGAGATGGTTCTCTTCCCTTTGAAGCTTATTTAGATGCTCTTATCGAATCCAATCCGGCAATGGTAATTTGTAAAACCGCTGGAAATCATGCTAACAAAAAGCATCATGCTCAAGGAAATGCAAAAATTGATCTGGAAGATAGTTCCCATCCAACTATATTGATAGACCAGGAAATTAGGTCCTTTGAATTGGATATTTGGTATGAAGCTGTGGATCATTTTACTCTACAATTGATCGATCCCAATGGGAATTCTAGCCCTCAAATCGTGGAAACTACTCAAAATCAAGTGCTATTCCATTTCAACAATGAAAACCCAGATAATGATGATATAAATATTTTCTTAAGTTATGAATCTGAAAATGTAACGCTAAACGGTGCAAAGCATTTTCATCTATTATTTAATTTAAGAAATGGAGTAAATTCTCTAATTCAAGGTCAGTATCAAATTAAAATTATTCCAGTTGAAGCAGGACTAGCTCCTTCTGGAAATTATCATTGTTGGCTAGACTGGACAGGCTTTTCCACCAGAAGTTCTATGGAGTTTTTAGAACCTCATTTGTCATCAAACTCTACACTAAATGCTGGGGCTTGTGCACAACATCCTATTATTGTTGGAAATTGGGAGGATGATACAGGCTTACTTCATGAAAATTCGAGTAAAGGTCCAACAAGAGATGGACGAATTGGTCTAAGTATTTTAGCTCCAGGAAAAGAAATAGTAGGAGCAGATTCAGCTCTCGATTGGGTCTATAGTAGGGAGGCCTTCCTCCAAATAAAAACAGGAACCAGTTTCGCCTGTCCCATTGTTGCAGGTACTGTTGCCCTCATCTATCAAGAGGCCATGCTACTTAATCCCAATGGACCACTTCCCAGCCATTCTGAAATTAAACAGAGAATAATGGACCATGCTTGGAAGGATGAACATACGGGCTTCGATCTGCCAAATGCCAATGCTGGAGCAGGAAAATTAAATGCCAACTCCATTTTCAATCCAGATTTTCCTTTGCAAACAAATGATCTTTTTATAAGTACGGAACCACCCATTGCTTTAATTGCTGAACCTATAAAACTAGTGGTAAAAGCAATAGACTCATTTCACAGGTTGGATTCCAATATGCAAGGAGAATTAAACATCCAAATATCAAATTTTGATAGAGGGGATCAGATTATTTCAAGGATTAATGCCCCCCTTTTAAATGGAGTTTTTCAGGGCTTGCTTGATCTTCCTTCCGAAGCTGGTCATTACAAAATAAATGTAGAGCTAAATGGACAAAACTTGAGTAAAATTCATTTTCTGGATGTTTATCAAAAACAGAATTCTGTTGAATTTACAGGCCCATCCTTAGTTCCAATAGGACAGGCCTATCCTAATAATAGTTTTAGACATCAGTTTTTATTTTTCAATGGAAACAATAATAGACTTAGCGGAAATCTTAAGGCTATAGCATGGAGAAATGCAGAAGGGAACACAACAAGAACTGGAGGATGGCTAAATGCTAAACTAAAATATGGAGAATTTAATGGAGATTATTTTAATGATTTTGAGGAGCTTGGGGATAATAATCTTGCACGAATACAAGATGTTTTTGTAAAAGACTATGGACAAAAAATAAATAAAGATTTATATCCGGGTGCCTTAATCCTCTTTGAATTGGAAAATAATTTTAGACTTAGGGATAATAATAAACCCTTTTTGGTTGAATTGAGTTATAATCTATCACTTAATACTGTAAGACCAAATTCCATCCAACAGAATAGTTCGGTCACCAAGTATTTAAGAAATTTTAAAAATAATATTAATGGAAATTTATTAAGCCAAAGCTTCTCCCCTTCCATCAATGAGCCCTTGTTGCTTCTTGACAATCGATTCCAATTTAAGGATGTTTGGTTGAAGGCCAGCCATAATGATTCTGGTCGTGAAATTATTCCAATTTCAGAACTAGGGAATTCTCCAGACATTATTGTAAGGCAAAATGAAAATTTAATCAAACCTAGTCCAGGAGATCATCAAGAGGCCAAATTGAATGAGGATAATTTCATCTATATAAGAGTTCGAAATCGAGGTGGACTTGATGCGGAAAATTGCCAAGTATCTATTTTCTGGACCCCCATGGTTGGAGGCCTCAGAAGTGGGAATTTGATGTCTGATAATTTCAGTTTTACCAACCAAAATGGTCAACTAAGAAGTGGAAATTCACAAAGCATAAATTTAATTTCAAAAAACCCCGATAATCGGTTTGGAGAGGCGTTTGAGCAGCTTAAATTTCGCTGGCAGCCTACTAGATCAGATCTAGTAGATCGGAATATTACAGAATATGCTTTAGTTGTAATATTGAATCATCCTGAGGATGCTCCTCAATTTCCTGAAGGAGGATTTGAGGCACATTCTAAAGACAATAATTTGGCTTTTAAAAGAGTAGAATTAAGAGTGGTAGAGATAAATTTTATTCTTGTTATTTGGCAGCGAATTTGGGCCTTGATCGAAAGACTATTGCGAATTTTAGGATTGGGAGAATAATCCTAGTTGAATTTTGGCAGAATTTTACCCTGTATTTTAGTCTTTAGCTTTTATAAATAAACACAGGTGTCCTAAAAATAAACAATCGCTAAAATAAAATGATTTAATTCTGTTCATTTTTGGCTTATTCGCTGTCGCTCATGAGCTCCTAAAGTCGGTTGACCCAAAAACGAACCAACCGAACGGAGTGAGTTCATGAACACCCCTAAAATAAAATCAGGTGAATAAAAAGGTCAAGGCTCACAATAAAATGGCAATCTGCTTTTCATAGAACCTAAGTTCGGTTGGGTGATCTCTTCATCCTTCAGAGCTACCCAATCTCCCTAAGGCTCCATTTCAATCAAATCACCATTTTCTTGAAGGCCAAAATATGCTACAAACAAAATTCCATTATTTAATTTGACCAAAAAAACTTGAACAGCCTTTCTGAAATTTATGTAATGAAGAATATCTCGATTAATATGGCTTAGTTTTGTGAAACGCAAATTTATTTGGTTAAAAGACTGAATATCAAATTTAAAATTCTGTGACTAAAATTTTTTCGGACAGAGGTGATAAATAAACATTCTCATTCCATTTTAAAAAAATGAAATATATCCCTTAATGGAAATTTACCTGCCGCTCATATTCTTTTTAATAGCCCTAATTTATTCCTCTGTTGGTTTTGGAGGTGGCTCTAGTTATTTAGCGGTTTTAAGCCTTATTTTAAACGATATTTACCTGATCCGTTCTTCAGCTTTAATCCTCAATTTATGCGTTGTAGGTCTAGCCACCATTAGCCATTGGCGAAATAAAACATTTGATTTTTCTAGCTTTTGGCCCTTTGTAATTTTGAGCTTTCCAACGGCATTTATTGCTGCTCAATGGAAATTATCCAGCAAAAGCTTTTTTATTATTCTAGGCTCTGCGCTGGTTTTGGCAGCAATTTCCATGTTTTTTAAATATTTGAATCCAGACTCATCTAAAAAGAAAATCCCCAAATCCCTTAAAACACTTTTTGGAGCTGGTGTAGGATTCTTATCAGGATTATCCGGAATTGGTGGTGGGATTTATCTTTCCCCCCTACTTCACCTTTTCAGTTGGGAAAATTCTAAAAAGATTGCCTCTTTGGCCTCCTTTTTTATTTTGGTTAATTCTACAGCCGGAATTGCGGGCTTAATTTTTGCCAGCAACTTTAAATTCGACTCCAGTATTAGCCTTCATTTAATTCTCGCCGTCCTTATAGGAGGTGGATTAGGGAACTATTTGGGAAATCAAAAAGTGAATAATAAAATACTGGCTCTTCTTACAGCCCTTTTGGTTTTATATGCTGGAAGTAAATTATTGCTCTGGCATATTTTCACTTTAAGAATTTAAAGGGAATTAAGCCCTTAGTTTTCAATCCTATATTCTTCATATTATTTTCAATCTTTGACAATTCTCAAATGAAAATAAATTGTGTCCAAAGAAACTTCCTTAAAGACTGGTAATAAAGTAAAGCTACACCCTCGAAACCGAAATATTAAGCCTTATGATATTGACAAGCTCTGCGAATCTACACCAGAATTAAAGGCTTTCATTATTGAAAATAAATATGGCAAAAAAAGCCTAGACTTTGCAAGCCCAAAGGCTGTTCGTTTATTGAATACGGCTATTTTAAGACATTACTACAATATTGATTATTGGTTGTTTCCCCAGGAAAATTTATGTCCTCCTATCCCTGGTAGGGCAGATTATATCCACTATGTGGCAGACCTATTGGCAATATCTAATAATTCCCAAATTCCTAATGGACCTAAGATTAAGGTTTATGATATTGGAACGGGCGCTAGTTGTATTTACCCAATAATAGGTATTTCGGAATATGGATGGAAATTTATTGCTTCGGATATTGATGAAAAATCATTGTCTTTTGCAAAAAAAATCATTGAGCTAAATCCCAGTTTAAAATCTAAAGTTGAGCTAAGGCTTCAATTACAACAACATTCAAAATTCTATGGTGTACTGGATAAAGGCGAAAAAATAGACCTTTCCATTTGCAATCCTCCTTTCCATTCTTCCATTGAAAATGCAAAAAAAGGAAGTCTTAGGAAACAAAAGAACCTTCAAAGAAATTCGGATAAAAATACAAGTCTAAATTTCTCTGGACTTCCTGCCGAATTAATTACGGATGGTGGTGAATACCGTTTTATCCAAAATATGATTAGAGAAAGCAAAAAGTTTTCTAAAAATTGCCTTTGGTTTAGCAGTCTTGTTTCTAAAAAGGCAAATTTAAATTCCTTCCATAAAAGCCTCAAAAAGATGGAGGTAAAACAAGTAAAAACCATTCCAATGGGTACAGGAAACAAAAGCAGTAGAATATTAGCTTGGTCTTTTTTTTCGGAAATAGAGGCGGAATCATGGGCAGCGGAAAATTGGGTATAACAAAAATCTGTCTCAGTTCTGAGCATTGAATTGTAAAGCCCTATAAAATTTAGCAAGCACCCATAAATCAATTATCTTGCTCTCTGTAATTTGATAATTTATGCTAATGGATAAATCCATAGGGCAAGAGGATAAAAAATCGATCCTGGCCTTGATGAAAACACGTTTTGAGGAAAATAAATTCAAAATCAATGGTTTAGACTGGAAGGACCTTCAAAATAAATTAGAAGATAATCCAGAAAAAATATGGTCTCTGGTGCAAATGGAAGAAACTGGTGGAGAGCCTCACCCATTTTCTTGGGATACAAATACTAGTGAGATTTCGTTTATAGACTGTTCTAAGGAAAGTCCAAAAGGAAGAAGGAGCTTATGCTACGATAGAGAGGCACTAGAATCTAGAAAAAAGTTTAAACCCGAAAATTCGGTTATGGACCTTGCCCAATATATGGGTATAGAAGTATTAGATGAAGAATTATATCAGAGACTTCAATCTTTTGATGCCTTTGATTGCAAAAGTTCAAGCTGGTTAAATACCCCATCCTCAGTAAGGAAATTAGGAGGAGGAATTTTTGGTGATTTTCGATTTGATCGTGTTTTCATTTACCATAATGGAGCAGACTCCTACTATGCTGCACGTGGATTCAGAGGGATTTTAAAATTTTAATGAGCTAGCAAATTTCAAATTTGCATTTAAAGGAATTCTAGAATGAAGCATAGTTTCAAATTCTTTTTTCTATTTCTAACGGTTATCCTTTCTTGTAATAAAACAAAAACAAAGGATTGCGATGATTCATTGAGTTTATATTCCAAGGCAGAATTTCCAATAGGTGTTGCGATAGAACCCTATGATTTATTAGCAGGAACTAGAAATTTGGAAATTGTTAGTCGGCAATTTAATAGCATTACTGCCGAGAATGTTTTTAAGCCAAATAATTTACATCCTTCCCAAAATACCTTTAATTGGACAGAAGCCGATGAAATGGTGAATTTTGCCATTGCTGAATCCAAAAGAATTCATGGCCATACTTTGATTTGGCATAATCAACTTCCTCCTTGGATGAACAATTTTGAGGGCAGCACAGAAGATTGGGAGCAAATTTTTAAAGACCATATTCAGTCTATTTGCCATCATTTTAAAGGAAAAATAAGTAGTTGGGATGTAATAAATGAGGCTTTTACAGATGATGGAAATTTGAGAAATACAATTTGGAAACAAAATATTGGAGCTTCTTATTTGGAAAAAGCATTTCTATATGCTCATGAAGCGGATCCCTCTGCCCTACTGTTTTATAATGATTATGATCTTGTGGTAAATGAAAAAAAGAGGAGAGCTGTAATTCAATTTATAAAAAAGCTACAGCAAAGGAATATACCCATCCATGGCATAGGATTACAAATGCATATTTCCATTATTCATCCCGGTAATTCCTCTATTGCCGAAGCATTTCACGAGTTTTCTGAACTTGGAATAAAAATTCATTTATCCGAATTGGATATATCAATTAATCCCCTATCAAAATCTTTTAATCTCACAGATGAACTTTTGGAAAAGCAAGCGAATAAAATGGCTATTATAAGTTATCACTATCAACAAATCCCAAAATCCCTTCGCTATGGTATTAGCTTCTGGGGCCATAGTGATGCTCACTCTTGGATTCGCAGTTTTTTTAATCGTGAAGACTACCCCCTACTTTTTGACGATAATTATGAAGCCAAACCCGTTTACTGTAAATTTTATGAAAGCTTATGAAAAAATCTATCCTTGTAATAGCAATACTTGTGGGAATATTAAACGCCATCCCTTCAAAAGCCCAAATGGGGATAGCCTATTACCCCTTTCAATCCATAGTATCTCTAAATTCTGATTCGGAAAAATTAGCTTGGGCAGATTTAAGAATGGAGACAAACACCTTTATCTCAAACTTAAATTTTGAAATTAATGCGATGTGGAATTTTATTCGAAAGGATAGGCTGAACTATTATCTAGGATTGGGAATAAATATAAACCCCTTTTATGCTCTGGAAGAATTGGAGGCTACAAATGGTTATTTAATACATTTTGGAACAAGGATAAAACCCTTTAAAAAAGCTGAAAACCTGCAAATTGCTTTTGAGATCTCCCCTTATTTAAACACCTCCTTTAATGCTGGACAAATTCGAAGTTTAATCGGAATAGCGTATAATTTTTAAAGCAAATAAAATAGGAATGAAAACTAAAATTACTGTTTTACTAATTGGACTTTCCCAATTCCTTTTTGGGCAAAAAACTAGTCCAGACCGACCAGAATTAATAATAGATCCCAATCCATTTCAAGATGAATATTTTAAGGATCATTATAACTATACTAAAACCAAAGAGATAATTGGCATTAATAAAAAGACATCCAACAATTTCCAGGGGGATACGATGTTTAAGAACTATTATCGTAAAGATGGGCAAATGCTCAAAAAAGTTAGGTATTCTGCCAATGTCCCGAAAATTATTAGGTCCTATAAATATGATTCTGACGGAATATTAAAATCATGGGTTCATGAAAGTAAAGGAAGCAAACTACGAGCAAAATATTACTATGATTCCATAGCTAGGTTTAGCAGGATTACACAATATAATATCAGGAAAAGAAAAGGGGTTTTGGATTCAAACCTTCAATCCGATGCTCGGTACTTTTATCAAAACAATAGAATTAGCGCTATTGAAAGTTTTAATGGTATAAAGGATATCTATAGTTATAAAAATCAGAAGCTTGTTGAAAAAACGGGAGCTTATATTGCTAAAACTTTCGACTATAATAACCAAGGGCACCTAATAGAAATACGGGAATATATGGGAGGGAAAGTAGATGCTCAAAAATTGATGGGAATTAAGAAATTCTACTATAATTCCCAAAATCAACTGATTTGTGATTCTATACTTACTTCTGCAAATTTTGAATCAAACACTTACCAAATCACCCATTATGAATATGATATAAATGATAAGTTAAGTAGAATGGAAGTAAAGTTCGGGGCCTCCTTTTGCAAGGTGAATTTTGAATATCAAAACAATAGAATTAGTAATTGTGAACTATTGACCAACGATATAAATCGCAAAGTAGCCTATTTACGATTCCCTATTCCTTCTGGTATACCCTATAATAAAGCAGGTCTGGTAAAGTATCGGGAAGTTTTTAGTTATGATGAAAATGGGAATAAAACTGGAAAAGAAGTTTTTGTAGATGATGCCTTATTTTTTGAATTGGAATATTTATTAATACCATTTTAAAAGATGATAACTGGGTTATCATGATTATTTAAAGATTGTTTTCCTTCCATCATTGATTTAAGAAAACAGAATTCAATTAGCCAAAGGAATTAGAAAATTTTTCTTTTCAATAATTATTCATTCCAAGCTATTAATAATGGTGGCTAGGATATTTTTTGTGGTGCTTTAACTTTGGATAAACCAAATACCACCTATTATGTCAAAAAAATACCTTTTAGCCTTTTTGGCTTTTGTCAGTTTGAGCTTATCCTTAAAAGCCTCTCATATTGTTGGAAACGAAATTTCCTATAAGTATATCGGAGATTCCACCAATATTTCCAAACACTATCTGATTCGTTATACTGCCTATTCCTTTAGTACGGTTATTAATTTACCAAATACCATTAATTTGGGTTTTACATCGGGATGCAATGCAGGGGGAACCCTTACTGCTACCCTTTTGCCAAATTTTTCACCAAATGGCCTCCCAATTAACCAGCCTTTCAATTGTGATAATGGTCAGGTTAATGTTTCTCATGGTAAAAAATATGTATATGAGGTGGATGTTGCTCTGCCAGTAAATTGCTCTAATTGGGTATTTTATCATGAGGCTAGCATTAGACATACTTCCCCTTCAAATCTTCTCAACACTGCTGGATCTACTTATTTTGTTAAGGCAGAACTCAATAGTTTTTATAAAAATACCAGTCCGATAATATTAAATAGCGGGGGGAGAAATTTTTGTTCAAATGGGAATGGTGTAACAATATATTCCCAGCAAGCAACTGAACCGGATGGGGATTCTCTGGTTTATTATTTCGGACATGCCGAAACTAGTCCTTATCCAGGTACTGCTATGACCTATGCTCCCGGTTATTCTGTTAATTCTCAAATAACCACTGCGAATGGAATGAATTTAGATCCGCAAACAGGAATAATGTTATTTCAACCCACAAATGCCGAGCTTGTAAATCTAAAAATAAGTATAGATGAGTTTAGGTTTGATAGTATTCAAAACAGCTGGATTAAAATTTCAACCGTATCGAAAGATCTAGATCTTCGGGTGAGTAATAATTGTACAAGCAGCTCAGTAAATTGGAAATTTTCTTCAACAAATTCAGATTCAATAGTTAGGGCAAATTGTGGAGATTCTATAATTTCATTCTCTACCACTGTCCCTTTTTCATGTTCTACACTGGCCAATGATGGTTCTGATTTTTTTATTTACAATTCTGATGGCAGCCCAATGCCCATTAAATCAGCAAAAATGAATTGCAATGCAGGACATGGTTCAATAATTCATCTCCAAACCTATTTCCCAATTTCTAAAAATGATAGTCTATATATTGTCTCCAACAGAGGGAGTGATTTTAATACTCTTGTAAATATTTGTGGGTTTGAATTACCTGAAGACGATAGTATTCCTCTTGTGGTGAACGATTGTTCAACTATTGGTCTCCATGAAAAGCCCGTAGAAATCAGTTTATTTCCAAATCCCGCAACAAATAAACTGAGCATTTTATTTGCAGATGGTGGATCAATGGGAAATGTGAAAATTAGAATTCTAGACAGCATGGGGAGGAATTTGTATTTAGGTCAAAATACATTTAATGGGAAAGAAAAAGTAGATATTCCAATTGATAAATTAGCACCCGGACTGTATATAATAGTATTAGAATTAGACACAGGAGAACTTATTTCCAAAACCTTTGAAAAATCAATATTTTAATTTTGTATGCAGGATTTGAAATAGCTCAAAAAATTGATAATAAGATTTCTATAAACTAAAAAATCCCGCAAAAGCGGGATTTTTGTTAGTTCTAAAAGAGATGTATTCTAGTCAGTCTGTACGTTGACTGCGTTTAATCCTTTTTTTCCCTCCTTAACATCAAATGTTACGGAATCACCTTCTCTAACTTCGTGGTTTAAACCTGAAACATGAACGAAAACGTCTTCTTGTGTTTCTTCGTTTTTAATGAAACCATATCCTTTTGATTCATTAAAAAACTTTACTGTACCTCTTGGCATAACTGTAAAATAATTAAAAATAATAAAGCACAAAGGTAAACTAATAATGGACTTACAAAACATAAGTCCCTTAAAATAAAAAATTTAACTATTGCTTAACCTCAATCCCTTTCCAAAAAGCCACATATCCTTCAATATGATTTGCTAAGGCGCTAGTCTTAGGATAGTACCATGCAGAGTCTTTATTTACGGAACCAAATACCTCAACGGAATAATAATTTGCTTCACCTTTCCAAGGACATGTAGTATGAGTATTGCTTTCTTTGAAAAACTCTTTTTTTATCGAATCAGCGGGAAAGTAATGATTGTTTTCTACGATTATGGTTTCATCACTTTCGGCAATTACTGTATCGTTCCAAATGGCTTTCATCTTAATATTTTTTGTTTAACCAAAGGTAAAATAATTGTATTGGCCATGAGATTGGGAAAGGCTATGAGATCATTGGACATAAAAAAACCCGCTTTAAAGCGGGTTTTTTTCAGTTCCGTAGAAATACGAATTCTTTACCAGATTCCGATTTTTTCACTTCCATACTTTTAGAATAATCGAGCAAAAATTTTACGGTTTCTTTCCAGGGCTTAAAATGTGCATCAGGTACATTTTTAATTGTAGTGGTACTAGCCATAGGCAAATTTTAGTTGTTACCCTAAAGTAACGACCTCTTTAAACCCATATTGCATCAACAACAAATTATTGTAATAATGTAACTTTATTCTTTTCCATCAACTTCCTTAAATTGATTAGAGCATACCTCATCCTTCCTAATGCAGTATTGATGCTTACCCCAGTTTGATCAGCTATTTCCTTAAAGCTCAACTCACAAAAATGACGAAGTTTTAATACTTCTTTTTGTTCTTCTGGTAATTCTTCTATCAACTTGTGGAGGTCACTTTCAATCTGATCCTTAATGATTTTGCTTTCCACATTCATTTTAGGATCCCTGATAATATTAAAAATATCAAAGTCTGAATTTGGAGACATAGTAGGCATGCGCTTTTGCTTTCTATAATGATCGATTATTAAATTATGAGCAATTCTCATCGCCCATTGAAGAAATTTCCCCTCCTCATTATATTTACCCCTTTTAAAGGTATTGATGATTTTCACAAAAGTATCCTGGAAAACATCATTTGCTAAATCCTGATCTTGAATGCGCACAATGATATAAGAGAAAATTCTCTGTTGGTGTCTTTTGATTAAAAATTCTAATGTGATTTCATTACCGCCAAGGTAACCTTTGATCAACTCGCTATCGCTCTGCTTCGAATAATCCATAATCTACTTGCTTTTGGGTTAGTACCTAATAAATAAAATTTCAAGTAGATGTATGTATAAGCGCTTTATTTTAAATTAATATGTATTGCGAACTGAGGGAAAAATTCCTTTCCCTTTTTCAAATATATAATTTTAAATCTATTATCCAAACAATCATATGTTTAATACTTTTGCAATTCTTCAGATTTGAATGAAAATGCAGCAAAACTTCCTAGAGAATTTAGACCCTAGAAAATATATAATAATCAAAGGTGCTAAGGTTCACAACCTTAAGAATATTGATGTGGCTATACCACATAAAAAGCTCACTGTAATTACGGGTTTAAGTGGTTCTGGGAAATCGTCTTTAGCCTTCGATACTCTTTATGCAGAAGGACAAAGAAGGTATGTAGAAAGTCTTTCCTCCTATGCCCGCCAGTTTTTAGGAAGGTTGGACAAACCAGATGTGGAATATATTAAAGGTGTGTCTCCAGCTGTAGCCATCGAACAAAAAGTAATTTCCCGTAACCCTCGATCCACCGTTGGCACAACCACTGAAATTTATGATTATCTAAAAGTCCTTTTTGCAAGAATTGGAAAAACTTTTAGCCCCATTTCTGGGAAAGAGGTAAAAAGACATGAACTTAAAGATGTTCTCAATCTTATTCAATCCCTAGATCCTACAGATCGAATAATGATTAAATGTCCTCTCCTACTCCATGATCGTAAATTAAAGGATCAAATAGCCATTTTGGAACAACAGGGATATTCTAGAATCTCTATTAATGGTAAGGTGGTTCGACTGGAAGAAGTGGATAGTAATACCATTTTAGAAGACGATCTTTTAGAAATAGTTGTGGATAGGCTGAGTGCAGATACCTCTTCTGAAGAACAAAAGAACCGAGTTGCCGATTCTATTCAAACCGCTTTCTTTGAAGGAAGAGGAATCTGTACCATCTTAAATGATAGTCAGAAAAATGAATTCCAGTTTTCCAGTAAGTTTGAAGAGGATGGAATTGAGTTTGAAGAATCCAGTATGCACCTATTTAGCTTCAACAATCCTTTTGGGGCATGTCCAAAATGTGAAGGCTTTGGAATGGTGATAGGAATAGATGAAGATCTGGTAATTCCAGATTCTAGTCTTTCTGTTTATGAAGATGCTGTTGCCGCTTGGAAGGGTGAAAAAATGCAAGAATGGAAGGAACAACTTATTCAGGCTGCCGATAAATCAAATTTCCCCATTCATCGCCCCTATTTCGAATTGAGTAAATCTGAAAAAAAACAACTTTGGGAAGGAAGCCAAGATTTTAAAGGCCTAAACTCATTTTTTAAATACATTGAATCCAAAAGCTATAAAATTCAATACCGGGTAATGCTTTCCAGATATAGAGGCAAAACCATCTGCCCCGAATGCGAAGGAGCAAGATTGAGAAAAGAGGCCAACTATGTAAAAATAAATGGCTATTCCATTAGTGAACTTGTTCTGATGCCTATAGATAAGCTTTCGGTTTTCTTTGAAGAGATTGACTTAAATCCTCAAGACCTAGAAATTGCCAAAAGACTCTTGATTGAAATCAAAAGTAGATTGAAATATCTCCTAGATGTGGGTCTTAGCTATCTTACTCTAAATAGGGTGAGTAATTCCCTTTCAGGTGGTGAATCGCAAAGAATTAACCTGGCCACCTCCATTGGAAGTGCTCTTGTAGGCTCCACCTATATTCTTGATGAACCAAGTATTGGACTTCATCCTAGAGATACAGAAAGGTTAATCTCTGTAGTGAAAAACTTAAGGGATATTGGAAATACTGTAATCGTAGTAGAGCATGATGAAGAAGTGATGAAGGCCAGTGATTATATCATAGACATCGGACCTGAAGCTGGATCTCATGGTGGGGAAATCATTTATGCCGGAAAACCTGAAGATATTGGAAACGTAGATAGCCATACCGCCAATTACCTAAATGGTAGGGATGAAATAAGTCTACCACAAGAAAGGAAGTCACCGCGAAAATTTCTCAAAATTATTGGAGCTAGAGAAAATAATCTTAAAAACATCAATGTAGATATTCCCTTGCATTGTCTTAGCGTTGTAAGCGGCGTTAGCGGATCTGGAAAAAGTACTCTTATTAAAAGAATTCTATATCCTGCTTTAAAAAAGAAACTTGGTGGTTTTGGAGATAAAAGTGGAAAGCACAGCGCGCTAGAAGGAGATTATGCCTCTATCAGTTCTGTAGAATTTGTTGATCAAAACCCTATCGGAAAAAGTAGTAGAAGTAATCCTGTTACCTATTTAAAAGCATATGATGATATCCGTTCTCTATATGCAAACCAAGCACTAGCAAAAGCAAGAGGTTTTAAATCTGGTAATTTTTCTTTTAATGTTGATGGTGGTAGATGTGATAAGTGCCAAGGGGAAGGGGAAATTACCATTGAAATGCAATTTATGGCAGACGTTCACTTAAAATGTGATGACTGCGATGGAAAAAGATTTAAGAATGAGGTGCTAGAAGTAAAATTTCAGGATAAAACCATTTTTGATATTCTAGAGTTAACCGTCGACGATGCCATAGTATTTTTTGAGGAAAATGGCCAAACTAAAATTGCTTCAAAAATCAAGGTTCTACAGGATGTTGGTTTGGGCTATGTGACTTTAGGTCAATCGAGTAGCACCCTTTCTGGAGGGGAAGCACAAAGAATTAAACTTGCTACCTTCTTAGGGAAAAGTGAAAATAGCAATCATCATCTTTTTATATTTGATGAACCTACCACTGGATTGCACTTTAACGATATCAAAAAACTATTAAAATCCTTCAATGAACTTATTAAAAAGGGACATAGTATTTTGGTTATTGAACACCATCCTGATATTATGAAATGTGCTGATTGGTTGATTGACTTAGGTCCTGAAGGAGGTGATAAAGGAGGAAATCTTGTTTATCAAGGTAAGCCAGAGGGAATTATGGACATTAAAGAAAGTAAAACTGCTCCTTACCTATTAGAGAAATTGAATTTAGTGCATTAGTTTTTATCGAAAAAGGCAGATAAAACGGTTTTTAAACCTTTAACACATAAAACTACAGCTGTAATCATAAACAATATGCTTAAGCTGATCCATAGATAGGAGCCGTCATTATAACTAGGAATTCCGGCAATGGTAAATACTATTGGTCCTAAAAAAATAAAAGGAAATCCAAAAGCGAAAAATCGAAGTCCCTTCATTAATTTATCTCTGTCTGTAGGCATTCTTCAAAATTAGCAAATTGCTTCATATCTATAGAAATTAAAAATATGGATTGATTCTATTTTACCAGTAAAAGGACTTGCAATTCAATTAGAATGTACCTTTACAACATGATATTAATTTTTGGTATAGATCGAGTTAATAAGCCTATTGGACCCATAGAAGAAAAGCTTTGTCCGAATTGTTCTAATCGAAAACATTGGATACTTCAAAAAACGGGAAGAATTTTTAGCCTCTTCTTTATTCCCTTAATTCCATTTTCTTCAAAATTCAGCATCTTTTGCCCAATTTGCAATTTCAGTTTAGAGACCAATGAAAATGATTTGCCCAAATATCGGGAAATGGCGAATTTGAACAATGAAGCTTTAAATGGCAATCTATCCGAGGAGGAATACGAGCAAAAATTAAATAAGCTATAGTTATGAAAAGACCTTCGGAAAGCGAATACCACCCATTTTACAAAAACTATATTGAATTAACCCGTGGGGCAGATCTTCTTCAAAATCTTCAGGATAGTGGAGATAGACTTATCAACATTTTAAATGAAATGGGTTCTGAAAAGGAAAATTATAGCTATTCAGAAGGGAAATGGACCCTAAAGCAAATGTTGAGACATATAATTGATTGCGATTTAGTTTTCATTTATAGAGCCATCAGCATTTCACGAAAAGATAAAAACCCTCTTCCAGGCTTCGATCAAAACGAATGGGCAGAAAATGCCAATTTGGAAAATATCAGCCTAGCAGAATTAATAGACGATTTTACCCTATTAAGGAGGTTTATTATTCGAAATATTAAAGGATTAAGGGAAGAGGATTTAGATCAAATAGGAAATACAAATGGCAGCCCAAGCTCGGCAAGAGCCATAGGCTTTATCATTGCTGGTCATAGTTTTCATCATTGTAATATACTTCAAGAACGATATTTATGAAATGGATCTTTTCTTTAGCCCTACTAGGCATTTTATCCTGCCAGCAAAAGCCCAAATCTCCATCAATGTCTGAGGATAAATTGGAAGTTGAGACTATTATGGCAAATCAACAAAAGGCCTGGAATGAGGGAAGCTTGGAAAATTTTATGATTCCCTATATAAAATCTGATAGTCTAGTATTTATTGGTAGTAGAGGATTAAATTATGGCTGGGAACAAACTCTTAGCAACTATAAAAAATCTTATAGCTCAAAAGATAAAATGGGTCGTTTGCTTTTTGAAAATGAAAAAATTGAAAATCTTGGAAACTCAGGAATGTGGATAGCTGGGAGATGGAATCTATTTAGAGATCACGATACCTTAAGGGGTAGTTATTTATTGGTATGGAAAAAAATAAATGGGGAATGGAAAATTGTAGCCGATCATTCTAGTTAAATCAGCAAAGCCGTAAAATGAAAATTAGTGGTTTTACTTTTGTAAAAAATGCTGGTAAACTCTTTATTCCGGCAAAAGAGTCCATCTCATCTATACTTTCCATGGTAGATGAATTTGTAGTTGTATTGGGTGATTGTGATGATGATGATAGCACAGAAAAGGAAATTCTAAGCCTTAATTCTGAAAAAATAAAAATCATTCACAGTAAATGGGAGAGTGAAAAATATCCCAAAAACACAATTTTTGCTCATCAAACAGATTTAGCAAAAGAGGCTTGTACTGGAGATTGGCTTTTTTACCTTCAATGTGATGAAGCCCTACATGAACAGTATATCCCTACAGTAAAAGCTGCGATAAACAAATACCATAAAGACCAACTTGTAGAAGGACTCGTATTTAGATACAAACATTTTTGGGGTGATTTTGAGCATTATAATCCCTCTCATACCTTTTATTCCAAAGAGATTAGAATTATTAGAAATCTCAAAGAAATTCACAGCTGGAAAGATGCCCAATCATTTAGATACCACCAAGGCGATTTCAACTACCAATTTGAAGATTACCAAAGAAAAGAAGGAACACGAAAACTCAATGTTGCCCTGATTGATGCAGAGATTTACCATTATGGCTGGGTAAGACCACCAGCTATGATGAATAAAAAGCGCAAAACAGCAAGCACCACCTACCATGGAAAAGAAGCGGCACAGAAGAAATTTGAAAAAGAGGAGCTAAACTTTGATTATGGGCCACTAAATCGGGTGAGAAAATTTAAAGGTAGCCATCCCAGCAGCTTTAAAAACTGGCTAAAAAAAATGGATTGGGAAAATGAATTGCAGTATAATGGGAAAAGAAGAAAAAAATCACAAACTCCGAAGCACGAAAAATTAAAATACAGAATACTTACCTGGCTTGAAAGCCGATTATTAGGAGGCCGAAGGTTAGGAGAATTTCAAAACTTTAATAAAATTAGATAAATCACTGATTGGCAAGTTTAAATTGTAAACAATGAAAAGCCTAAATATCCCAGATACAAGTTTAGCCCGTGTGGTAATTGTAGGCTGCGGTTTTGGAGGATTGTCCCTCGCGAAAAAATTAAATAAAAAACCATTTCAAGTGGTGATGATTGACAAGCATAATTACCACACTTTTCAACCCCTTCTTTATCAGGTAGCTACGGCAGGATTAGAACCCGACTCTATCGCCTACCCGATTAGAAATATTTTTAAGGGACAAAAGGAATTTTATTTTAGAATGGCCGAGGCTATAGAAATAAAGGCAGATGAAAAAATCCTATGTACAGATATTGGCGAAATAGATTATGATCATCTAATTATCGCTTCTGGAAGTTCTACCAATTATTTTGGGATGAAGGATATGGAATTGGGCAGCATGCCAATGAAAACCGTTCCGGAAGCTTTAAACTTAAGAAGTTTGATGCTTCAAAATTTTGAGGCCGCTTCCCTCACTAATGACCTTGAAGAAAGAGAAAGGTTGATGAATTTTGTGATTGTTGGAGCTGGACCTACGGGAGTAGAATTAGCTGGAGCCCTTGCCGAACTAAAGACCCATGTTTTACCCAATGACTATCCAGACCTTGATTTCAGGCGTATGTCCATTCACCTGGTAGAATCAGGCTCTAATGTTTTGGGGCCAATGAGCGAAAGTGCTCAGAAAAATGCCAAAAAGTATTTGGAAAAATTAGGAGTAGATGTTTGGTTGGATACAAGGGTGGAAAAATATGATGGTGAATATGCTCAAACCAATAAAAAAAAGCTCCCTGCCTCTACCCTTATTTGGGCAGCTGGAGTAAAAGGAAATATTATCAATGGTCTTTCAGATAGCGTATTGAACAGAGGAAGATATTTGGTTGATGAATACAATCAATTGATAGGCTTAAAGGGAATATATGCAATTGGTGATGTGGCCGCTATGGTTAGTGAAGAAAATCCTTTTGGTCATCCAATGCTTGCACAGGTGGCTATTCAGCAAGGATTAAACCTTGGTAAAAATCTTATTTCCCTTGAAAAAAACAAGGAAATTAAGGCCTTTAAATATAAAGACCTTGGCACCATGGCTACAGTTGGAAGAAATAAGGCAGTAGCAGATCTGAATGGGGTAAAATTCAAAGGATTTATAGGATGGCTATTGTGGATGTTAGTGCATTTGATTGGCTTGGTTGGATTTCGAAACAAAGCCATAGTACTTACCAATTGGTTTATCAACTATTTCTCCTACGACAAAAAAATTAGGCTCATTATCAGACCTGTACAACGGAAAAAATAAATCAAATCTCAGATTGCTAATGGATTAAATAAAAATTTGTTATTTGCATCGTCGTACCCCGAAAAGCCTGAACTAATGCTGCTTGAGTTGACAAAGCATTGAAATAAATTAAATAAATCCTATACCATCGCCATGCATCACTATGAGTACTATTTCAATATTTTGATATGTGTACTCTAAGCTATATACCTGTAGAACAAGGCTATATATTCACCCACAACAGGGATGAAAGATCTGACCGTTTATCTTCCCAAAATATTATTGGAGAAAAGGTGGCAAACAGGAAGGTTTACTTCCCTAAGGATTTGGAAGCAAATGGTACCTGGATTGCGCATTCGCCAAAATTCAGATCTGCTTGCATCCTCAATGGAGGGGAAAAAGCCTATAAACGCCGAGCCAGTTATCCTAAAAGTAGAGGTATAATGGTTTTGGAAAGTTTTGAAGCAAACAGCATTGAGGATTTTTACAATCACTATAATTTTAAAGATTTAGAACCTTTTACCTTGATTTTGAAAGAGGAAGCTAAACTTTCTGCAATTGTACATGATGAGGATGAAACTCAATTAAAAATTTTCAATCCCAATCAAAAGCAAATTTGGTCGAGTACTAAGCTATATTCTAGTGAAGTGCGCAAGAAAAGAGAAGAATGGTTTGAGGCCTGGCTGAAAAAAAATCCCGAATTAAAGCCTGAAAACATATCGGCATTTCACCAAAGTGCAGGGGATGGAAACAAGGAAAGTGATTTAATAATGAGCAGATGGGGGATTTTAAAGACAGTAAGCATCAGCCAGATTGTAAGCATTAAAGGTGGGGAAGAATTCAATTATTGGGACTTTGTTGGGAAAGCTCAAGATTCCATCAAATTCAAGAACAAATAATGAATCTAAGGGATAGAATTAGAGCTTTTTATATTCGTTTAAGCCATTGGGAATACTGGCCTTGGCAGATGGTATATATTCCTATATTTCTTCAATATGGATGGCAAAGTATTAAATATGGAAGCTTCGCCTACCCTACTATAATCAATAGACCCTATATGGAATTTGGGGGAATTGTTGAAGAGTCTAAATGGGATATGTATGTTAGAGGCCCTAATGAAAACACTCCAAAAACAGCTCTTTTACCCCTCATTCAAAAGAGAGAGGAATTAGAAAAATTTTTGCTAGATCATAGTTTTGAATTTCCTTTAATCGTAAAGCCCGATTTAGGAATGCGAGGAAAAGGAATTCTAAAAATTGAAAATATAGAAGATCTATTGGCCTTTAATCCCGATCCTAAATTCAAATATCTTATCCAAGAGTTTTTAAGTTTTAGCAAAGAAATTGGATTGTTCATTTTTAAAAACCCTGAAGATCAGCAATGGGTAATAAGCTCTATAATGGAAAGAGGTTTTCCAAAAATCCTTGGTGATGGAAAATCGAATATTGAAGAATTAATACGAAAGGATGATCGGCTGTTTTTACAGTTGAAAAGATGGAAAGACAATAAACGATTTGATTTTAATCAGGTATTAAAAAAGGGAGAAGGATTAGTCCTAGACCATATTGGGAATCACCGGCTTGGTACCAAATTTATTGATGCACAGGAAAAGCTTAATCCAAAACTATTATTGGCCATTTCCAAATATTGTGAGAAAATTGAAGGATTGGAATATGGAAGGTTAGATATTGTTTTCGATTCCTGGGATGAATTGAATGAAGGTGAAAATTTCTCGGTAATAGAAATTAATGGTGCCAATGCAGAACCAGCTCATATTTACGATCCAAAACATTCCCTATTCTTTGCTTGGAAATCCTTATTCTACCACTTTAAAGTGCAATATCTCATTGCCAAAAACGCCCGAAAAAATGGCCTAAAAGCTGTTTCTCAAGCTAAGGCATGGTCACTACTAGGTGGCTATAAACACACCATGAAAGATTTAGATTAAAATTATACTCACTGATTTTCAGGGTGTTAAAAAATATTATAGTACTTTGTATTGCATAGTACTATCTTTTGTTTATATCTTTGCATAGCAAACAAACATAAAACCGCATCATGAAAAAATTATTGACAGTCTTCATAGCCTTAACCTTTTCACTTGGCAGCTATGCACAAGATGAAGCGAAATTCAAAGAAGTATTTAGCAAATACGCCTCGAGGGACGATGCTTTTTCCCTCACTTTAAATAAGAAAATGTTAGACGCCATTGATATGGATTTTGATTTTGAGGATCAAATCAAACATGTTAGTGGTGATATCCATCAAATTAGATTTATAGTATTTGGGGAGGAAGAAGAAGGAGCAAGTTTAATTAGATCCTTTTCTAAGGAAGTATATGCCTTAGGTTTCAAAAGGATTCCATTTGAATTTGAGGATTCTGATCTACAAGTATTTAAAATGTATGGAAATAAAGAAGGGGGATATTTCACCAATATCCATCTTTTTGTTCTGGATGAAAACTTCCGGGCTTATTTCATTTCCATCAAAGGAAAACTAAAAATTAAAAATCAAGCATAATGAATATCGAAAACACTAAAGCTCAAATGAGAAAGGGTGTTTTGGAATTGTGTATTCTATCCCTCCTTGAAAAGGAAGATGCCTATGCATCGGATATAATAGAACATCTAAAAAAAGCAAAAATGATCGTAGTAGAGGGAACCTTATATCCCCTTTTAACCCGACTAAAAAACGCCGATGTTTTATCCTATAGATGGGAAGAATCCAAATCCGGACCACCAAGAAAATACTACACCTTAACCGATTACGGAAAAAAGATATTACAAGAATTAAATGCTACCTGGAAAGATTTGGTAGAAGCAGTACAAAGAACCACAAATAAGCCCTCTTAACCATGAACAAAACATTGAACATCAACCTAGGTGGTTTAATTTTTCATATTGATGAAGATGCCTTCCTCAAATTGGAAAAGTATTTAACCACATTAAAACAACAATTTTTCAATTCACAAGGTGGAGAGGAAATCATTAAGGATATTGAGGTAAGGATTGCCGAACTTTTTAAAGCAAGGACTTCAGAATCTAAGGAGGTAATAGCCCTTAGTGATGTAGATGAAGTAATTGCCATAATGGGGAAACCTGAAGATTATCTAGATGTAGATGAAGAAGCTCCTAATTATGAGCATAGATCTCCAAATTATTCCGCTTCTCGCAAAAGAATTTTTAGAGATCCTGATGAAAAAATACTCGGCGGTGTTGCCGCTGGATTGGCAGCATACCTAGGAATAGAAATCCTTTGGATGCGAATTATCTTTGTAATCTTAGCCTTTAGTGGATTTAGCATTCTATTCTATGTAATCCTTTGGGCAATAATCCCCAAAGCCAGAACCACTGCAGAAAAGCTTCAAATGCGAGGTGAAAAGGTGAATGTCTCCAATATTGAAAAATCTGTTAAAGAGGAATTTGGAAATATTGGTGATAATGTGAAAGAGTTTAGCCGAAAAGCAGGAAACTACGATTACCAAAAACCTGCCTCTGCCTTGGGCGATTTGATAAAAGGTTTTTTTGAATTTATCATCAACCTTGTAAAATTGGTTTTCAGATTCTTTTTTAAAATTATAGGCTTTGGTTTCTTAGCCTTGGGTTTTATCGCCCTACTTGGCCTGGTAGCCGCATTTTTTAGCGGAAGCTTTAAACTCTTTAATGGTGGCTATAATTTAAATGATCTCTACGACCTATTGCAAATTGTTACCGCCAATAGCGCTCATTTCAACCTAATGGTTATTGGTATATCACTATTGATAATGGCGCCTCTAGTGATGATTATTTACCTTGGTGTGAGAATAATTTTTAAACTAGACCCCTTAGGAAGATCTGCCAGATCTGGTCTTACAGGCATTGCCATTGTAGGTTTTATTTTGGTTTTAATCTCGGGAATTAGATTAGGCTTGGAATTCGACAGAAGCTCATATTACACTAAATATCAGGATCTTAACAGTGACTCTAAAACACTTTATTTACAAGTAAACGAAGATGAAGTTTATGAAAGATATAGAGATACGGATTTTAACCTTTTTTGGCTACAATCACCAAAAGGCAACCTATTTAATGCCGTTCAATTAGACATCAAAAAGTCTAAAGATGAAAAGCTGAAAATTAGAAAGCATATAAACGCTCAGGGAAATACAAGAAGGGCCGCCCGAAATAATGCTGAAAATGTTTCCTACGAATATGTCTTGGAAAATGATTCTGTCTTAAACTTCGATGCCTACTATACCCTTAAAGACGATCATAGATATCGCGGTCAGGAAGTAAAACTTAGCCTCTACCTTCCTGTAGGAACCAAAATTTTTCTAGATGAAAATATGGTGGATATCATTTATGATATTGATAACCTTAATGATTATTGGGATTTTGACATGGTAAATCATGAATGGATAATGACCAATAGAGGTTTAAAATGTACCGATTGTCCAAAATCTGAATACGAAGATGATGAGGACGAAGAGTATATAGATGAATTTGAGGAAGAAATCCCAGAGGAGGATGAAGAGGAAGAGGAACCCATAGAAGATCTTGATCTTTCCCAGGCATCCATACAGAAAAGAGAAAGTTATGGTCAAGGATTAATGCCAATAGGCCACCTGCCGGGGAGAATTCGAGTATAAAAATTCATCAAATCCTGAAAATCGCCATAATGGCGATTTTTTTTTTGCTTTAATTTCCTTGGAGCATTACGTCCTAAAATTAAATTTAATGTGGCAACTCCACTATATTTGCGGAAAATTGAACACTTGCGAAGACTAATCCTTCTCTTATTACTTACTTTCCTTAAAGTGGCCTCTGCACAGGATAACCACTATCAAATAAAAATGGAGCTCAAGGACAGCCTCCGAATATTAAAAGGAAGCATGGAAATCAGTCTCCATGCCCATCATTACCAAAATACAGATAGTCTTTTTCTTCATCTTCCACCAAGATCTATGGAATGGAAATCGTCTTTTGTACAAAAACAATTTATCGACTTTCAGAATATCCGTCTTTATTATGCAGAAGAAGAAAGGAAAGGATATATTCGAATTAGCGAGTTTAAACAGGCTGAGAATAATATTGAGTTTGGCAAAGATCTAGAATTTGTAGGCTTCCCTAAAAGTCAAAACCATGATCGTATTTTACTAAATTTTGAAATTAAACTGCCCGACGCTGAGTTTACAGGGATAGGTTTTGATGGGGATGTTTATAGAATAATTGACTGGCTTCCTAGGCTAGCCAATTATGATGGGGAAAAATGGCATCTAAATCCCATAACTTTTCAAAGCGATTGGTTTCATGCAAAAGACAGTTTTACGGTGGATTTTACGGCCGACTCCAATTTTAAAATTGCCTCCAATTTAAAGTTGATTAAAAGTCAAAATTTGGGCAATGGTCTATCGAAATTCAAATTTCATCATCCTTCCCGTTCCAATCTTCAGTTTTATCTCTCAAAATCATTTATTGAATATCAAATCAATGATTCTATAAAGCTTTTCAGCATATACGAAGATCCATACCTGCCCTCTATTCTCCCTTCCTTAAACGAAAAAACAAACAAATTTTTTGAGGAACAATTTTCCAAAGAATTTACAAGATCCTATCAATTAGTGATTCTGAAAAATAAAATTGGTGAATTTCAGAGCGATGGATTGCTCAGTATGGATTATCCAAAATCAACATTCGACTTTTCCAATGACCTTACCCATGCTAGAGCCGAACAAATTTTCCGGTATGAGCTTGGGCCAAATGGATTTAAAGAAGTGTGGCTAGCAAGGGGAATACCCTATTATTATAAATATGAATTTATAAGGGAAGTATACCCAGAAAAAAAATGGATTCCCCTTACCAATTTTCAAATAATTGGAAAAATATTCGATTTAGATGAATTTGAATATGGTTATCAAAATCAGTTTTTGTGGCTCTATATTGCCCGCCAGGGCTTAGATCAAGCAATGAGGACCCCAGCGGATTCTTTAAGCCGATTAAATTATGAAGCTATTACCCAGGCCAAAACCTATTTAAGCCTTAGTCATTTGGAAGCCTATTGCGGAAAGCGAAATTTTAGGAGATCTATGAATCGCTATTATTCTGAAAAAAAGAATAGGGATTACAGTAGTTCCAAAGACTTGGAATCTGCATTTAAATATTTCATTTTTAGAGATCTAAACTGGTTTTTTGAAGTCCTGGTAAAATCTGATCAAGAACATGATTACCAAATTGTAAAAACAGATTATTGCTCCACAGTAAGCACCGCAACCATCCGAAATAAAAAATCATTGGCCATTCCATTTTCATTAACTGGATATAAGGATGGAAAAGAGGTAATTACGGAATGGTTCCCCGGACATCTAGGGGAAAAACCTTTGCAGACCTACCATGAAAAGTTTGATAAAGTAATTATCAATAACCATAATACAGCCCCAGAATTTTCACAAAAAAATAATAGCATAAGAACAAAGGGGCTTTTTAAAAGAGCGGAACCCGTGCGACTTCAGTTCTTCAACAGTTTTGAAAACCCTGGGAAATCACAAATCTATTGGATGCCAGCCTTCAATTATAACAACTATGACAAACTTCTTCTAAGTGTTCAACTACATAATAGGTCTGTAGCATTTGTAAGGAAACCATTTGAATACAGATTAGAACCAGAATACAGCACCGGTACCAATACACTAACAGGATCATTGTCTAGTCTATGGAATTTCACTCCATCTTCTGGGCCATTCCATCGAATTTCAACTGGCTTTTATGGTCGCTATAACCATTATGATCAGGATCTCGCATTTTATAGGTTTTCACCCTCCTTGAATTTTTTCTTTAGACGAAAATATGGGGAAAGCAATATCCTACAAAGGCTTCGATTTAGAGGAATATTATTACAGCAAGAGGAATATTCCATCCCTGAAGATATTAATTCAGCAAGAAAATATGATGGTTATGAACTTGCAACTATAACCTATACCTTAGAAAATATAAATCTTTTAAAACCATATACCATTGTTTCAGATTTTCAAATTGGTAGTCAATTTAGCCTAATCAGCAGCACAGTGGATTTGAGGTGGATGTTACCCAATAAACATTGGTTTATTTGGAGAAATTTTGGGGGCCTCTTTTTAAATAATAGCTTGGCTTCAGCTGGAGATCCTCCTACATTCTATAGTATGGGATTAAGTGGAACACAAGATTATTTATTCGATTATGAACTCATTGGTAGGTCAGATGAAAGTGGAATTTGGAGTCAACAATTTTTCACCTCTGATGGTGGATTTAAAGGCCCCACAGGAATTTTCGCCAATAGTTATCTATTAGCCTCTAATATTAGCCTTCCGATTTTTACAGCCTTCAAATACAAAGGGTTAAGACCTTCAATTGGTTTATTTGGAGATTTGGGTTTTGCAGATTCTTTCAACAAGGCCTATTGGGACTATGGTATCCGAGTTTCAGTTTTTACAGATTTCTTGGAATTATATCTCCCATTTCAAAACCAGGATAAAAATTTCTTAACTGGGCCAGCCTATTCCCAAAGTATTCGTTTTGTTTTTAATTTAGATCCAAGTGAAATAATTGAACGCATCAGAAGAGGTTATTATTAAAATCACCTAATTATGGAAAGTCTCTGATTATAAAGCACTTTCGCTAATTCTCCATTTTCAATTTGGCCTATAAAGCACTCTCCTATTCCATTGTGAAATAAGCAGCCTTTTTGGCTACCTTTGCACTCCCCAAAATTGCATTTATTTATGAGTACAAACGAATCAAAAACAAAGACTGACGAAATTTCTTTTGAAGAGTTTAAACAAAGCGTAAAGAACGACTATGCACTGGTAATAGAAAGTCGTGAAGCTAGTTTAATCGGTCGTCGTGAAGTATTAACAGGAAAAGCAAAATTTGGAATCTTTGGAGATGGTAAGGAATTAGCACAGGTCGCATGGTCCAAAGTTTTTAAAAATGGGGATTTTAGATCTGGATATTATAGAGATCAAACTTTTATGATGGCTATTGGGGAGTTATCCACCCAACAGTTTTTTGCTAGCTTATATGCAGATACTGACCTTAGCAAAGAGCCTGCATCCGCCGGCCGCCAAATGAATGGTCACTTTGCCACTCGTAGTTTAAATGAAGATGGTAGCTGGAAAAACCTTACTGAGCAAAAAAATTCTTCTGCTGATATTTCGCCAACAGCGGGGCAAATGCCACGGTTACTCGGACTTGCGGAAGCCTCCAAAGTGTATAGGGAGAATAAAGAATTAAAAGACTGGAATAATTTCTCCATCAAAGGAAATGAAATTGCCTGGGGAACAATTGGAAATGCCTCTACAAGTGAAGGTCTCTTTTTTGAAACTATAAATGCTGCCGGTGTTCTACAAGTACCTATGGTTATTTCCATCTGGGATGATGATTATGGAATTTCCGTTCACAGTAAATATCAAACTACCAAAGAAAATATCTCGGAAATTTTAAAAGGATTCCAACGGAATGGTGAAGACAAAGGATATGAAATTATTCGAGTAAAGGGTTGGAATTATATGGACCTTTTAGAGGCCTATAAAAAGGCTGATAAAATTGCTAGAGAAGAGCATGTTCCTGTTATGATTCATGTAAATGAATTAACTCAACCCCAAGGTCATTCCACATCTGGATCTCATGAGCGTTATAAAAATGAAGCTCGTTTGAAATGGGAACAAGAATTCGACTGTATTAAGAAGATGAAGGAATGGATGATTCAATCTACCATTGCTACAGAAGAAGAAATTTTAGAAATAGAAAGAGCCGCTAAAAAAGTAGCTCGTACTGCTAAGGCCAAGGCTTGGGCAGATTTTCTGGAGCCAATAAAGGCAGAAGTTACACAGGTAAGTAGCCTAATTGAAGAGCTAGCAGATTTATCTTCCAATGCTGAACTACTTCAAAGTTTAGCCCAAGAAATAAAATCAAAACCTGATCCATTAAGAAGGGATGCCGTTTCTTCGGCAAGAATTGCCATGCACCATCTTATTGGAATTGACCATCCTAAAAAAGCAGAATTAAATCAATGGATACAATCCTCCAATTCTGCGAATAAGGATAGGTATAACGACTTCCTATACAGTCATTCTAAAGAAAGTCCTATGCGAATTGAAGCTGTAGAGCCAAAATTTGATTCCGAATCTCTTGAAGTTGACGCCAGGATAATCCTTAGAGATAATTTCGATAGAATATTAGGTGAACGTCCAGAAGTTTTAGTTTTTGGAGAGGATAGTGGGAAAATTGGAGATGTAAACCAAGGCTTGGAAGGACTTCAGGATAAACACGGAGAATTAAGGGTTTTCGATACTGGAATTCGCGAAGCTAGCATTCTTGGACAAGGTATTGGTATGGCTATGCGTGGATTGAGACCCATAGCTGAAATTCAATATTTAGACTATTTGCTCTATGCTCTACAGATCATGAGCGATGACTTAGCTACTGTACAATATCGGACAAAAGGTGGGCAGAAAGCACCACTAATTATTAGAACAAGGGGCCATAGACTAGAAGGGATTTGGCATAGTGGTTCTCCAATGGGAACAATTATTAATGCGCTAAGAGGTATTCATGTTTTAGTACCAAGAAATATGACCCAAGCAGCAGGGTTTTATAATACTATGTTAGATTCAGATGATCCCGCACTGATTGTAGAATGTTTGAATGGTTATCGTTTAAAGGAAAAAATGCCTGCAAACCTTTCTGAAATCAGAACGCCTTTAGGAATTCCTGAAGTTCTGGCAGAAGGAAGCGATATTACTATGGTGACCTATGGTAGTAATTGTAGAATTGCTGCAGAAGCAGTAGAAAAATTGAAAAAGTTTAATATTTCTGTTGAACTCATAGACATCCAATCTTTATTGCCATTTGACATTAATCACAGCATAGTAGAAAGTGTTAAAAAAACAAATCGTCTTGTCGTATTGGATGAGGATGTACCAGGAGGAGCTAGTGCCTTTATTCTTCAAAAAATAGTGGAGGAGCAAAAGGCATACTACCATCTTGATAGTGCTGCAATTACCATTAGCGCTAAAGCCCATAGGCCAGCTTATGGAACGGATGGGGATTATTTCTCAAAGCCTAGCGTAGATGATATTTTTGAAGAGCTCTATAGCATGATGAACGAAGTAGACCCTCGCTCCTACCCAACGATATATTAATTTTATTATCCAAATTGAAAACAAAATCATCTTCCTCCCCAAAGCTTCATAAAAACCTTGTTGATGCAGTAATTGATGCTCTTGAGAGTATTTTCGACAAAGGGATTTATGCTGATAGGGCAATTGAGCGCCTTTTAAAATCGAATCGCAAATGGGGATCAAAGGACCGTGGCTTTATTGCTGAATCTACTTATGAAATGGTTCGTTGGTGGCGTTTTCTTTGGGAGGTTTATGGCAAGCCACCCAGCCTAAAAAGAGCGGAGCTTTATCACCTTTTTGGTATTTATTGGTTGAGCAAAGGTTATGGATTACCAGAAACATGGAGATCCTTCGAATCTATTTGGGATTTTAATTTTAAGCAGGCAAAATCACATTTACCAAATGAGGTTGGATCTCTTCAATCTTTTCCCATTTGGATGGATGATTTGTTGAGAAATGAATTTGGTACAGAGTGGCCCAAAATGGCAAAAGCATTAAACCAGCCAGCCAAGCTCATTGCTAGAGCCAATACATTAAAAACAAATAGAAGCGAACTCATTGCCAAATTCGCCGAAGAAAATATTGAGGTTTTAGCTTTGGAAAAAAATGAAACTGGAATAGTTTTTAAACAAAAGCAAAACTTTTTTAATCATCCCCTATTCAAAAAGGGATTTTTTGAAATTCAGGATGGTGGCTCACAAATGATTGCAGAATTTCTGAACCCCAAACCAGGGATGAAAGTTATTGATGCTTGTGCTGGAGCTGGAGGAAAAACTCTGCAAATGGCAGCTATGATGGAAAACAAAGGTTCCATTATTGCCATGGATGTAGAAGCATGGAAATTAAAAGAATTTCAAAAAAGAGCAAAAAGGAACTCCGTACATAATGTGGAAATTAAGGCTATTGAATCCAATAAAACCATAAAACGCCTTCATAATCGTGCAGATAGGTTATTGCTAGATGTTCCCTGCTCTGGAACCGGTGTAATAAAACGAAATCCAGATACTAAATGGAAGCTTCAACCTCAAGCAATTGAGAAAGTAAGGGCTTTACAAATGGATATTGTAAACAACTACTCCAAAATGCTGAAAGTTGGTGGTGAAATGGTATATGCAACCTGCTCCTTATTGACTTCCGAAAATGAAGATCAAGTTCGAAATTTTCTAGATCAGAATCAAAATTTTGAATTTCTGGCCGAACAAAGAATCCATCCGTCGGAAACTAGTGATGGATTTTATATGGCACGTTTAAAAAGACTTTCTTAAACATGAGATCCACGGAAAAAGATAGCCTTTATCAAAATTTGGAGCAAATGTCTGTCTTAGAGCTCCTAAATGGTATAAATCAGGAGGATCAAAAAGTGGCCATTGCGGTTAACCAGGAGATCAAAGCCATAGAAAAATTAGTTGTTGCTGCCGTAAAAAAAATGCAGGATGGTGGGCGTATATTTTATATCGGCGCTGGAACCAGTGGTCGATTAGGAATACTAGACGCTTCTGAATTACCTCCAACATTTGGTGCAGACCCTAATTGGGTGGTGGGTATGATCGCCGGCGGTGATAAAGCCATTCGCAAAGCTGTAGAATTTGCGGAAGATGATGAAGAACAAGCCTTTATTGATCTAAAAGAATATCATATTAGTTCTAAGGATTTTGTAATTGGCATTGCTGCCTCTGGCACCACTCCTTATGTTATTGGTGGATTAAAAATATGTCGAAGCCAAGAAATTTCCACCGCTTGTATAACCTGTAATAGCAATGCCCCTGTATTGGAATTTAGTGACTTCCCAATTTGTGTAGAAGTAGGTCCTGAATTTGTGACGGGAAGTACAAGAATGAAAGCAGGTACTGCTCAGAAATTAGTACTTAATATGATTTCCACCTCCATAATGATTCGGTTGGGAAGGGTAAAAGGAAATAAAATGGTGGATATGCAACTGAGCAATAATAAGTTAGTTGATAGAGGAGTAAGGATGCTAATGTCTGAAACTGGTTTGGATTACGATGCGGCCCATAAATTGCTTAAAAAGCACGAAAATGTTCGTTCTGCAATTAATTCTCTTAAGTCTTAAATTAAATCTTTTTCCTTTAGCCATTTTTGGAGGTCGGCAAAGTTCACTGGACTAATACCATGTCCTATTGGATACTCCCTATATTGATGGGAAATATTCATTTGTTCCAACATTCCCACACTCAATCTAGCTCCTTCAATTGGCAAAACATCGTCGCTAGCTCCATGGCTCACAAAAAAATCAAGGCTTTTCAAATCAAGGGATTTATATTTTTCAGGAACTAAATCCTTTAATACATAACCGCTTAGAGCCATGATATTTCGATATTTCAGAGGACTATTAAAAGCAAGAGCATAACTCATCATACAACCTTGACTAAAACCAAAAAGATCGGTTTTACTATTGCTTAAACCATAAGTTTCTTTTAGCTCTACAATAAACTTTTCTATTTGGGCCATACTGGTCTTTGCCTGTTCGTAGTCCCTTACTTTTAAGCCATTGTCGATAGAAATATCAAACCAAGCGAAACCTCCAAAACCCAAAGAAATAGGGGCTCTTGCGCTTACAATAAAGTATTTTTTATTAAGCATTGGGGCCAAGGCGAATAGATCTTTCTCATGGCTACCATATCCATGTAACATCAATAACAATGGTGGATTTTCAGATTTTTCTTTGGGTTGAAGAATTTCGTGAACTAAACTTAAGTTTTCGCTTTTCATAATTATTGATGTTTTCCAATAAAAACCAGGTTAGATTTCCTTTTATCCTTTTGAAAATAATTTTCTAGGGCAAAGGTATTACTGGAAAATGCAATTTCGGTCCAGGGAATACTTTTTTCTTCAAAAAATTCAATTTCCACACTTTCATCGGTAAGCTGAAATACATCATCTTTAGAACTAGCTAAAAAAATCAAATAAACCTGATTTGATTGTGGAACAGAAAACACAGTATGCAAGGAAATAATTTCAACCTCCATACCAGTTTCTTCCATCACCTCTCTTATGGCTCCCTCCTCTGCTGTTTCATTATTCTCCATAAAACCACAGGGCAAATTCCAGTAATCCTTGCGAGGCTCAATTCCCCTTTTGGCTAATAAAATTTTGGATTGATACTGTATAATGCAACCAACAATCATGGTTGGGTTGCTATAATGAATGGATTGACAATTTGAACAGCAAAATCTGTGTTTATGGTCGGAATCAGGGATCTTAAAATCCAATTTATCACTACCACAATTGCTACAGAAATTCAAAATATCCAAAGGTTAAGGTTGGATAAATATAGTAATACTGGCAGACACCTTTTATTTTCAAATTCAAATCATAGCAGGACTTATGGCTTTATGACTATTGGCACAGCTTCAGCCTCCACATAATTGGAATACAAGTCTTGAAGTCTTTTGCAAATTGGACCTTTTTCTGCATTACCGATTCTCCGGCCATCTACTTCCTTAATCCAGCTTAGGGCACCCATAGTACCGGTGGTGAAGGCCTCATCGGAAGTGTATAGTTCTGCAAGGCTTAAATTTTTCTCCTCACATTTGATTCCATTCTCTTTGGCAATCTGCATTATTTTTTCCCTTGTAAATCCGGGTAGGCAACTATCTGCAAAAGGGGTGTATAAAAAACCCTTCTTTACAAGAAATATATTAGTGGCATTGGTTTCAGAAATAAATCCATGGGTATCCAACATAAGAGCATCATCTGCCCCTGCATTATTTCCTTCTATTTTGGCAAGGATATTATTCAAAAGGTTATTGTGGTGAATTTTGGAGTCTAAAAAAGCTGGAGAATTTCTTCTTTGGGAAGAAGTTACTAGAATTAAACCATCCTCACCATAAACAAATCCTTTATATTCTGGTAAAATTATCAAAGTACAACCGTAAATATTTAATTTAGGATTCATTCCAGAAGTACTTTTTAGGCCTCTGCTAAGCGTCAGTCTAATATGAACTCCATCTTCCATTTTGTTGGCAATTAGTGTTTCAAAAATGGCATTTCTTACAAAGTCACGAGCAGGAATATTTTCAAAACAAAGAATATGAGCTGAGTTGAATAATCTATCTAAATGCTCCTCTAATTGAAAAATCTTTCCTTTATAAACCCTTAATCCTTCCCAAACGGCATCGCCCCCTTGTACTATTGAATCGAAAGGAGAAATGGCAGCGTCTTTTCGCTTAACAAGTCCATTTACATAAACAAAACTATCCTCATTTCTTGGATCTGGTATATTATACTTACTCATGTTGTTTTATTATTTGATGATAATGGTTTAGGGATTCCTCGTAAATCTCTTTTAAGTTTTCATTTAATTCTTTGATGGGACTAGTCTTATTAGAAAATCCCGTGCTATTATGAACATTATGGTACCAGTATTTCGCCCAAACTCCATCCTCTTTAATAGGGCCCTTTTCCCAGCTCAACATATCCTCGCTAAAGCCGAGTTCCAAAAATTTACAAATTTTTTGTAATTCAGTTTTTGGAGATTCACAAATCTTGTCGGAATTAACAATTAAAAATTCCCGTCCTCTTTCCTGAAGGAAATCAATAATTTGTAATTGATGTAGGTAAGCTAAATCCAGGGTACTTGGAGATTCAATGTGTTTGGTATAGGAGTTTAAAACTTTTAAAGGATGTCTGAGCAATATGATATTCTTCCAATTCATTATTTTCTCAAAATTCAGGCCTTCCATATGATTGGCCATGTTTTTGAGAAAAACATTGGGCTTTTCGTAAAAGCTATTTATCTTCTTAAAAACCTTGTCTGGGTCCAGCTCCATAGTTTGAAGTACTTCCTCACGAGATGGTCTCCATACCCCAGTTTTCTTTAGAAAGCATCCAAAAAATGGTTCATCAAATACCGCTGTATCCTGCCTTTGCTTAAAAGAATAAAGCATTGCAGTGGAAATATTCCTAGGACCACTCCACATGGCTATAATATTTGATTTAGATTTTATCATTATGTGTTTTCAAAAACTTATCAGCTTAAACTATTTGAAAATTTCAATACAATAGTAAAATTTTATTCTTGAAAGTACTAAGGGATCAAAAGCTTTCCCTTAGATCGAATTAGGCCTTTATAATATGGCTTTGATATATTCGATGAATTCCGTAAATACTTGAGATTCTTAAGGGAATATTTTTACATTTGCAGCCCTAATTCGGGATGTAGCTCAGCTCGGTAGAGTACTCGTCTGGGGGGCGAGTGGTCGCAGGTTCAAATCCTGTCATCCCGACTTTTTCACTTCCAAAGGAAGTCAAAAGCCTGTCAATCGTATGATTTTCAGGCTTTTTTGATTTTTGCCATATTAAGGTAAATCATTCCAAATCAAGTTATCTGTGAACTATTGGGTGAACTGAGTTTTGCCCTACTTTCGTGCTAATAGCTTCATAACCTGACAGCTATTTCTGCACGTTGTTGATCCAGGTCCATATTTTAGATGAACTGCTGCTGCCGCAAACGGATCAATCATGCGCAGAGGCATATCATCCATGAAAATTTCCTTCGTGGCCCGGCACAATAAGCGGGTCAACGGAAGGGTTCCACTTTACGTCCGGATCAAGGGACTGGGCAAGCCCGCAGAAATCTCCCTGAAGAAATACGTCCGGCCAGCACTTTGGGATTCCCGGAATGGCCGGGTTGCCGGTCGCGGTGTTGAGGTTGATGATCTCAACGAATTTATCGAGTCCGTTCGCTATGACCTGGGTCAGGCCTACCGAGAATTGTACCGCGAGGGCAAAGATCTAACTGCTGCCGCGGTCAAGAACCGCTACCTGGCGCTTGATCTGGATGAGGTCATGGGCCTGCTGGCCATGTTCGACTATCACCTCATCAGGGAAACCGGCCGGCTAGCAGACAGTACCCTGAAGAACTATAAGACAACAAGGGAGTACGTCAAGAAATACCTTAAGGCCTCCTTCCGGGTCAGTGAGCTTCCGCTGGACCGGCTCAACTTTGCCTTTATAGATGGTTTTGAGGTTTTCCTTCGCAGGTTTCCTACGCCAGAAGGCCAGCGACCTTTGCGCAATAATGGAATTATGAAACACATCGAGCGCTTGCAAAAGGTGGTGAACCTGGCTGTAAAATTGGACCATATCTCAAAAAACCCTTTCAAGATGTACCAACGGCACATGGACAAACCAAAGCAAGTGTACTTAACTGCTGAGGAGTTGAAGGTCATCGCTGCGGTAGAACCGGAGAATGAAGGTCACCAGTTGGTGCGCGATCTTTTCGTGTTCGGTTGTTATACTGGTCTGGCTTACGTAGATCTACAGGCATTGCAACCGGAAGATATTGTTATCGGACTTGACCGGATGTTATGGATCAGCAATGTCCTTAGGAAATCGGGCCAACCGTTTAAGGTACCATTGCTGCCGCTGGCACATGAAATATTTCTGAAGTACCAGAAGGACCCAAGAAGCCTTAAACGCGAGGCTTGCTTTCCCAAATTCTCGGCACAGAAAATCAATTCCTATTTAAAGGACATTGCCACCGAAGCCGGAATCCCGAAGAACCTGACCTACTATGCTGCCCGGCACACCTTTGCCACTACTGTCACGCTTTCCAATGGAGTCCCTATTGAGTCGGTTTCCAAGATGCTTGGTCACAGCAAGCTCACCACCACTCAGATCTATGCCAAGGTTGTGGATGCCAAGCTGAGTTCTGATATGATGCTTTTGAAGAACAAACTATCCGCCTCCGCAGAAGAATCTAAGAAGAGCATCTGACCTGGATTTTGATCAAATTGATCGGACTTAAATGCCTTTTCAGGAAAAAAATGGCACGCATGTCTATTTTGCGCAAGGTAAATCTGTCAGAATGGACTTTAAACTGATTATAACATTTTCTACACAGCAAGCAGGTTTTTCTTAATCGTACGTATAAATGTGTAGGATCCTGCACATTAATGAGCAGAATATTCCACATTTTACGAATTAACTTGTACAATTCTACGAAATGTTGCTTGGCTTAGCTGCTTCGGAAAAATGTCATTTTATTTATATAAATTTATGCAAGCATAGTATTCTTGGATCAACTAAAATTACTAACTAAACCAGCAAGGGTGACTACTAAGCTGATATGGTTTGAGCGGTTTATTGCTCACGAACTTAGGGTTATTTCCGGGGAAAAATGTTCCCCGGAGTTGCTTACCTACCATCGAAACAGGATCCTCGATGAACTTGAATTGTGCAAAAAGGAGATTTTTCATGTTGCTACAGCAAGTGGAACGGTTAAATCAGACATCCAGAACAATGTTCTGAGCTGCCAGAAGGTGATCCTTCGCCTCATGGATATGGTTTACGACCAAGCTCCTGAATTCTGGAAGGAGTTTGAAGAGGCTAAAACACAGCACGTTTTCTATCTCACGTTTCAAGCTTTGGAAGGTCTCCGCGCCTTTCTCGAAGAATACTTTCAGTCGCACTATGATTTTTGCGAAAAAATATCCTCCATTGAGATGGCCCTGTTGTCCAATGAAATTGAATCAGCTTTAGAGGAAATCCAGAGGAGGTTTTTACCCTATCAACATGAGCCCTTTTTTGAAGCATTGACTTCACCGCTTCAAGGCTTTCTGATAAAGTGCTCCCAGAGGATAAGCGTTACTCAAGCTAATTTCTTACGCAGATATTCAACTCACATCAACACCATTGAAGTTGGGGTCAACCGCTCTGAGGTGTACTTGTGCTGTGTGCGTAGCATGTTCCGCTACAACCTGAACTCCCCCAGGATCTTTGAATTCCTCACCGCGGAAATTCAGCGGGATCTTGACTCCCTGGCCACGCATGCTACAAAGATCCAGTTGCTACATGCTGAGGCAAAAAAGATCAGCCAGTATTACTCGAAGCCTGATCTCTGTTACCGGGATAATATGTGCGGGCTAAAAGATCAGCTCAAGGACTGGATTTTGGCTGAAATGGAGTACCTCAGGCAGGAAGCTGAAATCCAACAAGCCATTGGCACCACTCTGGAGAATACTACCGGGCAGGAAAACCTCATCAAACTGCGCACAAATTTGTCCCTAAATGAAATGGCCCTGTGGATGCGGCTGTCTATAGAGGCTGGCATGATCCCTTCGGATAACATTGCCGGTACCTTGAAATGGGCCGCCTCAACTCTACAGTCAAAAAAGGCCACTGAAATTTCACATGAAAGCCTGAGATCAAAGTATTATGAACCTACCACCACAAGCTTGGTCCGGGTAGATAAATATCTCCAAGTGATGAAGACTATCCTGAAACAACTGGACTAATTGTAGTCTTCAAAATAGCTTCCGTAATTATACTTCGAAATGAGTCCAAGCAGTTCTTAATAAAACCTCGGATTGAAGCCCTCCCGTTCTTGTAGGGAGGCCAGACTGTTTCCGAAATAATCCCCAAGGGTGTCAAAGCCGTTTTCTTCGCTCCAGTACACGAAATCCTGATTTTCGCTGAGTTCCCTTAATCGCGTGTTTTTTGGATCTGTAGAAGTATTGTGGCCCATACCTCTATGCATCTTTTTTTGTGTGTGTAATTTTCTAATTCTCTAATTCTCAGGTAACTTATTTGTTAAACCCGCATGAAAGTACGACATAATACGTCCTATTTGCCGCATTTTACGACACTTTATGTCTACTTTTTTACGACAATAGGTTGCACCCACAATTTTTTCCACTTTCTATAAGTGCCGCACCCTCTTTGTTTATGGGGAGTTCATAGGTACTGCAACCCCGGTGCCACTGTTTTCGTTTTGTCTATATGCGTCCATTTGTTGCCATATAATTTAAAATAACATGGCAGCACAGATTATCACTAAAGAAGACCTGGATTAGTTCAAACTGGAACTTATAAGTGAGTTCAAAGAGATTCTTTCTGTAAACTCCAATCCCGCCCCTAAAAAATGGCTGAAATCCTATGAGGTACGGGAAATGTTGGGCATTTCACCGGGTACGCTTCAAAACATGCGCATCAACGGCACCTTGCCCTACACCAAAGTTGGTGGCCTGATCTTCTTTGACAATGAAGATATCCAGAAAATGCTAATGGCAAACCATTCAGGGAATCAATAATCCATGGCTGCTGACGTAAACTACATCAAGCATCTGAATGCCGTTTACACCAGGATGGCAGAAGACCAGCGTCTTTCACCTCATCACATCAGCCTTTACCTGGCTTTGTTCCAGATGTGGAACCTCAACCACTTTAGGTCACCGGTATCGGTATCGCGCTCTGAACTGAAGCTACTTTCCAAAATTGGATCCAATAACACTTACTCTAAGTGCCTCCGCAACCTTGATGAGTTTGGGTATATCCGCTACAGCCCTTCCACCAACCCCATGATCGGCAGTACTGTGAGCTGTATCAGATTTGATACTGCTGCAAGTACCGCTAATGATACGCCTGATGAACAAGTGAAAATACCTAAGAAGGGCGCTTCTTATAAACCTAAAGAAACCGGTAAAACCAAAAAACCTTCTAAACAGATCCCGCCCGAGTTTTCGGAAGTGGAAAAGTATTTTAATGATAATCTCAGTTTCAAGGCATCAGCAGGAATTGACTGTAGCCGTGAAGCCCAGAAGTTCTTTAATCATTTCACCTCGAATGGGTGGAAGGTAGGCGGAAAATCCCCGATGAAGGACTGGCATGCCGCAGCCAGGAACTGGATATTAAACGCCAGCAACTTTTCAAACTCCGGAAAAAGCCTCCAGCCCAAACAACTGCAAACCTCTGAAAACAAGAATTACCATGAGCCACTCTGAGGATATATTGCAGCAGGGTGAGCTGTTCCCTGGAGGGCCTGAGAAACCCTTCAGGATTCAGGGCCATTTGAGAAACTACTCCTGGCCATTGTGCCTAAAGTGGCTCGAGTTTGAAGGAAAGACCAGGTTTGGCAAACATTTCCGTCTTTACAATTCTGACCATTCGATAATTTACAAGCTTACCATCTATTTTATCCAGGACAAGCAGGAGGCGCAACGCCTGAACCTGGACCTGAAAAAAGGTATCCTGCTTACCGGCCCGATAGGATCTGGCAAGACCTCCCTGATGAAGCTCTTCAGCAATTTCCCAGGAACACCGGGGTATCAGTTTCGGTCTTGCCGACAGCTGGCCACCGCATTTATGAAGCTGGGTTTCGAGTTGATCGAAACCTACAGCAACAGCAATTCGGCCATCTGCTTTGATGATCTGGGTACCGAGCAATCCCTGAAATACTATGGAAACGACACGAACGTAATGGGCGAAATCCTTCTTTCCCGCTACGAAAAGTTTGCCGATCACCGTATCAAAACCCATTGTACCACCAATCTCAACGCTTCGGAACTGGAGGCTGCTTATGGCAATCGCTTGAGGTCCCGTCTTAGAGAATCATTCAACTTGCTCACCCTCGATAGCAACGACAAAAGAGTTTAACCAAATCCAAATACCATGAAGTACAAAACTTTGTATGCCGAAAACCGCCACGGAGATGCTGTTTACAAACTGGAGCACAATGGCAGAACATCCGGTACTGTTGCCGGCTTGCTGTTCACCACCGCCCATGGAGAAGAAAAGTACGATATAGATGCAGCCGAGTACAAGAGCTTTCAAGAAGTTTTTGCCAAAGGCAGCAGTTGTGAAATTTCACACCAGCAATATCATTTGAAGCGAACGGAACTCCGAAACAAGCAAAATGTTACAGAATCGACTTGAACTCCGAGCCTTTGGCAAAAATGATGGAGATGTTTAAGATGGCGCCAAATTCTCCATTGCCGATTTCATTTCTTCCTGCGTTTTGAGCGGCTGGTTAAGCAAGTTTGGCAACTGATCCCGAAAGCGATCGGGACAGACCTCCATGAAGCTTTAGCGGAATGAACAGAAGGCGCTACTCTTGCTGCGCGGAGACGGAACCTGCTGGAGGCACATGGATGTTAGCCGAATTGGAAGATAAGATTATATGACGTGTTTATAAGTTTGCATTTATTGGAAATCTTGGGATTGATCCAATTTTGAGAACCTCCCTAATCTTTGGTATGCTTTAGAGAAGAATGCCTTGCTGGAGCAAATTCTCCTTCAAAACTTTTGGGGTTCACTTTCAGAGTAAAAAAGTCTAATTGCAGGTTAATATGAGGATCTTCTGAACTCATGAACAGGAACTTTCGAGCCTCCTGTCTGATAACCTTATTGATGTTTTTGGCAGTCTTTCTGTATTCAAGAAAGTGATTACTGAGTTCCGTAACATATTCTTTCGATATAGATTCGTCAAAAAAGACTTGCGATTTACTATTGATTAGTTGAAGACCATTCAATTGGTGTATTTCTTCAATTGATTCTGTTGAACAGCAGTTCTCACAACCATCACCAAAACCATAAACTTTTGAATCATATAGGCATATCATTAACCTGGGATGAATGGGATAAAAGATTTGAAGGCCCTTTGCTACAAGTCCGGTAGCACCTATATAATTCCCTGTTTGCTCCATCAGTTGATTGTAATAAACTACGGGTGCATCTGAAGAGATGAAGGGTAATGGGGATAGGTTAACCAAAAAACTTCAGTCCAGAAAATCCAAAAGTTTTTGATGCTTGATGGAGTTAAGGAGCATGAGTAAAACGGGGTTTTCATGAACTAACCTCCCACCTTTTTCTAAATGTTTCCATAGTTCAGGTTCAATCTCCTTTGCAACAGCTTTTAGATTGTGATTGAGCGATTCCATTATGTTATCTCCTGACTTTGGAGTCCTGAAAGACTGGAACAGAATAAACTGCTTTAACAGCTTAAAACCGTTAGTTTCAGGAGGTGGTGGAATGAGTAATTTATCTTCCGTCCAGTAGTAGAAAAGTTTGGCCACCGTATCTTCCATTACAGCCAGTGCATCCTCTATTTCAGGATCTTCTCCATACAGGAAATTCTCATATGCTTGTTGTTTCAAAGGGGCTTTCTGTACGAATATTCCATTGGTATGATTGTATAACCCTAAGTGCTTGCCTTCATTGTTGGTAGAAAACCTTTTTAGGTAGAATTTTGGGATGTAATGATGTCGTTTCTTTTTTGGCATTATAAGTTCTTGTGATCTACTGAAAGTTAATTGGCCGTGGCTTATCTGTCCAGTGAAAAGTAGCAGGTTTGAACTTTTTCATGTACTGACCAACTCCGTCATCTAAGACAATCGAATAAGGGCTCTCAAAATAGTTCCGGCCTGCTTTCGAGCAGATCATTTCTTCGATAATCATAGAGGGTGCAATGAAGATTTGTTTGTTAGAAAGGCTTTCAATAAGGTCATTTTTAGATTCGTCCGCCTGTACTTCAAATTTCAATTTTTTCCCATTAATGATCTCCATGTCAACATCGAGTTGAGTTACTCTTCTCTTAAAATACAAGACCCCATCACTCTGGATTACTTCGGACAGGACCGGAGTGGAAGTTGCCATGCCATTCTTCGAGCAAAATTCTTGCTGTTGTTTTAGCCACGTTTTAAAGGCTTCTCTTTCGGTCGGAATAATTCCGCAGTGGCTAAACCAGTTATTTAAATCTGATACATGACCGACTATGCTTATTCTTAACTCCTTGTCTTCAACGTTCCAGGCAAAAGTGAATGATAGTACCTCCTCATTATTCTTTTTGAACAAGGACTCAACTACCATTTTAAGAGCCTCAGCCGTTTTATTTACCAGTTGTTGTGTATTACTTGATGAGTGGTAGATACATGGAATGTTAATATAGTAGTCCTCAGGGCACATATATTTACAACGATTCGGCATCTCAAGGTCTTCTCCAATACGGTTGAGCGCTTTTTTTACTTCAATGGTGAAATACTCGATCGCATCGTGCTGACCATCCTCTAAATGGATTACATCTGGTATTGACACATATCGGGTTCTGTCACCATGATCTTTTTGGGCATGATAGCTCACGAGCATTCGTATCCCATCATCTTTACTTATGGAGTAAGGAATGTATTTCTCTAACGGGTTTTTTTCTTCCTCATGATTCGGAATTTGTTTAACTGCAGGCTTTGGAAGGTTAAAGTACTCGTAAATTTGTGGGTTTCCTTGCAGATAATTGGTAACAAGGGACTTCCATCGATCTAAAGAAAGTTTACGGTCTACCCTGAATAACTTTGTATAATTACTTCTTCGACCAAATTCGGTCATTTTGGAATCTAACCGCTCAATCATAAGGTCGGTTGAGTAGGCTCTAATTGCTCCGTCAAAATGTTGGAACTCCTTTTTATCCTTATTATAAATGGAGTGAATGTATCTACAAGCATAAGTGTCGTTTAGTGTAGGTGCGGGTTCATCTTTAACTTCTTCTAATTCAAACTCGTGCAATTCGTTATTTGCCTTCCAAAAGAACTCTGTTCGGTCAATATTGTAGTAAAGTCTTTCAAATTCATCACTCTTATGAACTGTTAACCCCGGCTGAATGGATGAAATATTATCGTCATACTTCGGTCCCCACCAATATTCAAATTCAAACGATTGGAGAAAAGACGGACTAAACCCAATAAAATCGGGATCAAGCTTGATCTTGGCTTTTAAGCCTTCTTCTTCACTTAATCTCACCAATTCATCCAGAAACATTGAATGAAAATTGTTGTAGTGAGATAAGGACTTCCGAAAATATGGATGAGCTAAAACTGTTTTATTTGAAGATCTATCTTTGAAAATACCATATCCCAGGTATTCAAAATCAGCTAACAGAACTTCAATATCTATTAGGTTGTCCTTGTCATTCTCTACTTGTTGAGCCAATTTCGGATAAAATTTAAAAAGTACATCACTCTGATTGTAAAGAACTAAGTTGTTGTAGAAAAACTTTCCGTTTGACTCATCAAACGTTTCATCCAGCTCTTCGATAAAATCTTTTTGGTGTGGTTCTATCGATTTTGTCAGCATGTTTAAGAAAAACGACCTTCTGGCATTATTGATATTTTCGAAATCAGCGTCACTTTCACCGATTAAGAAATACCCAACGGTCAGGGTTTTCTGAAAATCAAAGTAAAGCCCCTTTGCGTAAGCCCAGCCAGTAGGTTTGTGCAAATCATGTGACATGTTGGATGGAATACCATAAATGGAAGACTGCCAAACTCCGTCTTCAAGAGCAGCAATTGAGAATTGAGTTCCATCTTTAGAAACTTGGTCTGAATTAAATATTGCAAAGTGACGCTTCATATCATTATTTGTTTACTAAAACCACAAATTATTCTCCCCAAACTCTGGCACCTTATCGCTTTTGAAATGATGATCTACTTAATCAAAGGTGCCTTTCTTTTAGCTAAAGAGAAATGTCTTTAGCCTCATTCACCTATTTACAATCCTCTTAGTAAAAAAGAAAATTATAGTAGGTAAGAAACTGAATTGGAGCACTGGCGACAAGCCGACCTCAACCCAGGGGATTAATGGCATATCCTGGGCGTAGCTCCAGTTTCCGGCAGCGGTATGGCGCATTTCGGCCAGTATGGCTCCGATACCTCCTGCCAGAATGAGCCAGAAAACGCGCCTCCCTTTCATTTGCCCTATCCAATAAATATCCTTGTAAATAAGGGCGAATCCAAACCACAGTAGAATCACCATAAACATATCTGCAATAGAGGCAAGGCCACAAAAACTAATGTGTTCAAGGTCAAATACAAAACCTTCGTAGAGTGGCCCCTGTGCCACTTCCCATATCCAGTTTAGCCCGAACGCCAGCAGGGCTATTGCCCAGAGGGTTTTGTGAAACCGGTTTCGGTTCTTTACCAGCTTACTGAAATAGATATACCCCCACAGCACAAGGGAAAGGGCAATGATAGGAGTTACAAACAAATCCAGATTAAAATTCATACTCCTTTTGATTTTCGCATCTTCCCTTTCAGCAACTGTGCGTTGATTGCTACGATAATGGTACTTAAGCTCATGAAAACAGCCCCTACAGCAGGCCCCAATACAAATCCTGTTGAATACAGAACTCCTGCTGCCAATGGGATAGCAAAAGCATTGTAGCCGGTAGCCCAAACCAGATTTTGGATCATCTTGTTGTAAGTGGCCTTACCGAATAAAATCAGGTTCGCAATGTCTTGCGGATTGCTGTTCACCAAGATAATATCTGCCGTTTCTGCTGCTACATCAGTACCTGAGCCCACGGCAATTCCCACATCTGCCTGTGCCAGGGCGGGGGCATCATTTACACCATCACCTGTCATGGCTACAAATTCACCTTTTGATTGCAGTTCTTTTACGATTTCTACCTTTTGGTGTGGCAGTACTTCTGAGTAATAACCGTCCAGTCCTAATTCTTCACTCACTGCCTTAGCGACTGTTTCATTATCGCCAGTGGCCATCATCACTTTTATATTGTTGTTTTTAAATACCTTAATTGCTTCTGCACTTTCAGGTCTTATCTCATCGGCCAACGCGATGTAACCGGCCAGTTTATTGTCAACGAGAATAAAAACTACGGTCTCAGCAGCACTGCTATAAGCATTTTCAGGAATGGAGATATTTTCGTCTTTCAAATATCCCGGGCTCACCACTTTCACATCTTTACCCTCTACTTTGGCTTCTACACCTTTGCCGGTGATGGCATTGAAGTTTTCTGGTTTAGGAATATTAATCTTTTGCTCTTTTACTTTTTTTATGATACCCACCGCAATGGGGTGTTCAGAGCTTTGCTCCAGGCCACTTGCCAGTCTCAATAATTCGTCTGCATCAAACCCTTGATCTACTGTTTCTATCCTGGTTACACCAAAATCACCCTTTGTCAATGTGCCGGTTTTATCAAATACCAGGGCTGATATTTTTCGTGATTCCTCAAAAGCGGTTCGGTTTCGAATAAGCAGGCCATTTTGTGCGGAGATGGCCGTAGAGATGGCCACCACCAGCGGGATTGCCAGACCCAAAGCATGTGGACAGGCTATAACCATCACCGTTACCATTCTTTCCAGGGCAAATACAAAGGGGAAACCGAGTACTATCCATGTGGCCAAAGTTCCAAAGCCAACTGCCAGCGCAATATAGGTGAGCCATTTAGCCGCACGATCTGAAAGGTTTTGCATTTTGGATTTGGACTTTTGTGCTTCTTCTACCATCGTAATCACCTTGTTCAGGTAACTGTCCTTGCCCGTGTGCTCTACCCTGGCCTTAAGCGATCCATTTCCATTAATCGACCCACCAATAATCTTTTGATCTTTTCCCTTTTTCACGGGTTTTGACTCCCCGGTAAGCATAGATTCGTTGAGATAGCTTTCGCCTTCTACAATGATACCGTCTGCCGGCACCTTTTCACCGGGCTTGATCAAAATGACATCATCCTTCTGAAGATCTTCCAGCTTTACATCCTCAACATTATCCCCCCTAACGCGGTGTGCTTCAGCAGGCATCATGCTTACTAACAATTGCAAGGCTTTGGAAGCTCCCAGCACTGATTTCATTTCTACCCAATGCCCCAGGAGCATAATAACTATCAAGGTAGCCAGCTCCCAAAAGAAGTCTTCGCCATCTAACCCGAAGACGGTGGCTGAGCTGTAGAAATAGGCTACACTTATGGCCATGGCAATAAGGGTCATCATGCCCGGCCCTTTAGCTTTCAGTTCGGTATAAAATCCTTTGAGAAAAGGCCATCCACCCCAGAAATAGACGATACTGGAAAGACCAAAAATGATAAAGGCATTCCCTGGCAACAACCATTGATAACCAAAGAAACCTTGTATCATGGGTGAAAAAACGAGGATAGGGATGGACAGGATCAGGGAAACCCAAAATCGCTTTTTAAAATCCTCAATCATCATTTTGTGATGGTCGTGGCCCATTTCCCCATGGCCGGGGTTATGACCCTCATGACCACTATGATGAGAATGTTCATGTCCTTTATGGTCTTCTCCTTTTTTATGTCCTTCGTGATTATGCTCTTTATGATTTTCCATGCTTTCCGTGTTTAATTATTTGGATATTGTAGATTCAGTTTTTCAAGGTGTTCAATTAAAATATTGGCGGCCGTATAATTTCGGTACCAGC
>CAXBKQ010000009.1:0-131522 GCA_963976435.1 uncultured Cryomorphaceae bacterium | reverse complement strand
GCAGCCTTATTATTGATTAAATTTGCCCTATGAAAAGGATAATAGTTTTCAGCCTACTTTTTTGCCTTGGATTTTCACTTTTCTCATTGGCTCAAGACAAGATTCCAGCTATAAAAATAAAAGACCTTAAAGGTAATACTGTAGATGCATCGAGCTTTGATAACGATGGTAAACCTATCATTATTAGTTTTTGGGCAACCTGGTGCAAGCCCTGTATTAGAGAGCTAAACGCCATAAATGATCAATATGCTGATTGGGTTGATGAAACGGGAGTGAAGTTAATTGCCATTTCTATTGATGACACAAGACTTTCCTCAAAGGTTCGTCCCTTTGTGAGCAGTCAAGGATGGGAATACGATGTTTATTTGGATGAAAATTCTGAATTAAAAAGAGCGCTTGGTGTAAATAATATTCCTCATACCTTTTTATTGAATGGCAAAGGCGAAATTGTATGGCAACACAATGGCTATTTTCCTGGTGATGAAGATCATCTTTATGAATTGGTTGAAAAACTTATTAATGGTGAAGCCATCAAATAACCGAGTATAGGAACAAGCCTTATGAAAATAGTATTACGGTTAATTATTCTGTTTTACGCTTGCCAAACATTTGCTCAAAACAGCACAAATTTTGGACAATTAAGCGGAAACTTTCAATCTGATTTTCAATTTTACCTACGTGATAGTTTAATAGACCCAAATGGAGAAGCCTATCCAGACGAACGTCTTTTGGCAAGCGGTTTTTTAAATCTGAATTACCGCAAGGATAACTTCATGGCTGGAATCCGCTATGAAAATTACCAAAATAACCGTGTAGGACTTCCTGGATCTTATCAAGGAGAAGGGATCACGTATCGCTATGCACGCTTTATTAAAAACGGACTTGATGTTACGGCAGGGAATTTTTATGAGCAATTTGGTTCTGGTATTATCCTAAGGGCTTTTGAAGAACGTGGACTGGGTTTGGATAACAACCTTGATGGACTTCGACTAGTTTACTCACCTATTGACGGTCTTACATTTAAGGGAATTATTGGAAGGCAAAGAAATTATTTTGCAAAAAGCAATAGCGTAGTTAGAGGTTTTGATTCTGAATGGAGTCTTAAAAATACCTTAGGATGGGATGGCTATAGAAATTTAATAATTGGCGCAGCTGTGGTAAGCAAATATCAACAGGTGAGCGATCCCAATCTAGTTCTTCCTCAAAATGTAGCTTCTGCATCAGGTAGAATAAATTTTATTAGTGAAAAGTTTAATGTTTTTGGTGAATTTGCTTACAAAGCAAATGACCCAAGTTTTGACAATGCCTACATTTATTAGGAAGGTAAAGCCCTATACCTTACGGGTTCCTTTTCAGAAGGAAACCTTGGAGCCACCCTAAGTTTGAAATACTATGATAACTTTTCCTGGCGTTCGGAGCCATCTACCGATCCTCAACAATTGTTGATTGGTTTTTTACCATCGGCCACAACCTTACATACTTATGCCCTTCCGGCACTGTACTCTTATAATACCATACTTACAGGAGAACAAGGTTATCAAGCAGAATTGTTTTATAATTTTCCAAGGAAAAGTAAGCTAGGCGGAAAATATGGTACAAAAGTAACTCTGAGTTTTGCTCAAAGTACAAGTCTAAATAAGGATTACACCCCACGATTTGATGCAAGTGGTACGGAAACTCTTTCTGGAACAGACGGCTACACCACTTCCCTAGCCCCAGGCGATATAAATTATTTCCACGATTTGCATATTCAAATCCAAAAGAAAATAAATAAAAAGGTAAAATTAACAGGTACTTATTATAATTTTCTATTTAATAATGACGCCCTTAGAAAAGGTATAGCAGGTGTTCAGGAGTTTAGTCTTGTTCAAAATAATCAGACTTCAAAGATTTTTGACATAAATGCTGCGGTAGTGGAAATTCTATGGAAGATAAAGCCAAAACATTCCCTAAGAACTGAAATTCAAACCCTTATCACGGAAGGTCAGGATGGAACTTTTGGTGGAGATTGGGGACTTATTTTAATGGAATATTCCATAGCACCACGGTGGTTTGTAGCTGTTCAGGATGCTTATAATTTTGGCAATGATATTGAAGAATTAAGAATTCACTATTACAGTGTAAATGTGGGTTATACTAGTGGAACCAATAAATTCCAGTTGGGATATGGTAGGCAACAGGAAGGCGTGTTTTGCGTTGGTGGAATATGTAGAGTTGTACCTGCCTCAAATGGTTTTACCTTTGGTGTAACTTCTAATTTTTAGAATTATGAAAAATCTATATCAATATTTCTCTCTTTTACTTTTCAGCTCCTTATTATTTTCTTGCGACAAAATTGACGACCCTGTTATTGAATTGGAGGGTTGTGTTGATCAATGTACTGCTTTACCCACTGAAAATTACATCAGCAAAAAGGCGGTATTGATCGAGGAATTTACAGGGATTACTTGTAATAATTGTCCTGATGCGGCCTTAAAAGCTCAGGAATTAAAAGACAAATACCCCGGCAGTGTGGTTTTGGTAGGAATTCATGCCAGTTCATTTGCTACTCCTAACCCTTCCGATGGTTATGATGCAGACTTTAGGACCAATATGGGTACTGAATATTACGATTTTGTCAATCCCTTAGGTCTTCCGATTGGCACTATAGATCGCTTAGATCAGGACGATCCACAACGCTTTCCTAAACCTTTTACCTCTTGGGAAAGTGCTGTTACAAAGCAATTAGCGAAGGGAGATACAGCGGATATAGGAATTTTAGCAAATCCAAGTATTATTGATACGGATGGGGATACATCCATTTGCTTAGAAGTAAAATTCAAATCCCTGGCCGATTTAACTAATGACAGCATCTATTGGACTGGTTATTTATTGGAAAGTGATATTAAGGCCCAGCAAAAAATGCCCGATGGTTCTAAAAATAAGGACTATAAGCACAAGCATGTACTGAGGGCCGGCTTCACTGGAACTTTCGGAACTCCAATTCCCAATTTTGATGGTAGCTTGAACAGTGTAGCTTGCTCCTCCAGTCTTATTGCCAAAGATCCAAATTGGAAGGCGAGAAACCTGGAAGTGGTAGTGATGGTTTATAATATCAAAACTTTTGAGGTAATACAAGCTATTGAAATAAAGCTCTAATTGAAAAAAACCTTCATCATATTTATCATCCTCTCCTCATTTTGTGGCTATTCACAAAATTTTGGAGGGGGGTTTTATTTTGGTTTAAGTACCAGCCAAATAAACGGGGATAATTTAGGAGGTTATAATCTTCCGGGATTGAATATCGGTGGATTCACAGATTATAACTTTTCTGAAAGATCCAAAATTCAATTGGAGCTAGCATTTTTGCAAAAAGGTGCAAGGGATGCCATAAGTGATTCATCCAGCTTTAATAAGGTGAGGCTGAATTATTTAGAAATCCCTCTTATTTATTCTTACCGTTGGAATCAACTATCCTTAGAGATAGGACCTGCTTTAGATATATTAATCAATTCCAAAGAGGAGTCCAATGGATTTGAAATAGAAAGCAATCCTCCCTATTATAATTTTAGTTTAAGTGGAATTGTAGGCTTGAATTGGAGATTTACGAATAAAATAAGCATCAGTTTTAGAACCAACAATTCCATTTCATTGATCCGAGAGGCTAATGTACCAGTTGGTACTGGGCCAAACGCAATTCAAATTTTAAGTCCTGGACAACGTAACTTATGTTTGAATTTTGCACTTATTTATAAGCTTATTTAGGCCTGTTTTTTTGGAGAAAGGCTAAATTTCTCTGCATTCCTTTGAACTTTGTTCTTTTTACCGCAGATTTTTGGAAGACTCTAGAAAATACTTCTTGGCTTATTTCCAACCAATCCCTTTCCTCCATTTCTAAAAATTCCTTTTTGGGTTCAAATTTCTCTTCATTATGGGGGCTGGAAAATCTATTCCATGGGCACACATCTTGACAAATATCGCAACCGAAAGCCCAATTCTCCATTTGCTTAGAAAAACTATCGGGAATCTCATTTTTCAGCTCGATGGTAAGATAGGAAATACACTTATTTGCATCGACCAACTCAGGAGCTAAAATGGCATCAGTAGGGCAGGCATCAATACATTTTGTACAAGAGCCACAGTGATCTGTTACAGGCTGGTCTGGTTCTAATTCCAGATCGAGGATCAACTCTCCAATAAAATAAAATGAGCCTGCACCTTTGGTTAATAAGAGTGAATGCTTTCCTATCCAGCCCAAACCAGCTCTTTTAGCCCAGGCTCTATCCATAACAGGAGCTGAGTCAACAAATGCCCTTCCACTAACCTGCCCAATATTTAAATCTATAAATTCTCTTAAACTCTTAAGCTTTTCTTTTATCACCAAATGGTAGTCTTCACCAAATGCGTATTTAGAAATTTTAGGAACTCCTTTTTTTTGATTATTATCTGGAAAATAATTTAGGATAACACTTACCACCGTTTTCGAATCTGGCACTAGAATTCTAGGGTCTAGTCGTTTGTCAAAATGATTTTCCATCCATTTCATTTCGCCATGAAATCCGGCCTTCAACCATTTTTCGAGCTTAGGCGCTTCTTCCTCTAAAAATCCGGCCTTAGAAATTCCACAGGCCATAAACCCAAGGCGGAGAGCTTCGGCTTTAATGAGTTCAGCATTGCTTTTAGCTTTATAATTCAAATAGCCCGCCTTGTTTATTAGGTAGTTTGATATTAAGGTGCTTATAAGCCTTTTCGGTAACTACCCTACCTCTTTGTGTACGCATTAAAAATCCTTCTTGGATTAAAAAGGGTTCATAGACCTCCTCAATGGTACCGCCTTGCTCTCCTACAGCCGTGGCAATAGTACTCACTCCAACAGGGCCACCATTAAATTTATCAATAATAGTGGTAAGAATTTTATTGTCCATTTCATCCAAACCATATTCATCAACATTTAGGGCATCAAGACCAAATTTTGCAATTTTTAAATCAATGGTACCATCCCCTTTTATTTGGGCAAAATCCCTCATTCTTCGCAAAAGAGCATTTGCAATTCTTGGGGTACCACGACTCCTTCTCGCTATTTCGATTGCAGCATTTTCATGTATTGGAACATCCAATATTTCTGCCGAACGAATAATGATGGTAGTTAATAATTCGGTAGTATAATATTGTAATCTACTATTGATTCCAAAGCGAGCCCTAAGGGGGGAAGTGAGTAAACCCGATCTGGTTGTAGCACCAATAAGGGTAAAAGGGTTGAGATTAATCTGGACACTCCGAGCATTTGGTCCAGTTTCGATCATGATATCAATCTTATAATCCTCCATGGCCGAATAGAGGTATTCTTCTACGATGGGGCTTAATCTATGGATCTCATCGATAAAAAGCACATCTCTTTCTTCCAAATTAGTTAGTAAACCTGCTAAATCACCCGGTTTGTCAATTACTGGCCCTGAGCTGATTTTTATTCCAGCATCAAGCTCATTGGCTAGGATATGTGCCAAAGTGGTTTTCCCGAGCCCTGGAGGGCCGTGTAAAAGCACATGATCTAAAGCCTCATCCCTTTGATTGGCGGCGGCTACAAATATTTCTAGATTCTCGAGAACCTTATCTTGTCCCGCAAAATCTGCAAAGCTAATAGGCCTTAGCTTTTTCTCTATTTCAAACTCTTCCGAGGAATAGCCCTCGGAACTAGCATCTACCAATCGATCCATTAATTTTTCTAGTCTTTAAACAAAGGTATAATTTAAGTAAGATATCTATAACATAATTGATTCTCCTGAAATTGTAGTTATTAATCTACTTTTAATTAAGTGACTTTCTACAGAACATAATTTTTAAAGCCCTTATTATTGAACTCTAATAAAGTAGGTCAGTTTTCAATACTGGTCACAGGCAGCGCTTTATTTATTGGTTTGATATGACTTGTTGTTCAATTAAGGAAAAGGAAGAAATTGAAAACTCTACCAACACCGCTAAATTGAATTAATAGTCAATTTTGTAGAAGGTCTGAACAACATTATGTTCAGGCCTTTTTTTAAAACAAAAAGCGGGACAAATGTCCCGCTTTCAATATTTTAAAACTCATCAAATTTAATGACCTCCTTCCTCTTCGCCAGGTTTAAGGGGTTCGATTTGAGAAACAAAATCTTCATCCATTCCTGGTTTGCTATAGTCATAGGCCCAACGATGAACTTCTGGAATATCTCCTGGCCAGTTTCCATGAATATGTTCTACTGGAGTTGTCCATTCCATAGTGTTAGATTTCCATGGGTTGCGGCTCGATTTTTTTCCTCTAACAGCGCTGTAAAAGAAGTTGAATAAGAAAATTACCTGAGCAATACCACCAACAATGGCAAACACACTTACAATTACATTGATATCCGCAAGATCATCAAACATAGGGAATGAAGTGTTGGTATAATACCTCCTTGGCAATCCTGCCATTCCTAAAAAGTGCATGGGGAAAAATACACCATAAGCACAAACGAATGTTATCCAAAAATGGATATAGCCCATGGATTTACTCATACGTCTTCCAAACAATTTTGGAAACCAATGGTAAACACCGGCGAACATTCCAAAAATTGCTGACAATCCCATTACGATATGGAAGTGAGCTACAACAAAATAAGTGTCATGAACATTGATATCCAGTGCTGAATCTCCTAAAATCAATCCAGTTAATCCTCCAGTAATAAAGGTAGAAACAAGTCCAATAGAAAATAACATTGCAGGGGTTAACCTCAAGTTACCTTTCCAAAGAGTAGTAATATAGTTAAAGGCTTTTACGGCAGAAGGAATCGCAATTAATAGGGTTGTAAAGGTAAACACTGATCCAAGGAAAGGACTCATACCGGTAATAAACATATGGTGTCCCCAAACTATAAAGGATAAAAATGCAATTGCCAAAATTGAACCAACCATTGCTCTATAGCCAAAAATTGGTTTTCTAGCATTTGTAGAAATTACTTCAGAGGTAATACCGAATGCTGGTAAGATAATAATGTATACTTCTGGGTGTCCTAGGAACCAAAAAAGGTGTTGGAATAAAATAGGGCTTCCTCCTTGATTGGTTAAAACTTCGCCAGCCACCATAATATCAGACAGGTAGAAACTAGTTCCTAAACTTCTATCAAAAATTAACAATAAGGCAGCGGAGAAAAGAACTGGAAAAGAAAGTACACCTAAAATTGCAGTGGTAAAGAATGCCCAAATTGTAAGTGGCAATCTTGTCATAGACATTCCTTTAGTTCTAAGATTAAGTACAGTTACAATATAATTTAATGCTCCCAACAAAGAGGAAACAATAAACAAAGACATACTCACTAACCAAAGGGTCATACCCATACCCGAACCTGGCATCGCTTGTGGTAAGGCACTTAAAGGCGGGTAAATTGTCCATCCTGCAGCAGCAGGTCCACTTTCTACAAAAAGAGAGGCAACCATAACCACACTGGAAGCAAAAAAGAACCAGTAAGAAAGCATGTTGATAAATCCAGATGCCATATCACGGGCACCTATTTGAAGTGGAATTAAGAGATTGGAGAATGTACCACTTAAACCAGCAGTTAATACAAAAAACACCATGATAGTACCATGGATGGTTACCAATGCTAAATAAATATTTGGATCCATTACTCCATCAGCTCCCCATTTTCCTAAAAGGGCTTCAAGAATAGGCCATTCTTTTTCTGGCCAAGCTAATTGCAGACGGAAAAGCAAAGACATTGCCACCCCAATAATTCCCATCACCATACCTGTGATCAGGAATTGCTTTGCAATCATTTTATGATCAGTACTGAAAACAAATTTCTCAACAAAAGATTGTTCGTGATGATGATCGTGTTCGTCGTGTGCCGCCATATCCTTAACTCTCTATTAAACTTTAAATATTATAATTCTGCGAATGTTTTTTGCTCCTTCAACCACTTGTTGTATTCCTCTTCCGTTTCTACAACTATTTTCATCTGCATATTATAATGTGCAGATCCACAAATTTTGTTGCAAAGCAATAGGTAGTCAAATTCCCAAGGCTCAATACTTGGATCCTTAAGTCTATTCTCGTCTCTTACTTCATTTACCCTTCTCACCTTTTCAATAACATCTGCATCTTTTCTCATATCTGCAGTAGTAACAGAAGGTGTAAACGCAAATTGGGTATTTGTTCCAGGAACACAGTTCATCTGAACTCTAAAATGTGGTAAATAAGCTGAATGAATAACATCCTGACTTCTAAACTTTAATAATACTGGCTTTCCAACAGGCAAATGGAGTTCACTTACAATAATATCATCTGAAGAATTATCATGCTTTGGGTCAACTCCTAAAACGTTCGCCCCTTCAATTAGCCCAACATTGGCAAAACCAAGTTTATTATCCTCACCTGCATAACGGGCAGTCCAGCTAAATTGCTGAGAATAGATCTCAACAACCATTGGCTGTTCATCCTCATAGGTAGGATCCATTACGTTAATCCAGGTCGTAAGACCATAAATAATTAATGCCGCTAAAACCACAGCAGGAACGATAGTCCAAATAAATTCTAAACGATTATCATGCTCTATATAGGTAGCTTTTTTGTTTTTCGAACCTTTGTATTTATAGGCAAAAACAAATAGAAGTGTTTGTGTAATAAAGAAAACGGCAATAATTAACCACATGGAAATATCCCAAAGCCCATCAATATCATCCCCATGAACTGAGGCTGATTTTGGTAATAAGGATCCACTATAGGCAGAAACCATCCATACAAAACTTCCAAACATGAAAATCATAAAGATTAACAAGAGTAATCCTTGAGTTCGATTATCCTTATCTGTTACATCTGTATCACTATCATCCTTCTTTAGGCTACCAGATAATTCCAATACGCGAACAGCCTGAGCTATAACCACGATTGCGAAAATTCCTACTAGTATGATCAATAATGTTTCCATTCGATTCTTTATCTACTTTTAATACTACTAATTCTTTCCTTGTACTAAATTTTTATTGGACCTATTTAAAACCAATGACAATTGAAATATTCTTCTTGTTTGAGCAACAGAGATAGCACTCAAAATTCCAATTCCAATAATTAATGTCCAATCTATCATTGCCATCCTTAATAATGGTGATGTTCACTTTCCTTTAACATTGGATGTCCTTCTGGCATCAATTTAGCTTTCGCAAGAGAACTAAACACTACAAAAAGGAACAAACCTGCAAAACCTAAGAAGGTTCCAATATCGGTTAAACCAATACTCCAATGCTGCCCAACACTTCCTGGGTTAATAAGAATAAATACATCCAACCAGTGTCCGATGATCATTACAATACCAGCAGTAATTACAAATCCTACATTTCTTTTAGCATCTCTGCTCATCAATACCAATACAGGGAATACAAAATTCATTACGAGCATTGTAAAGAATATACCTTTATACTCACCCCAACGGGCCATATAATAGGTTACTTCCTCTGGAATGTTTGAATACCAGATTAACATAAACTGTGAAAACCATAGGTAGGTCCAGAAAATAGAGAAGGCAAACATAAATTTAGCTAAATCCTGTAGGTGGCTATCATTCACTTCGCTCATATACCCTTTACTCTTCAGGAAGATAAGGATAAGCGTCATTGCCGTTAGTGCACTCACAAAGATTCCTGCGAAAATATACCATCCAAATAAGGTACTAAACCAGTGTGTATCAATACTCATGATCCAATCCCAAGCACTAGTTGAAGAAGTAACTGCAAAAAACACAAGGAATCCTGCCGAATAATTTCTCATTTTCTTCCATCTCTTTCCAGCATTTGGATCTGCTTCTAATTTTAGCGACATCTTACGGATGAGGAATGCAAAACCAGCCCAACCGATAAGATAAATAACCGTTCTAGCGATGAAAAATGGTCCATTTAAGAATCCTTCTTTACCTTTAATAATTGCATCAAAATTTGCGCTTTCTGGATCCATGATACCTTCCGCCATCCAGTGCCAAAGGTGGTGACTATGGTTTAATCCGAAAACGATAAGCACCAATAAGATTAATACCGGAATGGCAATATATTGTGCCATAGCTTCCATAATTCTTGTAACTACGATAGACCATCCTGCTTGAGCGGCATATTGTATAGCTAGGAAAAATAGAGCACCTAATGCTAAAGCCAAGAAAAAGAAATTGTTCACCATTAGGTTCGCCCAAGGTTTATTGGCCTTTTGATGATGAGCATGTTCGGCATCATGATGTTCTGGAGAAGAATAAAAATGATTATTTTCTCTGGTAGCTCTAGGAGAACTTTTATGAAAATCATCCTCATAATGTTCATGTTCTACACGTCCACTTTCCTTATAAATAAGGTTTTTATCGCCATGATCAGAAGAATGAGAATCTGCATGTTCGGCTGCGCCATGATGTCCATGAGCCTCTTCAGCATGATCTGCATCGTGGTGTTGTTCTGTATGATCAGCATCTCCGTGGTGATCTTCTCCTCCGCCCATAAAGCTTGCGCCTATGGATATTGCCCCGATTAGCATTAATACGAAGGTTAGTGTCTTTAATTTTCCGGTAAATTCAAACATATACTATTGAACTTAGGATTGATGGTTTGTGTCTTGCTTATCCTCAGCAATTGCTTCTGTAGCATCTTCAGCTACTTCCACAACTTCTACTTGGGTCTCTTCTACTTCGCCAGTTAAAGCCTTGCGAAGGTTTAATACATGTTGGCCTACTTTCCATCTTTCCTCTGGTGTAAGCTGAGCAGCATGTGGGCCCATAACTCCTTTACCATAGGTTATAACATGGAAAATACTTCCTTCTGTAATTTCGCGATCTGCATAGGACGGTATACCCAAAAACTTCTCTCTTTTCATAAGTATACCTTGTCCATCACCTTTGGCTCCATGACAATGAGAACAGAAAATGCCATACAATTTAGCGGCTTCTTCAAGATTCATTTCATTCATTTCGATGGAAGCTGGAGCTTTCATATTCGCCTTGGCTAGTTCATAACCTTCTGGCGTATTTTCAAACTTCTCATAGCTCATAAAACCTCTAGCAATGGTTCCTGCTACGGGTTTTCTTGAAGCTAGGCTATCAGCAAAAAAACTATTTGGCTGGTAGGCCTCTAGAGCTGGTCCTCTATACATATCGGGCATATATTCCCAACCTGTAGAGGTTTTGTCGTTACCGCATGAACTCAATAAAAAAGCTCCTGAGATCATGGCTATTATGGTAAAAATGTTCTTCTTAAGCATCGATACCTTAGTTATGAGTTTCGCTAATCTCTATTGCTCCGCTATCGCGAAGAAGAGACATTAATTCTTCTTTATCACCTTTTAATTCAACTTCCATCAAGAACTTGTCATCTGTTGTTCTTGGGTCTGGATTTTGAGCTTTTCTTCCTGGATAAATATCATTTCTAATAAAGAATGTCCATACCATTAAGTGAGCGGCAAAAAATACCGTTAATTCAAACATAATAGGCACAAATGCTGGCATATTTTCTCCCCAAGAAAAACTTGGCTTACCACCAATATTCATTGGCCAATCAACTATCATCATTCCATAGGTTAATGAGATCGCTGTAATCAGACCTAGACATCCATACATAAATGCAGCAATGGCTATTCTAGTTCCTTTCAATCCAAGAGCGTGATCTAGTCCATGTACTGGAAATGGACTGTACACCTCGTTGATGTTATAGCCCTTGGCTCTTACATCTTTAACACCTTTCAATAACACATCATCGTCATCGAACAAGGCACTGATTATTGTAGTACTGTGATTAGTGGCCATCCTGATCGTGTAATTTTTTAAAGTTCTCTCCAGAAGATTTCAAAATTGTTTTCAATTCTGCCTGTGCAATAACAGGGAATGTTCTTGCATAAAGAAGGAATAAAACAAAGAAAAAACCAATTGTACCTATAAAGATTCCAATATCAACAAATGTGGGGGAGAACATACTCCAAGAAGATGGAAGATAATCTCTGTGTAGCGAAGTAACAATAATTACAAATCGCTCAAACCACATACCTATGTTTACTACTATAGAAATAATAAAGGTAAACATGATACTTGTCCTCAATTTTTTAAACCACATAAACTGTGGGCTAAACACATTGCATGTCATCATACTCCAATAGGCCCACCAATAAGGCCCTGTTGCCCTATTTAAAAATGCATATTGTTCATATTCCACACCACTATACCAGGCAATAAACAACTCTGTAATATAAGCTACACCAACGATTGATCCGGTAAGCATAATTACAATGTTCATCATTTCAATATGTTCAATGGTAATATAATCTTCCATTTTGAACATTTTTCTTACGATAATCAATAGGGTTTGTACCATGGCAAATCCAGAGAATATTGCACCGGCAACAAAATAGGGTGGGAAAATAGTGGTATGCCATCCTGGAATTACTGATGTAGCAAAGTCCATGGATACAATAGTGTGTACAGATAATACCAGTGGAGTAGCTAATCCAGCTAAAACAAGAGAAACTTCCTCAAATCTTTGCCAGTGTTTTGCTTTACCACCCCAACCAAAACTTAAAATTTTATAAATATGTTTTGTAACTGGACGTACAGCACGATCCCTAATCATTGCAAAATCTGGAATTAATCCTACATACCAGAATACAACAGAAACTGAGAAATAAGTTGAGATGGCAAATACATCCCAAAGCAATGGTGAATTAAAGTTTACCCATAAAGATCCAAATTGATTAGGAATTGGGAATACATAATAGGCTTGCCAAATACGTCCCATATGAATACCTGGGAAAAGCGCTGCTTGAATAACAGAAAAAATTGTCATCGCCTCAGCAGAACGGTTAATTGACATTCTCCATTTCTGACGGAATAGCAAAAGTACAGCAGAAATAAGGGTTCCTGCGTGCCCAATACCTACCCACCATACAAAGTTGGTAATATCCCAGGCCCAGTCTACAGTGTTATTCAAACCCCAAACTCCGATTCCCACACCAATAGTGTAAAGAATACAGCCAACACCCCAAAGGAATGCTGCTAGGGATAATGAAAATACGATCCACCAAGATCTAGGAGCCTTAGATTCTACAGGTCTGGCTACATCCACAGTAATATCGTGGTAGCTCTTTTCGCCTGTAATTAATGGAGTCCTTATCGGAGCTTCGTAATGCATACGTTGATCTTTATAATTTTATTAAGCTCTGTTTCTAACTTTTGTCTGATAAAATACCGATGGTTGTGTACCTACATCTTCCAACAAATGATACATTCTATCATCTGATTTCAATTTAAATACAGCACTATCTTTATCATTTACATCTCCAAATGTAATAGCACCAGTATCACATGCAGATTGACAAGCAGTTTGAACCTGACCATCCTTAATTTTCTGTCCCTTCTTCTTAGCATCCAGCTTTCCTAATTGAATTTTCTGGATACAGAAAGAACATTTTTCCATCACTCCACGAGTACGTACGGTAACATCTGGGTTTAACACCATTTTACCAATATCGTCGTTCATAGCGTAATTCACTCCGAAACGCTCTGGCTTATTATGGTATTCAAACCAATTAAACCTTCTTACTTTATAAGGACAGTTGTTGGCACAATATCTAGTACCAATACAACGGTTATAAGTCATTTGATTCAATCCCTCATTACTGTGTGTTGTTGCAGCAACTGGACAAACCGTTTCACAAGGTGCATGATTACAATGCTGACACATTACTGGCTGGAATACAACTTCTGGGCTAGCAGAGGCTTTTTCCATTTCGGCAAACATATCTGTAACACCTTTAGATCCAGGCAAAATACCTAATCCTTCATAGCCTTCTTTCTCAGCTACTTCTTCATTCATATCACTGCTATAGTATCTATCGATACGCAACCAGTGCATATTTCTATTTTTTCTGATCTCTTCTTTTCCAACAACAGGCACATTGTTTTCTGAATGACATGAAATAACACAGGCACCACAACCATTACAAAGGTTAAGGTCAATTGACATATTCCACATATGTCCTGTTTCATGATCAAAATCATCCCAAAGGTTGGTTTCCTCTGCAGACAAAGGCCCTTTAAATGTTTCAAAAACTGTAGGTTGGTTCCAACCTTTTCCTCCCTCACTTTTGGCAGGTTTGTTTAAATAAGTATCTAAAGAAACTTCATTTACAATCTTCCTTCCCATCATTGTATGGGCCAACTGGAAGCTAGCAAATTCATGCTCTCCTTCAGCTTTTGCAATGCTTACAGCAGCAGAGTGAGAACCATTCATCAAAGCAAATGCATTTACTCCTACTTTATCCGCTGCTTTTCCTGCACCTTCCCTTCCATAGCCAATAGCCAAACCAATAGTTCCAGCTGCCTGACCAGGTTGAATTAATACTGGGGCATTTATTTCTTTACCGTTTGCTTTTAGGGTAACAATGCTACCATTTAAAGCTCCATCGGCTAAATTTCTATTCATTACTTCTAAAGCAACAGCATCTACTGCGCTCATAGTAACATAATTATCCCAAGATAATCTTGTAACAGGATCTGGCAATTCTAATAACCAAGGGTTATTTGCCAATACACTTGCCCCCATTCCAGCCTTTTGATAAAAAAGGACTTCAAAATCACTGGATTTAGTTTTTAATAATCTTGATGCCGCTTCTGAAGCATGATTCATATCTCCACTCAGGGCATTACTAACATCCTCAACAATATCTGTGATCACTTCTTCTACTGCAGAGGTAGAAGCCGCAAAAACACCGTCGTGAAGAGCTTGATTCCAGTTGCCACCATTAAGAATATTGGCAGACCAATTGGCGGCTAGATAATCATTGTAAGATTCTTCTTTACCCAACCATTTCAATAAACAATCTTCAGTTTGACGTGTATTGAACAAGGGGCTAATTACTGGCTGTTGTAGGCTATAATGTCCATCAGCTGGCATGGCATCACCCCAACTTTCCAGGTAATTATTTTTTGAACAAAGGTATTTGGCCTTAGAAGCAGTTTCATCATTCTTTTCAGTAAAAGAAAGAGTTAATCCTACTTTTTTCATACCAGCTTCAAATTTACCATCATTGGCAAATCTGTAAACCGGATTAATATTATCCATAAATAAAGCACCAACATTTCCACTGTTCATATCAGTGATTAATTGAGCCATATCCTTATCATTCCCTTGACGTAGATAGGTTCTTTTTGAATAATCTACTACATTTCCATCGTTTCCTAGAAGTTTATTGATGGCAATAACAAGAGCTTCAATATCCTTACTATTATGTCCGGAAACCACCAAGCCATTTTTTCCAGCTTTAATCAAATCCTTAGCGGCAGCTTTAATTTCTGGAGAAGCTTTAGCGCTATCAAATGTTGATTCACCCTTAGCACTAGCAATCTCATTGTGTAAAGCAACAAGAGCAGTACCAACCTGGCTAGGCTTTAATTTATGTCTTTGATCTGCATTACTACCAGTTAGACTCAAATTTGATTCGAACTGTACATGTCTCGACATATTTTTTCCTGGCTTTCTTCTGCTAGCATATTCTGCACTAACATTTTGCCCAATCCAATCACCAAGAAAATCAGCGTCGAAACTTACAATCGCGCTAGCATTTTGGAATTTATACATTGGGAAGGCCCTCTTTCCAGTCATCGCTTCATAAGCATCTAACTTTCCAGAATAGGAAAACACGTCATAACTAACGTGTTTAAAATTTTCATATTTAGCTTTATACTCAGCAACAATAGCCTTAAAACTTGGGCTAATTACAGTAGAAGTAAGAAAAACAATTTGTTTTCCGCTAGCTGCAGCTGCTTCCAAATCAGCCATTACAGAGGCATCGAATTTGTTCCAACTCTGACGCTCAGCATTCACAAGTGGAAAGCGACTACGAGTGGCGTCGTATAAGTTTAAAACGGAGGCATGGATACGGGCATTTGCTCCGCCATTAATGGCCGCCATTTTATTATTTTCAATTTTAATAGGACGACCCTCTCTTGTTTTCACAAGAATAGAGGCATAATCCGCTCCATCAAAATAGGAACTTGCGTAATAATTAGCAATTCCGGGAATTATTTCTTCAGGTGCCACCACATAAGGAATGGACTGAATCACTGGGGTTTCGCAAGCTGCTAAAGTCGCTGCTGCTGTGGAAAATCCTACATACTTTAGAAAATCTCTTCTACTCGTATTTGAGCTATCCAAGCTTTCTTTATCCCCAAGAAACTCTTCGTTAGAAATTTCAGAAGCAAACTCATTCTCTTGTAAGTTCTTTACAATGTCAGAGTCGTGAAGCTCTTCAATTCCTTTCCAGTATTTTTTAGTTTCTGCCATTATTATTAGGAAAGATTATTCAAAAATTAATAGTGACACTTGCCACATTCCAAACCACCAATCATTTCTACAGTAATTTCTGCATCATCACCGAATTTCTCCTTCAGCTTTTCATGCATTTCTGTGTAGTATTCATTGGACTCCACCTTAACTTTAGTTTCGCGGTGACAATTCACACACCATCCCATAGTTAATGGAGAATATTGGTAAACTTCTTCCATCTCTTCAATTGGACCATGGCAAGTCTGACATTCAACTTGACCGGCGGTAACATGTTGAGAGTGGTTGAAATAAGCTAAATCTGGTAAATTATGAATACGAATCCATTTGATAGGTTTCACATCATAGTTTTCAATATACTTTGCGTTTTCTGAATCCCAACCTACAGCATCGTAAATTTTTGCAATTTCAGTTTCACCGTATTTAGGCCCTTCTGAAATATTCATATGACAATTCATACAAACGGAAGCAGATGGAATATTCGAATGCTTACCCTTTCGAGCACCATAATGACAATAATTACAGTCGATCTGATTTTCACCTGCATGTAGTTTGTGTGAAAATTTAATTGGCTGTTCTGGCTGGTAATCTTGTTTTACTCCAATCTCCATTAAACCTAAATACAATTGTTGTAAAAAGACAATGGCTATTAAAATAGTAAGAAGGGTTGTGATTTTCGGGTTTTTAAGAGCTGTTCTTGTAATTCTATCCGCATCCTCTGCAATAGTAGATGTAGGATCGCCCTTAACCGTTTTTAAAGTGTTTTTTACTCTTGTTAAAAGAAAAACTAGAAACAAGAGGATACTTCCCAGAACCACCAATACCATAGTATTGTCAGACTCAGCACTCACTTCACCACCACCTTCAACGGGAGGGCCAACAGGACTTGGAGGAGGCGCAGCTGTATAGGCCAGGATATTATCAATATCCTCATCGGTAAGACCAGGAAAAGGAGTCATCACAGAACCATTATACTCTTCAAAAATGGCGATAGCATCTGCATCTCCACTTTCTCTTAACTCTTGGTTGTTACGAATCCATTTTTGAAGCCATTCGCGGGTTCTTCTTTCTGTTACGCCTGCGAGGGCAGGTCCAATAACTTTTTTATTAAGCTTATGGCATGAAGCACATTTAGCATTAAAGAGAGATTTTCCTTTGGCCACATCTCCTTCAATTTCCTGAGCGGAAACGAAGAAAGTACTCAATACCAATAATATAGAAAGTAAGGCTTGCGGCAAGCGTCGGTTAAAGCGGTTTTTCATTGTATATACCATATAAATATAGCTGGTCGTACTTCTGGGCGCAAATTTAAAACTTAAAGGGGTTTAAAGAAGTGTTAATATAAATCAATCACAATTTAAATTGGTTCTAAATAATAATCCACCCTAAATGCCCGTTGCCCAAATCGCCTTACATTTGTGAAAATTGCAGCGAAGATCATGAGATTATCACCCATTCTATTGTTGGTTTTGTTTAGTTTAAAATTTAGCAATCCTATTGTTGCTCAATCAAATGACAGCCTCCAAATTCAAAATATCAAAATTCAAACACCGGAGGGTTTTGAAGATTTGATGAAGACCTATCAAGAAGAAACTAAAGAAGGTATTGAAGGTTATTGTGTTCAGATTTATAATGGCAAAAAAAATATATGCCTCAGTAAAAGGTCCGAGTTTTTTAAAGCCTACCCTAAAATTCCATCAGAAATGGTTTATGAAGCTCCAGAATATCGAATACAAGTTGGGAGATTTAGAACCAAAATTGAAGCGGAAAAATTTTTGAATGAAATTCAGGATGAATTTACCGGTAGTTTTATTGTAAAAACCACCATCAAGCTGCCCAAACTATAATATTTGCAATTGAATTTAAGCTATGGAATTTATCCAATTAAGAGAGGGTTTAAACCCGAAATCCAATACCAAACTTCAAAAGAAAATCGATTATTTTCATAAAATCTTGGACAGCCTGAAAGCTCATAATATTCCCAATTCTAGTGTGGAGTTTATAAATCATCAATTAAAGGAGATTAATGAGCAGCAGCTGGATGATAAAAAACTTCTTCAATTTATGAGGAAGGCCCAAGTAAAAATTTTCCAACATCTAGAGAAAGAACTGAAACTAGTGCGAAAAGGCCATTATACCATGATGTGGATGCCTTTAGGATTGGGAGTATTTGGAGTACCTCTAGGAATTGCTTTTGGCTTTGCCATTAGCAATCTTGCCTTATTAGGGATCGGCCTGCCGATTGGGATGGGAATTGGAATAGCGCTAGGAGCAGGAATGGATAGCAAAGCAGCACAAAAAGGTCAACAGCTAGATCTAGCTATCGAAAATTAAAATCTAATGGAGACAAAAAAAAACCTGATTCAATGAATCAGGTTTTTTTTTGCTTTATCAAATCCCTATTAACTTAGGGTCTTTTTCACTTCTACTTCTTCAAAACCTTCAATGATATCTCCAATTTTAATATCATTAAACTTATCGATGTTCAATCCACATTCATAACCTTTCTTCACCTCCTTAACATCGTCTTTAAAGCGTTTTAAAGAACCTAGTTCACCAGTATAAACAACAACTCCATCACGTATTAAGCGAATTCTTGTGTTTCTGGTAATAGTACCATCCAGAACAAAACACCCTGCAATGGTTCCAACTTTAGAAATTTTGAAAGTTTCGCGAACCTCAACATTACAAACGATTTCCTCTTTCACATCTGGAGAGAGCATACCTTCCATAGCATCCTTAATCTCATCTATAGCAGCATAAATAATAGAGTACAATCTAATATCAACATTTTCACGTTCTGCAACTTTTCTTGCACTAGCAGATGGCCTTACTTGGAAACCTACAATAATAGCATCAGATGCTGCTGCTAATAAAATATCGGATTCACTAATTTGCCCTACAGCTTTGTGAATAATATTTACTTGTATTTCTTCTGTAGAAAGCTTTTGTAAAGAATCTGCCAATGCTTCAATAGAACCATCCACATCCCCTTTTACAATAATATTCAACTCTTGGAAATCTCCAATTGCCAAACGTCTTCCTATTTCTTCTAGAGTAAGGTTCTTTTGACTTCTAGCACTTTGCTCACGTTGTAATTGAGTACGCTTGGCTGCAATATTTTTTGCTTCCTTTTCGTCATCCATTACAGTGAAAGTATCACCTGCTTGTGGAGCTCCATCTAGCCCAAGAATACTCACTGGCTGGGCAGGGCCGGCTTCTTTTAACCTATGTCCTCTTTCATCCAACATGGCTCTTACCTTACCACTATATTGGCCTGCTAATACATAATCTCCGATTTTCAAAGTTCCATTTTGAACTAAAATCGTTGCTAAATATCCTCTTCCTTTATCTAGGGAAGCCTCAACGATAGTACCATTAGAATTCCTATCTGGATTGGCTTTTAGCTCTAGTAATTCAGATTCTAGTAATACCTTTTCTAAAAGTTCATCAATTCCCAAACCTGTTTTTGCAGAAATCTCTTGAGACTGAACTTTTCCACCCCAATCTTCTACTAACAAGTTCATTTGAGCTAAGGATTCTTTAATCCTTTCTGGGTTTGCACTTTCTCTATCTACTTTATTAATAGCAAATACGATAGGCACTTGAGCAGCTTGGGCATGACTAATAGCCTCTTTCGTTTGAGGCATTACATCATCATCTGCAGCAATTACAATAATTGCAATATCTGTAACTTTCGCTCCCCTTGCCCTCATCGCTGTAAAAGCTTCGTGACCAGGAGTATCAAGGAAAGTAATATGCTGCCCACCTTCTAATTGTACAGAATAGGCTCCAATATGCTGGGTTATTCCTCCAGATTCACCGGCAATAACATTTGCCTTTCTAACATAATCCAAAAGTGAGGTTTTACCATGATCTACGTGACCCATTACAGTAACAATTGGTGCTCTAGGTACAAGATCCTCTTCAGCATCTTCAATTACCTCCATGGCATCTGTTACATCGGCACTTACAAATTCTACGGTATATCCAAATTCTTCGGCAACAATGTTTAGAGTTTCACCATCTAATCTTTGATTCATGGTTACCATCATCCCAAGAGACATACATGCAGAAATAATTTCATTTACGGAAACATTCATCATGTTTGCCAGCTCACTAACGGTTACAAATTCTGTTACCTTAATAGTTTTGCTTTCTTCTTCCTGACGAAGTTCATCAAGAGCTTGTTGCTCCTTATGCCTGTCTCTTTTATCTCTTCTAAGCTTTGCGCCTTTATTCTTTTTACCACCACCGGTAAGCTTTTCAAGAGTTTCCTTGATTTGCTTTTGGATTTCCTCTGGTGTTAATTCTCTTTTTGGTTCTTGCTTGCGACCTCTACCGCGATTTCCTGCTCCTGGTCTTTGGGGACCTCTATTTCCACCTCCGGCATTTGTTGATCTATTGCCGCCGGTATTTGTATTCGACTCACCGGGCTTAACTATCCTTTTTCTTTGTCGCTTTTTCCCAGGGCTAGTTTTGCTATCTGCACTGCTAGCAACCTTTTTCTTTTTGGGTTTTTCAAATTTGCTGAGATCTACCTTTTCACCGGTAAATTTAGGTCCAGAAAGTTTTTGAAATTTGGTAGTAATCTTTCCATCACCACTACCCTCGGTTGCTTCTTCAGCAACTTCTTCAGAGGCTTTACTGTCCTCGGTTTTAATTGCCTCAGTTTCTGGCTTTTCGGCTGCTTCGGTCTTTTCAGCAGGGCTTTCAGTTATTTCAGGTTTTACCTCTTCTTTTACTTCAAGCTTTTTCTCATCCGCAACCTTGGTTTCAGCTTTCGCTGCAGGCTTTACTTCTTCTTTTTCCTTTTCCTCTACAGGTTCAGGTTTAGGCTCAGGTTTAGCTTGTTCAGGTTTGGCTTCTTCTATTTTATCTTCCTTGGCTTCCGGTTTTTCCGCTTCTACTGGAGATTCGGCAACAGCTTCAGTTTTAGAATCAGGTTTAGGACTTGGAGTTTCAGCTGCAGGAGGTTCTTGTGGAATTTCCTCTTTTGGCTTTTCAGCTTCTTTGGATTGAGGTTCTGGAGGACTGGCTACAGGTTTATCCAAATCGATTTTACCGATCATTTTAGGCCCTGATAATTCACCGGCCCTTCCTTTGATCAGTTTTTCCTCTGCGGCAGGAGAATCTTCCACCACTTCTGGTGTTGAACCTTCCTTCTCCGCACGTAGGGCTTCTTTTTCCTCTTTTTTCTGTTGACTCACCTTTTCGGAGGCTTCCTTTCTCGCTTTATCTGGGGCAAACTTCTCCAGGGTGAGCTGAATATATTCCTCACTAATCTTGGTGGTGGGTCTCATCTTTTCATCGAGGCCCTGCTCAGCTAAAAAGTCCATCACGGTGCTTACACCAGTGTTACACTCTTTTGCTAATTGACTAAGTCTTAGAGACTTTTCTGCCATAAACTTGGTTTCCTTTATTCTTCAAATTCGGATCGAAGTATACCTCTCACTTCCTCGATAGTTTCTTCTTCGAGGTCTGTTCTAGATACAAGTTCTTCAACACTTAAATCTAGTACACTGCGAGCAGTATCACAACCCTTAGCTTTTAATTCAATAATAATCCAGTCTTCGATTTCATCTGCGAATTCTGTTAATTCGATATCCTCATCCTCATCTACATCACGATAAACATCGATTTCATAACCGGTTAGCTGTCCTGCTAATTTAATGTTCATCCCCTTTTTACCAATAGCCAAAGAAACTTGGTCTGGTTTTAGGAAAACTTCTGCTTTTAAATTCTCCTCATCTAAAGTAATTGAGGTGATTTTTGCTGGGCTCAAAGCTCTTTGAACAAACAATTGGTTATTGCTGGTGTAATTAATTACATCAATATTTTCATTACCTAATTCACGAACAATACTGTGAATTCTACTTCCTTTCATTCCAACACAAGCCCCAACTGGGTCTATTCTATCATCATAAGATTCAACTGCAACTTTGGCCTTATCACCTGGTTCACGAACCACTTTTTTCACTACAATTAATCCATCAAACACCTCTGGAATTTCTTGTTCAAAAAGTTTTTCCAAAAATTTAGGACTGGTTCTAGAAAGGATAATAACAGGCTTATTTCCTCTAAGGTCTACAGATTTTACAACTGCTCTGACGGTATCACCCTTTCTATAGAAATCCCCTTGGATTTGCTGATCTTTAGGTAAAACTAATTCGTTTTGATCATCATCATAAATAATAACAGCTCTAGGTCTTACGTGGTGAATTTCTCCAGTAAGAATCTCTCCTTCAAGGTCTTTGTATTTTTTGTAGATGATTCCATTATCATGTTCCTGAATTTTCTGAACGAGATTCTGGCGGAAAGCCAAAACAAATCTCCGTCCAAGGTCAATTAACTTAACCTCTTCAGAAACTTCTTCGCCAACTTCAAAATCTGGCTCAATTTTCAAGGCCTCTGAAAGTTCAATTTCAAGATTATCTTCTTCAACTTCACCGTCGGCAACAATTACTCTATTCTGCCAAATTTCAAGGTCTCCCTTATCTGGGTTTACGATTATATCAAAATTCTCATCAGTACCATATTTTTTAAGTAGCTGATTACGAAAAGCCTCCTCAATGATAGCCATTAAGGTTACCCTATCAATATTTTTCTCGTCCTTAAACTCGGAAAAACTTTCTATGATAGCCTGATTTTCCATTCTCTTAAATCTTTAAAATCTTAGTTCTAAAATTGTTTCTTTAATCTCTTTTAAAGGAATTACTTCCTCTCTGTCAACTTTCATTTTTCCTTTACCGACAGGTTTAGGAACTTTTTCAGTCCATTTAATGGTGACTTCTTCATTCTCAAATTTAATCAAATCACCACTTTTCTTACTTTCATCAAGCAGGGTAATAATTACCGGACGCCCAATATTTTTAGTATACTGTTGATTTACGCTAAAGGGAACATCAATACCTGGAGAAGAAACTTCAATAGCGAAGTCATTTTCTTCGCGATCTAAATTGTGTTCAACATGTCTACTTATTCGCATGAGCATTTCTACGCTCATCCCTTCGAGATGGTCTACTAAAATCTTGATCTTCGCATCAGCACTGATTTTCAGGTCTATCAAAAAGCCCTCTTCGGTAGCAATTGCTTCCTCTGTTAGTTCCTTAACTTTCTCTGAATCGATCATATACTCTTACTAAAAGAGGGGACTAATGTCCCCTCTTTGAGACTGCAAATATATAACAATATATATTCTTTTCCCCATAATGTATTGAATTCTAAGTCGTGAATTAATTTCTTTAAACCATCACTCGCACTTTTTTGAATATGACGACAGTTTTTATAAGCTGAAATATCAATATCTGCAGGGTCTATTACATAAATGGGTGTATTAGAACTTACTGAGTGCAGCAATCCTGCAGCGGGATAAACGTTTAAGGAAGTCCCAATTACTATTAAAAGATCACATCCGGCAACAATTTTTTCAGCTGTGTACATCATAGGAACGGGCTCCCCAAACCATACTACATTTGGCCTCAATTGAAATCCCTTTTCACATACATCACCAATTTTCAATTCCCAATTTGGAATTTCATAAACGAGATTTGGATATTTAGAGCTCTGTGATTTTCTCAATTCTCCATGTAGGTGTAAAACATCAGTAGAACCAGACCTTTCATGCAAGTCGTCAATATTCTGGGTTATAATATTTACCTGATGTTCTTTCTCAAGATCCGCTAATAGAATATGCGCTGGATTTGGTTTTGCATCCAACAATTGTCTTCGCCTTTGATTGTAAAATTCTAATACTAGTTTTGGATTTTTTCCCCAAGCCTCTGGAGTGGCAACTTCGTAAACATTGTATTCCTCCCAGAGACCATTATTATCCCTAAAGGTTTTTAAACCACTTTCAGCGCTCATACCGGCACCTGAAAAAACTGCAATATTCATAAGTATACTCCCAAATTAAGAAATTAGGAATCTATGAATTAGAACTTTATCATCCAAGCTTCGGGGAATGCACTTAATACCTCTTGATATTTTATTTGCGCTTCCCCAAGATTTGAAAATGGCCCAAATGTGATTCTATTGGTCTCTAAAAAATCAACCCAAACTGCAGAAATCTGCGGATTGTTTAGCTCTTTTAAATATCGCTTCGTTCCTTCCTCTGATTTTAAACTTGCAATAACAATCCTCCAGCCTTGGCCATTATTTTCCACTCTTGCCGGATAATCTTGTTCAAGTTCATCATTGGAAATATTGTTAAGACTATCCAATTCCTCTGAATCTTCCATTAAGGAGTCTCTATTTTGATAATCATCCAAGACAGGCGGAATCGAATCTACAGCATTTAAACTATCCAAATCATTGATGTTTTCTTCTTGGTTCCGGTATTGGTCAAGGATATTGATCATTAAGGGTCTATAGAAATTCCAGAAAAAGGCCTTTCTATCTGATTTATCACCAACGGTATAAAGCAACCTAGAGATAAGACCAACACCTTTAAAATAGGATAGTCTTTTTAAAACAGGATTGTCCGCAAAGTCACCACAAAAGTAATAGTTAAAGCTCGAATTTGAGGGGCCGATTATGGCCGGAAATTTATTGGGAATTCCATGTTTGTGAAGAATAGAATCTCCCTTTTTATTGGTTTGAATCTTAAATGTTGCAATAACATCCTCCTCATTTTGGGCTTCATTAATATCAAACCAAAATGGGAAAGCGGCAAAATTTGGCAATTGGTATTTTTCCATATTACTAAGGTCGGCATGAACCATAGGTAGGGCATTGATCAAACTTTCTCCCAATTCCAAAACCACAATTTTACCACTTTGGTGACAAAGGATTACACCTTCATTATCTGGAAAGGCATACTCTTCATTCCAAAACTCTTTATAGGCTTCCTTAATCCAAAGTGGAATTTCCGGATTTGTCGCCGAAATATTCTCAAAATATTTTCCAATCCAACCTTTAAAATTTAATTGGAAAATATTTTCCAGCTCTCGTTTAGATCCATCTGAAATGGGATTGAGAAGGGCATTAAACTCTGCAATTAGCAGCTTGGAATCACCCTTCATCTTTTTCAATAACCTAATATCCCCTAAACTCAAGGAAGAACTTTGGGAACTGTCTAGAGAATTTAAAGTGTCTTGCGAAAACTGATGAGGAACCTTATCTGAAACCTCAACGTAATAGATCATTTCTAATTCCTCAGCCAAACTATCGATTTGCTCAGCTTTTAGTTGATCCAAATTAGAAAACTCTGAATCCAATTCTTGATTTGTAGGATTCCCTAAATTTTCATTTTTAATTTTTTCATTGTTGAAAATCCAATGAGACGCTTGCCTCTGATCTTGAAACGATCCATCACTTTTATCCATCACCAGTGCAGAAAAACTACTACTGGGCCAGAACCACCAAAGCAAAAAGCTCCAAAGGGGTATGAGGATGATAATTAGAAATAAAATTTTGAAGACGAGCTTCTTCACTATTAGTAGAGTTTTGTTAGTAAGGCTAAAATAGCATTGTTGCCCAGTCAAATATGTCCTTTAAGATCTTTCTGTTAAGATAGATTTGTTAAAATCTTATCCGATAATTTAAGGGACTTAAGAATCTTTAACAAAGGCTTATTATTCTCGAAATCCTTTTTAGATTTCATTAACGACATTATTAAATTGTAGCGGATCATTTTTTATTAATTTAGCCGTCCATAAAAGAAAAATGGCAAACAATCCTGAAAAATATACTCGAAGAAGGTTAAGATCCTCTTATGCCTCTGTGGTAATAAGTATTTCCTTGGTACTTTTTGTTCTAGGATTGTTCGGCTTACTCCTGCTCAATGCCGAGAGTATATCAAAAGAAGTAAAAGAAAATTTCGCTATTAATTTACTTTTGAAGGATGATGCTTCAGAGGTGGAGGTAAAACAATTTCAAAAAAGTTTGGATTTATCTGAATATGTAAAAGGAAGCGAATATATTTCCAAAGAGGAAGCGGCAGAAGAATTGAAACTCGAACTAGAAGAGGATTTTATTGAATTTTTAGGATATAACCCCCTCCTAAACACCATTGAATTAAAACTCAAAGCAGAATTTGTAATTCCAGAAAAATTAAAGGAGCTAGAACAGGAGTTTGCAGCAAATAATTTAGTTAGTGAAGTTGTCTACGACAAACCGCTCATCCAGTTGATGAACGATAATATCGAAAGAATAGGACTTATTTTAATTGTTGGGTGCATATTGCTCAGTTTAATAGCCATTGGTTTAATTAATAGTTCTATAAGACTATCTATTTATTCCAAAAGGTTTTTAATTAAAACTATGCAATTGGTAGGAGCCAACAAAACATTTATCCAGAGACCCTTTATTTGGAGGAGTTTCCAACATGGATTAATTGGTGGTATCATTGCTTGTTCATTTATTTTTGGCCTTTTGTATTATACTATTAATACCTATCCTGATGTGGCGGTAATGAACGATAGTAAACTAATTGCCATTTTGTTTGCAGGAGTATTAATAATGGGGATATTTATCTCCATGACATGTACCTTTTTTGCCCTTAAAAAGTATCTGAAATTAAAAACAGATCAACTATATTTTTGACGATTATGGAAAAGCAGAATTTTGTTTTTGGAAAGAAAAACTACCTATTAATGGTTGTTGGAGTTGTACTTATGACTATCGGTTATATTCTAATGATTGGTGGAGGAAGTGATGATCCAAATGTTTTCAATCCCGAAATATTTTCACCTCAAAGGCTCATTTGGGCACCAATTTTTATCTTAGCCGGCCTTTTAGTAGAAGTTTTTGCTATAATGTCAAAACCAGGAGATGAATAAAATAGAAGCTATTATCCTTGGAATCATTCAAGGTCTTACAGAATTTCTACCTGTAAGTAGTAGTGGTCACCTTGAACTTGCCAAACACCTTTTAGGAGACAATAGCGTTCCTGAGGAAGGTATGATGTTTACCGTAGTGGTGCATTTCGCAACCGCATTGGCTACCATGGTTATTTACCGCCACGAAGTTATTCATATTGTTAAAGGTCTTTTCAAATTCAAGTCTAATGAGGAATTCCAGTTTAGCTTGAGAATTGTAATTTCAATGATTCCAGCGGCCTTGGTTGGACTATTATTTGAAGAGCAAATTGAAAATTTATTTACAGGAAATGTTCTATTGGTTGGAGCCATGCTTTTAGTAACTGGATTTTTATTGTTTTTTGCCAATAATGCTAAACCTGGAAAACGCGAAGTTTCAAGAAAAGATGCCATCATTATCGGAATTGCACAAGCCATTGCAATTCTTCCCGGAATAAGTAGAAGTGGAGCCACTATTTCCACCTCTGTACTCTTAAAAGTAGATCGAGAAAAGGCTGCACGATTTTCATTTTTGATGGTAGTACCACTAATTTTTGGTAAAATCTTAAAAGATATTATGGATGGTGCCTTAAGTTCTGGAACTGCGGATTCTATGAATTTGCTATTGGCTTTTGGGGCAGCTTTTATTACCGGACTTTGGGCTTGTAATTGGATGATTGATATTGTAAAAAAATTCAATCTTAACTTTTTTGCCCTTTATTGCTTCGCGATTGGTATATTCTCTATAGCCTCTGTAATCCTTTGACAAATTCCTACAGCGCCGATTATTTCCTAAATGGTCAGGTATTATTAATTGATAAACCTCTTACCTGGACATCCTTCGATGCTGTAAACAAGATTCGTTACAATATCCGAAAGGAATATAATATCCGAAAAATAAAGGTTGGCCATGCAGGAACTTTAGATCCTTTAGCCACCGGGCTGCTTATTATTTGTACCGGTCGTTTTACCAAAAAAATTAATGAGTATATGGGCTTGCCCAAGGAATATACAGGCAGCATCCAATTGGGAGCTAGCACCCCTAGCTACGATCTAGAAACTCAAATAGACCATAATTTTCCAGTTGACCATATCAATCAATCTTTAGTAGACAGTATTAAAGGACAGTTCCTTGGTAGTATTGAACAAATACCTCCGGTATTCTCTGCAATAAAAAAGGATGGAGAAAAAGCCTATGAAGCTGCGAGACGAGGAGAAAGCATTGAAATGAAAAGCAGGTCCATTGAAATAATGGAATTAGAACTTAGCCTGAAAGACAATCACAGGATAGACTTTAGAGTAAAATGCAGCAAAGGAACTTATATACGAAGCCTTGCTCATGATATTGGGAAAGCCTTAAATTCCGGAGCCCACCTCAGTGAATTAAGAAGAACAAAAATTGGTGATTTTAATGTAGACAATGCTATGAATCCCGATGAATTCTTAAAGGAAATTTCTCAGTCCTAAAATCATTTTCCACTTTCTTTTTTGGATTAAATTAGATGGCAATAAAAAGAATATTGCAAATTCGAATCTAATAGCCTGCACATAAAATGAATATAGAAAGTTTCAGAGAATACTGTTTAGCTAAACCTGAAGTAAGCGAAAGCTTTCCTTTTGACAATAATACTTTGGTCTTTAAAGTTTGCAACAAAATGTTTGCCCTCACTGGTTTAAAACCTGAGGATTTTAGAATCAACCTCAAATGTGAACCGGAAAAAGCCATCCAGCTTAGGGAGGAATATGATGGTGTAATTCCAGGCTATCATATGAGTAAAAAACATTGGAATACCATTATTGTAGATGCTAGTATTTCCGATGAAATAATTTTAGAGTGGATAGATCATTCCTATGATGAAGTGGTAAAAACCCTTCCCAAAAAAGTTCGAGAGACTTTAATCTAATTATCGAGATCTCTGGGATTTTGGTTTTCCAAGTTTTACTAAAAAGGAATTCACCAGCGATAATATCAAACTAAAAAGTAAGGCCCAACCAAAATTCAAAACTGCAAAGCCATCAACCAAATGATCCGCTGCCATTATTAGCAAGGCGTTTATTACAAAAAGAAAAAGGCCAAAGCTAAAAATAGTTGCTGGCAGGGTAAGTAGTATAAGCAAAGGTTTTAAGGTTACATTAAAAACACTAAGGGCCAAAGCCACCCAAATAGCCGCAATTATACTATTTAGAATAACAGCATCGCCGAGCAACCAAGCCGTAATAAATATGGCCAGGGTATTAATTATTATTTTAATGAATATGTTCATCCTCAAAATATTTGCAATATTGCAGCTCTAAAAGTTCAAGCACAATGAAATACAAATTTATACTGTTTCCAGCAATTACAGCAAGCTTGCTGTTATTTTCCTGCAACAATAGCACAAACACAAGTAGTACAGAAACAATTGAAGACGAAAAAATGAGCCCAAAATATGTAAATGATCCACATTCCTATGCGGAGCCAAATCAGGCCATTGTAAAACATTTAAATTGGAATGCTTTTGTAGATTTTGAAAACAAGCAAATAAAAGGCACGGCAAATTGGGATATAGAAACATCTTCGGATGCTAGTAATATAGTTTTTGATATTTACGGGCTAAGGATTAATAGTGTAAGTGTTGATTATAATGAAGCTACATTTAGCATTGGTGATTTCGACGAAGAAATGGGTTCTCCACTAACCATTGATATTCCCTCAGGTGCCAAACAGGTTAGTATAGAATACCAAACCGGAGAACAAGCTAAAGCTCTTCAGTGGCTAGACCCCAGTCAAACAGCCGGTAAAAAAATTCCATTCCTATTTACTCAATCACAGGCTATTTTAGCAAGAACCTGGATTCCTTGCCAAGATGGCCCAGGGGTGAGGTATACTTATGATGCAGAGGTTAAAGTTCCTGCGGGAATGCTCGCCTTGATGAGTGCCGATAATCCTCAAGAAAAGAATGAAACTGGGATTTATAATTTTAAAATGGAACAACCCATCCCATCTTATTTGATGGCTCTTTCTGCAGGGGATATTATTTTTAAACCCATTAGCGAAAGAACTGGTGTTTATGCAGAACCAAGTGTATTAGACAAAGCGGTTTATGAATTTGAAGATTTGGAAAATATGGTTCAAGCTGCTGAAGGACTTTATGGAAAATACGCTTGGGATAGATACGATATTATTGTCCTTCCCCCTTCCTTCCCATTTGGAGGAATGGAAAATCCAAGGTTAACCTTCGCAACACCCACAATCCTAGCTGGTGATCAGTCACTGGTGAGCTTAGTTGCTCATGAGCTTGCTCATAGCTGGAGTGGTAATTTGGTAACCAATTCTACCTGGGATGATTTCTGGCTAAACGAAGGTTTCACAGTATATTTTGAACACCGAATTATGGAAGCTCTATATGGTAGAGATTATTCTGAAATGCTTGCTAGTTTGGCAAAAGATGGATTAATGCATGAAGCGCATAGCATGATGAAAAATGTGCCAAATGACACCAAACTTAAACTAGACCTAACCGGCAGAAACCCTGATGACGGACTTACTTCAATCCCTTATGACAAAGGCTATTTCTTCCTAAGAAATATTGAAGAAGAGGTAGGTAGAGAAAAGTTTGATTCCTTTTTGAAAAATTATTTTGAAACTTTCAAATTCCAAGTAATGGATACTGAACGTTTCCTAGATTATCTAAAAAGTAATTTATTGGTAGAAGGGCAGGCAGACAGCCTAGGAATAGACAATTGGGTATATGAACAAGGAATACCTAAGAATATCCCAGAGGTAAAGTCCGATAGATTTGTTTTAGTAGACGCCGAACTTGAGGGGTTTATGAGCAGTGGAAATCTTCCCGCTAAGGAAACAACAGACAAATGGACCACCCACGAATGGTTGCATTTTATCAACCACCTACCGGAAGGAATTGGCCAAAAAAAATTAGCTACGCTTGATGCCGCCTATGGATTTACTCAGAGTGGCAATAGTGAAATTTCTGCCGCTTGGTTTCAACCCACCATTCGCAATAACTACGAAGCTGTTTATCCAAAAGTAGAGGACTTTTTAATTAATGTTGGAAGAAGAAAATTCTTAACTCCTACCTATAAAGCATTGATAGAAAGTGGCAAAAAGGATATGGCAATAAGTATTTATGAAAAGGCACGACCAAATTACCATGCCGTGGCTCGGGATACTATGGATGAATTATTGAAATCCTAATAATCGAAAAGATCAATTTTAAACCCTCACCCATGGTGGGGGTTTTCTTTTAGTTTAATTATGAAAATAAAAAGTATCGAAGTTTTTTGCGGTTCTAGCTCAGGGGAAAACCCGCGATTTTATGAGGCAGCCTATGAATTGGGAAAATTTTTGGCAGCATCCAATATTGAACTTATTTATGGAGGAGCAAAAATTGGAATAATGGGGGCTATTGCTCAAGGCTCGCTAGACCATCATGGCCGTGTTGTTGGAGTTTTACCAGAATTTTTAAAAACTAAGGAAATCGCTCATCCTGAACTTAGTGAGATTATTTCCACCAACAGCATGCATGAACGGAAAATGATAATGCATGAATTAAGCGATGCGGTGCTAACCCTCCCAGGTGGATTTGGTACTTTAGATGAATTATTTGAAATGCTTACCTGGAGTCAACTAGGGCTACACCAAAAGCCTATTGGCCTCTATAATATCAATTCATATTTTGACTCTCTTCTTGAGTTTATCAAAAAAATGAATACCGAAGGTTTTTTAAACCAGGCAAATATGGAACTAATATTGGCACATAAGAGTTTAGACAAACTGTTTGAAGCCATGGAAAATTTTAATCCTCCTCCAGTTCCAAAATGGATAAAATCTAGCAGTCAAACCTAGGCTCACTCGAAAAAATATACCCTTTTTACTCTTTGAGAAATTCCAGTGAGAACTTCATAGGGAATAGTATCCATTCTTTCTGCTAGTTCATAAACCGAAATATTAGGACCCATTATTTCTACCCTATCCCCTTCTTTAATATCAGATTGGGATATATCCACCATAGTCATATCCATGCACACCTTTCCGATCACAGGATAGAATTTAGAATTGATATAAACCCTTCCCTTGCCATTACTCAAGGACCTTCTAAACCCATCAGCATAACCAAGGCTAATGATCGCTATCTTTCGGTCTTCAGGAGCAATATAACTCAATCCATAACCCACTGTTTCCCCCTTCTTTACATTTTTTACCTGGCTCACACTGGCATATAATTCCGAAATGGGATTAAGGCCATTTTGTTCCTTTTTGGAAGGACTAATACCATACAATCCAATTCCTAGGCGAACCATAGAAAACTGAGCATCAGGATAACTGCTAATTCCAGAGGAGTTTAGGATGTGGAAATCTATATTGTATTTCAAAGTTTTTTGCAATTGATTGGCCATGCTTTTAAACTTTTCAATTTGGCCAAGAGTAAAATCCTTATGATTGGGATCGTCTGAGGCGGCTAGATGAGAAAATACACTGGCCACTTTGAGAAGCTTATTTGTGGCCAAGGTCTCCATCAATTTTGGCATCTCATGCTCCAGAAAACCCAGCCTTTTCATACCACTATCCAATTTTAAATGGATGGGATAATCTGTTTCACCCCTTCTTTCTACAAGTTGTGAAAATTCCTTCAAATTTTTAAAACTAAAAATTTCTGGCTCCAAATTATACTCAATAATATCATAGAAGGAGCTTGGCTCAGAATTAAGCACCATTATAGGTGTGCTTATTCCGGCCTTTCTTAATTCTACTCCTTCATCCGTATAGGCAACAGATAAATAATCAATTTTGTGAAACTCCAATAGACTGGCTATTTCAAAACTTCCGGAACCATAGGAAAAGGCTTTTACCATAGCCATTATTTTCACATTGGGATTTAATTTGGCTCTGAAAAAATTCAAATTTTCCACCACTCTGGAAAGGTGAATTTCCAAAACTGTTTCATGAGATTTAGTCTCTAAGGCTTGGCTAATTTTTTCAAATTTAAAATCCCTTGCTCCCTTTATTAATATGGCTTTATTGGCCCAGTTTTGGGAATTTAAGTTTTTTAAAAATTCCTCTGTATTTGAATAGGCTCTTGTAATTCTTGCTAAAGAAGTTTTAACCTTTTCATGCTCCATACCAATTCCAAACCAGGTTTTTACACCGTGTTTTTCCAACAAAGAATTTACCTGAGAATATAAATCCTTAAGACTCAGTGCTGAATGCTGTATATCGCTTAAAATTAACACCTTTTCACGATTTTGTGTTTGTTGGTCTAGAAAATCCAATGCCACTTCCAATGATTCTACATCCGAATTATAGGAATCGTTAATGAGTATTGAATTTTGATTTGCTCCTTTAAGCTCTAGCCTCATTGCCACGGGCTGGAGAAACTTAAACCTCTCTTGAATCCAAGAATGAGAAAAATTCATCTCCAAGCAACAAAGCCAACAGTGTATTGCATTTTCAAGGGAGGCTGAATCAGTAAATGGAATTTCAAGCTCCAATTCATTGGACTTATAAATAGCCTTTAATAGGGTATTTCCCTTTTGGATATTTTTATGCTGAACATAAAAATCGGCAGAGGAATTTTTTTGGGACCAGGAAATCTGTGCATCTGCTTTTATTTTTGACTTTTCAAGAGCTTTTTTAATGAGATGATAATCTTCACAAAAAATTATTTTTTGGGAATTGCTGAAGAGTTTTAATTTCTCACTAGCTTTTTCCTCCCTATTCTCAAAAAACTTATCATGAGCTGATCCTATATTGGTGAAAATTCCAATATTAGGTTTCAAGATGGCCTCTAAATTTACCATTTCACCAGGCTTGCTGATTCCTGCTTCAAAAATCCCCAAGTCATTATCATCCTCACTTCTCCAAACGGATAAAGGGACCCCTACCTGGGAATTATAACTTTTGGGGCTTTTTACAATATTTAGTTTCCCATTTAAAAGTTGATAAAGCCATTCCTTAACTATCGTTTTACCATTGCTCCCAGTAACTGCAATAACTTGTGATAAATATTCTCTGCGGATATATGCTGCCAAACTTTGCAAGGCAAGTTTACAATCTTCAACTACTATAAAATTCGCATCTGGCAGACTTGTGGACGGTAATTTTGTAAGGACAAAATTCCGAAGTCCTTTTTCATAAAGTTCTTCAATAAAATCTTCTCCCAAATGGTTTTCACCTTTCAAGGCAAAAAACAAAACCTGACTATCAAAATTATATTTTCGAGAATCTAGGAGAAGTTCGTCAATTATTAATTCCGGATTTACCAAGGACAGTTGGCTTCCTAATACATTGGCAATATGTTGGAGTTTAAGACTTGCCATGGTTTTTATAAACCTTATTAAATGCGGACCTACTTAGGGGTTCATACTCTTCTTGTTCCCCAAGCATCACTAATTTTTCATTTAAGGATTTACGATGGGAATAGTGAGCCAAATTTCCAGTTTTTACACAAATAGCGTGAACCTTAGTAACATATTCAGCGGTGGCCATAAGGTTGGGCATAGGTCCAAAGGGTTTACCCGTGAAATCCATATCCAATCCCGCTACAATTACCCTACTTCCCCGATTGGCTAATTCATTGCAAACTTCAACAATACCATCATCGAAAAATTGAGCTTCGTCTATTCCTATTACATCAACATCATCTGCCAATAAAAGCAAATTGGAACTGCTTTCCACTGGAGTGCAGCGGATAGAATTCATATCATGGCTAACAACATCCTCCTCAGCATATCGGGTATCCACCATGGGTTTAAAAATTTCTACCGACTGCTTTGCAAATTGGGCGCGTTTCATTCTGCGGATCAATTCTTCAGTTTTACCGCTGAACATGGATCCGCAAACAACTTCTATCCACCCTAAAGGATGGGATTGATTTACTGGGTTTTCAAGAAACATTTTGTACTTTCCAAGCTTCTATTAAAAAAATAAAAAACGGATGTTATTTGTCAATCATTTTTCAATAAAAGAGGCCTAATCATTCGTATAATCATGCAAATCTAATCAAAAGATACCCCACAATTTAATGGAGAAAAAACTTAGAAGTGAACTATTGGATTTATGTCATTCAATAATTGCAGACGACAGAGAAGAAGATTTGGTCTCAACCCTTACTCAGACTCAAATGTTATATGAGAAGCTTGTGGTTTTAAATTATCTACAAGAGCAAGGTGAAAATCAAGATGAAAATGAAACTCCAATAGCTTTTAATTCCGAGGAGGATAGCATCCCGAGCTCACCGCTAAGTATAGAAAAATCTCCCCAGGAAGAAGTTCCTAGTTCCACCGAAGGCCAAACTGTTGAACTTCAACAGAGCCTTGAAAAAGATATTCCAAAAGCCGAAGAAAACCAGGAGATAAGTTTGGACCCAAACATTAATTCCCTAGGAAATAACAATCTGTCTATTAATGAGCAGATGGCTTCCGGTTTGCTAAAAATTGGTTTGAACGACCGTATTGCCTTTGTGAAGCATCTTTTTAATGGAGAACAGCAAGACTACAATCGAGTACTTTCCAATCTCAATACCATGTCGAACTTTGAGGAGGCTGATAATTTTATAAATCAAATAATTAGACCAGAATATAAGTGGCAAGACAAAGAGGAGTATGTAGATCGATTGATGGAATTAATTCGATTAAAATTCGGTATTGAGTCCTAATCAAAGTTTTTTTTCTCAAACCCACTATTTTTCAATATTTTTGCCCGCTTTTGAATATTTAAACTAACACTTAATCAAAGCCCGTAAGCTATGAAGAAGATGAAATTATCACACTTCAGCTATGACCTTCCAAAGGAATTAATCGCTGAAAGACCCACAACCCATAGAGACGAAAGTCGCCTGATGGTAATCAACCGTAAGGAAGGAACAATTGAACATAAGATGTTCAAAGATATTGTGGACATTTTTGATGAGGGAGACTCCCTTGTTTTAAACAATACCAAAGTTTTTCCGGCCAGAATGTATGGTAATAAGGAAAAAACCGGAGCGAGAATTGAAGTTTTCTTGCTTAGAGAATTAAATGCAGAAAGCAGACTTTGGGATGTATTGGTAGATCCTGCTCGAAAAATCCGAATTGGTAATAAACTTTATTTTGGTGAAGATGACAGTTTGGTGGCAGAGGTGATCGACAATACCACCTCTCGAGGAAGAACTCTTCGTTTTTTATATGATGGTAGCTATGAGGAATTTAGAGCCAAATTAGAAGAACTTGGTCAAACACCTTTGCCAAAATATATTCAACGTGAACCAGATGAAGAAGATGAAGATCGTTTTCAATCCATTTTCGCTAAGCATGAAGGGGCAGTTGTAGCGCCAGTTGCCAGCTTACATTTTAGTAAGCAATTGATGAAAAGACTAGAGATCAAAGGTGTAGATTTTGCAGAATTAACACTCCATGTAGGCTTGGGGACTTTTAGACCTGTGGAGGTAGAAGACCTTAGCAAGCATAAAATGGATAGTGAGCAATATTGGATTTATGATGAAACCTGTGATGTTGTAAATAAGGGATTAACTAGCAAAAAGAAGGTTTGCGCTGTAGGTACTACCGTTTTAAGAGCTTTGGAAAGTTCTGTTTCTACTGAAGGACTTTTGAAGCCTTATGAAGGATGGACCAATAAATTTATTTTTCCTCCCTACGAATTTACTGTCCCTAATTGTATGATTACCAATTTTCACCCACCGCAATCCACCCTAATGATGATGACTTCAGCCTTTGCTGGATATGATTTATTGATGGAAGCTTATAAAGTGGCCATAAAAGAAAAATATAGATTTTTAAGCTATGGTGATGCCATGCTTATTCTTTAAAACAAATTAGATACTAGAAGAAAATGCCTCGATTTTATCGGGGCTTTTCTTTTTTTATGGAAATGCCTAATACGCGTAAATTTGCAATCGCAAAAGGATATGGAAATTAAAAAAGACATAAGGGCATTAACCAAAGATCAGATCAAAGAACATTTTGTGGCTATTGGCGACAAGGCCTTCCGTGGACAACAAGTTCATGAATGGTTATGGAAAAAAGGGGCCAAGGATTTTGATGAAATGACCAATCTTTCCTTAGAATTAAGAACGCATTTAAAGGCCAACTTTGCTATAAACCATATTCGAGTTGACGAAATGCAACGAAGCTCTGATGGAACCATTAAAAATGCGGTGCAATTGCATGATGGTAAAATTGTAGAGTCTGTATTAATTCCCACTGAAAAAAGAATTACAGCCTGCGTTTCCTCCCAAGTGGGCTGCAGTCTTGATTGCCACTTTTGCGCTACGGCCCAATTAAAGAGGATGCGAAATCTAAATCCTGATGAAATTTATGATCAGGTGGTAGCCATAAAAAATGAGGCTGAAGAATTTTACCAAAGACCACTTACCAATATTGTTTTTATGGGAATGGGAGAACCCTTGATGAACTATAAAAATGTATTGGAAGCTATAGATAAAATTACTAGCGAAGAAGGCTTGGGAATGTCGCCTAAAAGAATCACTGTTTCCACCGTAGGTTTGGCCAAAATGATTAAAAAAATGGCCGACGACGAGGTGAAGTTTAACCTTGCTGTTTCCCTCCATTCGGCCAGGGACTCTGTTCGGGATTCCATTATGCCCATAAATTTGAAAAATCCTCTAAATCAATTATTAGAATCATTGGAGTATTGGTATTTGAAAACCAAAAAAAGAGTAACCTATGAATATGTGGTTTGGAAAGGTATAAATGACCAAAAAGAGGATATAGATGCCTTGGTGAAATTTTGTAAACGCGTACCATCAAAAGTGAATTTAATTGAATACAATCCTATAGATGAAGGAGAATTTCAGCAAGCAGACCCCCAGGTATTACAAGAATATATTAAGGCATTGAGTGCCCACGGAATAATTGCCAAAGTGAGAATTAGCAGAGGAAAAGATATCGATGCAGCCTGCGGACAATTGGCAAATAAAAATGAACTTAGCACCACTTAATATTCCCAAAAATTTGCCCTTATTTCATGAGGGAAAAATAAGTTCTTTGATTGCCAAAATATCTAATTCAAGCTTCTTACCTTTGGCTTCTCTACTATGGGTCAAATTGACGAAATAAAAATTCCTGTTAAAGATGAAATGCAGGCTTTCGAGCCAAAGTTTCGCCAGTTTATGGCCAGCAATGTTTCTCTTTTAGATCGCATCACCTATTATATTATAAAAAGAAAAGGAAAGCAGCTTAGGCCAATGCTTGTTTTTTTATGTGCCAAAATGCATGGAGAAATTGGTGAAAGCACACATAGAGGTGCGGCATTGGTAGAGCTTATGCATACAGCAACCCTTGTTCATGATGATGTTGTTGATGAATCTGATAAGCGAAGGGGTTTTTTTAGCATCAATGCACTTTGGAAAAATAAAATCGCCGTTTTAGTTGGGGATTATCTCCTCTCCAAGGTTCTCCTGGTTTCGGTGGAATTTGAAGAATTTGACCTATTAAAAATTGTAAGCTCTTCGGTTAAAGATATGAGTGAAGGGGAATTACTTCAAATCGAAAAGGCCAGAAAATTAGATATTGATGAAAAGATTTATTTTGATATCATCCGCAAAAAAACAGCTTCCCTCATATCTTCTTGCTGTGGAGTTGGTGCTTCTTCTGTAAACTCCTCCCAGGAAACCATCGACATCATGCGAAAGTTTGGTGAACTATTAGGAATCGCTTTTCAAATTAAAGATGATTTATTCGATTACCAGTTGGCAAACAATAGCGGCAAACCCAGTGGAATTGATATCAAAGAGCAAAAGATGACCTTGCCCTTAATTTATGCCCTAAATAACGCTTCAAGATCAGATAAAAAGTTTATGATCAATGTGGTGAAAAGACATAATAAAAACAGAAGCAAAGTAGAGCAAGTAATGAAAATGGTTTTAAGTTCTGGAGGTATTGAATATTCCGAAAATAAGATGCAGGAATATAAAAGTGAAGCTATTGACCTTTTAAAGAAATTTCCTGACACTAAAGCGAAAGCTTCGCTCATAAAACTTGCCGATTACGTTATTTTGCGCGATAAATAATTACCGAACAAAAATTAATTTTATGGAAGATTTTAAAGGCTATTTAAACAATGTTTTAGAAATTATTATTGAACATGGCCTAAATATTTTAATGGCAATTGTTGTCCTGATTATTGGACTTTCAATTGTAAAATTTATTACTAAAAAATTTAAAAGGACACTTGAAAAGAGAAATGTTGATGAGTCTTTAAGACCATTTCTTGCATCTATAGTAAGCACTCTTCTAAAAGTGATGTTGATCATTTCCGTTGCCGGGATGATAGGCATTCAAATGACTTCCTTTGTGGCGATTTTAGGAGCCGCAGGTTTAGCAGTCGGTTTGGCACTACAAGGAAGCTTATCCAATTTTGCAGGTGGTGTTTTGATTCTAATTTTAAAACCATTTAAAGTTGGCGATTTCGTAGAAGCTAATGGTTATGCTGGTGTAGTTAGAGAGATTCAAGTGTTTTACACCTATATCACTACAGGTCAGAACCAAGAAATAATTATCCCTAATGGAGCACTTTCCAATAATGCCGTGAAGAATTTCTCCTTCCACGGAACACGTAGAATTGATATGACTTTTGGCATCGGATACGATGATAGCATAGACGAGGCTAAAAAAATCTTAAATGATATTATTAGCAGTGATGAAAGGGTATTAAAGGATCCTGCTTTTAGTATTTTTATTGAAGCATTAGCAGATAGTTCTGTGAACTTCCATGTTAGAGCTTGGAGTACAAATGAAAACTACTGGGACATTGTAAATGGATTAAATGAAAAAGTGAAAAAAGCATTTGATGCAGCCAAAATTGGCATTCCATTTCCACAAATGGATGTGCATGTTCACAATAACTAATTATTGAAAATTAGCAAAGTGGAGGCCACCTCAATATTGAGGTGGCCTTTTTTTTTAAGCAAATGGCATTAAGATTTGTAAATTTGTTATTTGCCTAAAAATCCCTTTGGAATGATCAGCCAAGAAACTATTGACAAAATATTCGACACTGCCAGAATTGAGGAGGTTGTTGGTGATTTTGTTACCCTCAAAAAATCTGGGGGAAATTTTAAAGGGCTCAGTCCATTTGGAAATGAAAAAACTCCTTCGTTTTACGTTTCTCCAGCAAAGCAAATCTTTAAAGATTTTAGCTCAGGAAAGGGTGGTAATGCGGTTAGCTTCCTTATGGAGCACGAGCAGTATACTTATCCAGAAGCACTTCGCTACCTAGCCAAAAAATACAATATTGAAATTGAGGAAACTGGGCAATCTGACGAAGAGAAACAACTTCGATCAGAAAGGGAAAGCCTTTATTTGGTGAACGACTACGCCAATAAGTATTTCCAAAAACAATTGCTAGAAACTGAAGAAGGAAAAAATATTGGGCTTTCTTATTTCAAAGAAAGAGGAATGACCAGGGAAACTATAGAAGAATTTCAGCTTGGTTATAGTCCACAATCAAAATCTGCATTTACAGAAGAGGCGATTAAAAACTCCTACCAAATAGAATTTTTGGAGAAAACAGGACTTTCAAAAATTGATGGAAATCGCAAATATGATCGTTTTTGGGGCAGGGTAATATTCCCCATTTTAAGTCATACCGGTAGGGTACTAGGTTTTGGTGGAAGAGTATTAAAAAATGATGCTAAGGCAGCAAAATACCTTAATAGCCCCGAAAGTGATATTTACCATAAGAGTAAAACCCTATATGGAATTTACCAAGCAAAATCCCATCTATCCAAACTAGATGAATGCTTTTTAGTAGAAGGTTATACGGATGTAATTAGCCTTCATCAGGCGGGTGTAAAAAATGTGGTGGCTTCCTCTGGAACCTCTCTAACCGTAGATCAGATAAGTCTAATTAAAAGGTATACTCAAAATATTACCATTCTTTATGATGGTGATGCCGCAGGAATAAAAGCCTCCCTTCGCGGTATAGACATGATTTTGGAAGAAGGATTAAATGTACAGGTATTATTATTTCCCGATGGGGATGATCCAGATTCCTATTCCAAAAAGGTTTCTAGTACCGAACTAAAGGATTATTTAAAAGAAGAAAGGCAAGATTTTCTACGGTTTAAATCTAGCCTTTTACTCCATGACGCAGGAGACAATCCATTGGAAAAATCTAAGGTAGCCAGAGAAATAGTATTGAGCATTGCCATCATTCCTGATGCCTTAAAGCGCAATGCCTATGTATCTGAATGTGCCAGGGTTTTAAAGATGGATGAAAGGGTTCTTTTTAGCGAATTGGCCCAAATTATGAAGGCCAAGGCTCAAGAAAAACAAAGACGACCCAACAATAGCCAAAGCCCAACTGCTCCAGATTTGAAAATGGTTGCTGAACAGGGAATTTCAAGCAATTTTTATTTGCAGGAAGAATCTCTTTGTTGGCTATTACTCAATTTTGGCGATAAGGTTTGTGAATTCCCAACAGAGACCGAAGAGGGATTAGAAATTGTTGAGGAAACGGTGGCCGAACACATAATTACTGAACTGGTAAATGATGAATTGATTTTTGAAAATTCTGCCTTTCAAAACATTTTCCAATACTTTGTTGATGCTTTTATGAATGATGAAAAAATTCTTCGAGCAGAAGATTTTTTGAAAATGGAAGATCAAAAAATTATTGATACAGTTGTGAACCTTATTAGTGATAAATACGAATTGCACAATTGGAAAAGCAGAAGTATCAGTCTACCAGAAAAAGATGCTTTTGTAGAAGTTTATACCCAAGAGGCGGTATTGCGATTTAAAGAAAAAAAGACATCTCAATTAATATCCGAAATTCAAAACAAACTTTCTGAAGGTAGTGATGATCCCAATTCCCAGCTGAAAGTATTAGTACAGTTAAACGCTTTAAGAGTAAAAATCAATCAAAAACTAAAGAGAATAGTTTAAAAACCAAAGTTTATAAATGACCAGCTTTTTCAAAAACTTTGGCGATTCCCAAATAAGATATTTTTATCTTCTGGCAGCGGTGATGGTTTCCCTACCTATCCACATGAATTTAAATGCTTTTTGCATTTCCCTTTTTTCCCTCAATGCCATCCTGTCCTTCAAAAAAAGAAATTTTGAAGACGATAAAGGCCTTTTAATCTCCTATAGCTTTTATGTTCTATTCTTTATAATCTCGGCACTGAGTTTAATTTATTCTGATCATTTGGATCTTGGTCTTTCAAAAATTCAAACCAAGCTTGGATTTTTAGTCATACCCTTTGCATTTGCAAGCAATTTAAAAAACCTTAGCAAATCAAAGATCCAATGCTTACTTCGCTCATTAATCGTTTCTGTGCTATTATGCACTGTTTTCTGCTATATCGAAAGTTTTATTAAGGCTTTAAGTTTGGGAAGTTTTGTACAAATGTACGACTCCAATTTATCGGATCCTTTAATGCACCGCGCCTACTTTTCTCTCTTCCTTGGTATTTCAATATTACTTTGGTGGGAGGATATTCACTTTTTAGCCAAATTCAGGATCTATGGCATTTTATTATTTTTAATCACCATAATCCTCTTACAAGGGAGAATAAACATTTTAGCCTTTCTACTCGTTGCTGCCTTGATTTTTATAATAAAGTACTCGCGAACATTTTCAAAAAAGCAAAATTTTCTCGGTGCCTCCTTGGTTTTACTTGCGATTTTAGCCTTTTCCTTTTTACCTAAAAAATACAATCGCTTTAATCAGCCTTTAACTTTAGAATATAACTTAAGTGACACCAATTCAAGCGATTTTACAGGAATAACCATACGATTGGCAATTTGGGATATTGCTCTTCCTTTGGCAAAAGAGGATATATTTTTAGGTAGAGGCATTGGAGATTCCCATGTTGATTTAGTGGATCAATTTCAGGAAAAACAATTTATTATTGGTATTGAAAAGAAATTCAATTGCCATAACCAATTTATAGAATCCACATTGGCATCGGGTATATTTTCCCTTTTGGCATTGCTAGGAATTTTGGTTATTTACCTGTTATTCAGCATGGGCCCAAGGCATTATTTTTTGGCTGGAATGGTAATTTACTTTTTTCTTTCCATGCTCACAGAGTCCTTATTAGAAAGACATTGGGGAATAAGTATTTTAACGATAATTATTCCCCTCTATGCTAAATATATTAGGATGAAAAACTAGTTTTTAGGTATTTAAAATAGCATTATACTTTTCCGAATCTAGTAAAATCTCTAAAGCCTTTACCACATCTGGGTCATTTTTAAGACTACTTTGAATTCGCCCTTTGGAATAATAATACCTGGAAACAATTTCATCTTTTAGAAGTTCACGAATCTCAGTTTCATAATTTTCTAGATATTCTTCTTTTTCCTTTCCCACCTTTTCTTCTAAGGCTATTATCTCGTTTTCAATTGCCTCATAATAGTTGTCCTTCTTAGCGGTTTCTTTTAGAACCTTCAATCTATTTTCAGTTGCAGTTTTATAATTAAACTCCTTTGTAGAAAGCCAGTTTTTAAATTTTGAATATTCAGTATCACTAATCATAAATTCAGAAGGAGATGGTATAGATTCATTTTCAAATCTAAATTTTGTGGCATAATCAAAAATCAGCATCTTTTGGTATAAAGCAATAAGTGCTTCGCTTAGTGCTTGCTTTTCCACTTCAATATCCGGATCAATTCCACCTCCGTCATAAACTGATCGTCCATTTTTGGTTTGAAATTTTGTTCTTAAAGAATCTGGAATCTTTTCCACACTTCCATCTTCAGCTCTTTCAGCATAATTAATGGCCTGTATACACCTACCACTGGGTGTATAATATTTGGCTATGGTAACTTTAATTTGTGAACCATAAGAAAGTTCCCGGGTTTGTTGTACCAATCCTTTTCCGAAGGACCTTTTTCCAATCACCACTGCCCTGTCATAGTCTTGAAGGGTACCACTAACTATCTCAGAAGCAGAAGCAGATCCTCTGCTTATTAAAACGGCAAGGGGCAATTCAGTATCCTCGGGTTTATTCAAAGTTTTATAGGTTTTTTCCCACTCGGCCATTTTACCTTTGGTTTTCACTACCTCTAAATTTTTATCGATGAACAAATTGGTAATATTCACTGCTTCATGTAGCAGGCCACCCGGGTTACCTCTAAGGTCAAAGACCAATCCTTTTAAATCGTTATTTTTCTTTAGATCATCATAAGCCGCCTTAACCTCTTTCGTGGCGCGGTTGGTAAAATTATCTAGGCTAATATATCCGATACCATTTTCAAGCATACCGTAATAAGGAACACTTTTCACCTGTACTTCTTCCCTTTCTAATTCCAGAGTTTTTTCCTCTCCTTGCCTTTCAATTAATATTTTCACCTCTGTTCCGGGAGCTCCTTTTAATATTTTACTGATATCCGAGGTGGATTTCCCAACAACGGACTTGCCATCCACTGCTTTTACAATATCACCTGCCATCATTCCAGCCTTATCTGCCGCAAATCCTTCATAAGGATTGGTAATTACCAATTGACCTTTATTACTTCGAACACCGGCTCCTATACCTCCATAGTTACCAGTAGTTTGAATTTTATAGTCCTCCACCCTTTCTTCAGGGATATAATTGGTATAGGGATCCAAGGAAGAAAGCATAGATACTATTGCCTCATCCATTAGTTCACCGGGTTCTGTTTCATCTACATAGTAAAGATTTACTTGCCTAAAAACATTGGTGAAAATGTCTAATTGTTTACTGATTTCGAAATAATCTGGTGTATAAGCCAGGGAAAAAAGAAGGCTTAGGATTGCAATAAAAGCCAATCCAATTTTGGAAAAAATTCTTTTCGTCATAGTAATCACTTAATGTATTTGGGCAGCAGAACTGGGAATAAGCTCGAAGTTAAAGAAAAACGCTTAATTAAAATTAAGATTGTTCATTTTCAGAAGAATTTAAGGTCTTAAAAATTTTTTGCATTTGGGATTGAATTTCATCAAAGGGAGCTTGTTTTTTTCCGATAAAAATAAACATAGATGCCAAAGGCATTTTCCCTAAATCAACCAAAGACTTGTTTTTTCTATAGGCTTCTCTCATCAGTCTTTTCAAACGATTCCTATCCACTGCCAATTTAAAATTCCTTTTAGAAACTGAAAATCCTACCTCGGGAAATTCCTTTTTATCAAATTCGGAATTATGTACTAATAGGATTGGAAATTTTTTTATACCCTTCCCATGTTGGAAAAGTAATTCAATCTTTTTCCGACTCTTGAGTTTTTCTGATGGAGTCAATTTTTCGGACATGAATACAAAAGAACAAAAAAAGCCATCCCAAAAGGAATGGCTTTTCATTTTATCTTGAGACTAATTTAGCTTTTCAGACTTTTTTTAATATAATCTTCTATGGCCATGGTCATAGAAGGTAATTTTGGAGTAGGAGTTTTTATATCCACTCTTAATCCTGCTTCTTCTATCGCCTTGTGGGTTGTGCTACCAAAACCTGCTAAGAGAGTGTCATTTTGTTCAAAATCCGGGAAGTTTTCCAATAAAGATTTAATTCCGGAAGGGCTAAAAAACACAAGAATATCATAGGAAACATCAGCCAAATCCGATAGGTCGCTAGATACAGTATTGTATAGAATGGCCCTGCTATAATTGATTTTATTCTCTTTTAAAGAATTGGGAATAGTAGGTTTTAAGATATCCGAAGAAGGTAAAAGATATTTTTCGTCCTTGTGTTTCTTCATCAAAGGAATTAGGTCGGAAAATGGGCCATTTCCAAAATAAATCTTCCTTTTTCGATACACCACATACTTCTGCAAATAATATGCTATTGCTTCAGAGGTGCAGAAATATTTCATTTCATTGGGCACATTAAATCGGATTTCTTCGCAAATCCTAAAAAAATGATCCACTGCATTTCTACTGGTAAGAATTACAGCAGTATGGGCAGGAATATTTACTTTTTGTTTTCTTACCTCTCCAACTTCTACTCCCTCTACATGTATGAATTGTCTAAAATCAATCTTCAACTTATGCTTTTGCGCAAGGTCAAAATAAGGCGAGTTTTCAGCCTGAGGAGGTGGCTGGGAAACAAGTATAGTTTTTACTTTCTTCAATTTAGTTGCCTTTAAGTGTTAGAGATAAATGAACCGGACTCTTCTACTTGTCATTCAATGGTTTTTCAACCAAAAAATTAAAATTAGCAAAGGGCCTATTTCAAGCGCGCAAAGGTAAAAAATTTTGTAGTACTTATAAGCGTTCATCGCCCATAGTCTTAAAACGCCAACTGTCATAGAAAGTGTATAGGCAATGACCAAAACTAATGCCGCCAAAAAACTGCTGTTCTCCTTAAGAAAAGGAACAAAAACCAGAAATAAAAGAAGAGGGAAAACCCATATACTAGACCAAATTCTATAGGCTAGATTGGCATTATGAGAATAAGAAACTTCTTCATTTTTATCAAAAAGCCAGGCAACGAAGAGTCCAATAAAATTTTTAAGCAAGAAAAATAGAATGAGAATAAAAAGGATCCTAAAAAAATCACTCCAGAGAGAGAGATCTGGATTAAAAATTAAATAAAGGCCTGTACTGTAAATTAAGAATGAGTTTATGCTCAGAGCAATATCAAACAAATCTTTACCCCCATAGGGATTGAATTCCTTTTCAAACTCATGAAGGCCAGCATTGAAAGGCAAACTCAAAAAGACATTGAATTTTTTTGCATGATAAAGTTTGGCAAACAAGAATAGTAAGCCATTGATAAAAAACAATATTAGTAACCAATCTGTATGATGCAGGGGTTTGCCCATAAATTTGAATAAGGCCCCAAAATTAACTTTTTGAGGCCTTTATTTTTTAGAAATCTCTTATTTCAGAATTTCAAGTTTTCTTGCCTGAATAGAGGTAGATCCTCTTGGCAAAAGCAAATAGCTACCAGCTCTAAGGTCTGATAAATCTAAATGCCATTCCATTGAAGCTTTTTTAAATTCCCTATCATAGGATTTTTGCAATTTCCCATCCAAACTATAAATCTCAATAGTGGATACAGAAGGGTTTAGTTCACTAATATTCACATATTCCTTTGCTGGGTTTGGGGACATTTCGAATTTTTCTTTAATATTTTCATTTAAAGAAAGTCCACTAGCTTTTGTAAGAGCCAAGGATTCAGTGATTATCACATCACCTCCAACACTATTGTTAGCATTGCTAAAGTTCGCCGCGACATATACTTGGGTTCCAGGCCCTGCGGTTCCACTATTCCATACAAAATTAAAGTCCTTACTTTGGTTTGGCTTCGGAGTAGAACCACCTGTATGGGTAAGGAAATTACCATTTTTTTGAGTTCCACTTCCTGGGGTAATAATTCCAACCATACCTGTAGGATCCTCCAAACTTGCCGAGAATCCAACTTTTGAACTACTTACCCCTCCATCATCCAGAGTAATAGTAAAGTTGTATAAAGTATTTTCTAAGAATCCAGTACTTGGTATATCACTACTAATACTTATGGTTTGACTAGTTGCAGCAGGGCCATTTACATGACAACCACCAGTTGCACATGTTACACTTTGACTTAAAGGTGATCCATTTCTTCCTTGTGGTGCTCCACTTGAATAAGTAAAGGCACTAAAAGAAATCAGACAAGCGGCACCAACTGCAGCAAAAAGAAGAATAGTTTTTTTCATTTTATGATATTTTTTGAAACTGAACCAAAAATAAACTTTTAAACTACATTACATTTGTCAAAAATATTACACAAAAACATGGCAAGCGATTTATTTCAATCTCCGGATTATTACAATATAGACGAATTATTAAGTGAAGAACATAAGCTGGTACGAAATGCCACCAGAGACTGGGTAAAAAAGGATGTAAGTCCCATTATTGAAGATTATGCTCAAAGGGCAGAGTTTCCCAAACAATTAATTGGTGGTTTGGCAGAAATAGGAGCATTTGGCCCCTATATTCCTGAGGAATATGGAGGAGCGGGATTAGATCAGATTTCTTATGGTTTGATGATGCAGGAAATAGAAAGAGGAGACTCCGGAGTAAGATCTACATGTAGTGTTCAATCATCCTTAGTGATGTATCCTATTTACGCTTATGGGAATGAGGAGCAAAGAAAAAAATACCTCCCAAAACTAGCCAGTGGTGAATTTTTAGGGAGTTTTGGATTAACAGAACCAGACTTTGGAAGTAACCCCGGTGGAATGGTTACCCATTACAAAGATATGGGCGACCACTATCTGCTAAACGGTGCAAAGCTTTGGATCTCCAATTCACCCTATTGTGATGTTGCTGTGGTATGGGCAAAAAATGAGGAAGGTAGAATCCATGGCCTTATAGTTGAGCGCGGAATGGAAGGTTTTAGCACACCGGAAACACATAATAAATGGAGTTTAAGAGCTAGTGCTACAGGTGAGTTAGTCTTTTCAAATGTTAAGGTTCCAAAGGAGAATTTATTGCCCAATAAATCAGGTTTAGGTGCCCCATTAGGTTGCCTTGATAGTGCCAGATATGGAATTGCTTGGGGAGCATTAGGCGCTGCCATGGACTGTTATGATACCGCTTTAAGATATTCAAAAGAAAGGGTGCAATTTGGTAAGCCGATAGCTGGATTTCAGCTACAACAAAAGAAACTAGCAGAAATGATTACTGAAATCACCAAAGCACAACTATTGGTTCTTCGCCTTGGAGAATTGAAAAATAAAGGCTTGGCTAGCAGTGCACAGATTTCCATGGCTAAAAGGAATAATGTGGATATAGCCTTAAAGATAGCCAGAGATGCAAGGCAAATGTTAGGTGGTATGGGAATTACTGGTGAGTTTCCTATTATGAGACATATGATGAATTTAGAATCTGTTGTAACCTACGAAGGAACCCATGATATTCATTTACTAATTACGGGAATGGATATCACAGGTATTAATGCTTTCACCTAATGTTGGAAGAAAAATTAAAAGAAGTTATTAAGGAAATCCCAGACTTTCCAAAGCCTGGGATTTCTTTTAAAGATATTACACCACTTCTCAGTGAGGTTGAATTATATCCTCATATTATTGATGCACTTGCACAACCATGGAAATCCAAAGTAGATGTTGTTTTAGGTGTAGAATCTAGGGGGTTTTTATTCGGAATGGGTTTGGCACAAGCCTTAAAGGTCCCATTTATTCCCATTCGCAAAAAAGGCAAACTTCCCCGATCAGTAATTAGTGAATCCTATAAATTAGAATATGGTTCTGCATGTATTGAAATCCATGAAGAAGATTTAAGTCCTAATTCAAGGGTTCTTATTCATGATGATTTACTAGCAACAGGAGGAACAGCAATGGCAGCCTCCAAACTAGTTAAAAAGGCCAATGCCATTCCTACTGGATTTAGTTTTATTGTAGAACTAGAATTTTTAAAGGCTGCAAATGAACTGCAAAATTATGCAGCCATCCACAGCCTTTTAAAATATTAAAATTAGCTAAACCTTCCTCTAGTAAATATTAGCCTGATTGATATATCCAGGTAAATCTAGATACCAATTTGCAGAGGAGCTTCCTGAGGATTGTGCCCAAGAAACGAAGTTATTATAGGTTTGTACAATATCCTTTTTCTCACTTGGGTAATTAAATGATTGAGAAAGATTTAAAGCCCAAGGCAAATTATTTTCATTAACATAATAGCGATCTGAGCCTGGATTTGAATCATCCTCGGCTGTTCCAAAGAAACTAGTATTTACCAAATCTGTTGGCTCTTTGCCAGAAAGGTGAACTTCTTTACCCCTATCCTGACCGATATACATAAAAGGATTAAAAGGAAGAGAACCTAAGGAAGCAATAGACTGACCACTTGTAAAAGTAACTACAATATCACCTGTATCATTTGGATAAGCAGTTTCACCTGTGATGGTGTTTATAGTTTGAGTTCCGGTGTTTGGAAATAAACCAAATGCATCATCAAAGGCGATAATTACGGCCTTTGTTTGTCCGGATTCAGTACCATTGGCATTATAAGATAAAGAATTGTGGAAATTTTGGGTACCTGTAACAGATTGAACTGTATTTGAGGCTAGGTCTAATTGAAACCCAAAACCATTTCTAAGTGAGCCTCCAATGGCTCTTACTGAATAGCTATATTCAACATCCTTAACATCGTTTGAAGCATCTGTAATTAAACGGATTCTATAATCTACAATTAGGTCGTTAAAATCATAATCTCCTAAACCTGGCCATAAATCTTCAAATGCTACCGTTCCATAAACATTTGAACCCGGGTAATAAACTTCTCCAGCTCTATCTGGATCATTTGGGAAAAGATCATTTGCGTCAGCAATTCCATCATTATCAGTATCAGTTACTTGTGGACTACCATTTCCAATGGAATTACAACCTGTAGTAGGAATGTAAACTGCACAAGCCAAAGAAGCTGGGGAATTAATGGAACCTGTATTATTTTCTATACCGTCAGCATCGCAATACTCAAGGTTTCCGTTTAAAGAACCACCTCCATTGATGGTTGTATTTCCTGAAACTTTAACCAAGCTAGTGGTTCCAACACCTGTGATATTAGAATTTATGGTGGCAGAACTCGCATTTACCATTGCTCCATTCTGAAGTGTTAAGGTGCTGCTATTTAAGGTAAAATCATCTGTAACATCAATTAAACCATTATTCTCTACCGGGTTAGAAATTTTAAGATCTTGCCCTACAATTAGGCTACAGTTATTTACTGTGGAACTTCCTCCATTAATATTACAGTTTTTTCCAACCACAATACTTCCATTATTTATAAGATCTTTATTGTTGTTAAAATGGTCGGTAATATCAATATCTCCATTATTTGTTAATTTTCCTTGACCATTAATATTATATGCCTTAGCAACATTTATAATTCCATTATTTATTACTTCCCCACTTGGTGAAAAATTGTTGCTAATGTTTAGAGTGGCGTTGTAAACAGTGATTAAACCGGTATTGGAGTTTATGTTAAGATTGTTTACATCTAAAGTTGCTCCATCAGTAAGCTCAAGACCCGAACCACTATTAAGGTTAATATTTTGGGCTACTGCATTACCACAAATTCTTATGGTAACACCACCTTTATTTACATTGATACTACCATTAAAACTACCCGAAAAACAGTAAACCCCAGCAGGATCGTTTGAATTAATGGTAATATTTCCAGAATGATTGCTATAACTAACATCACAACCGCTACTGCAATCTGGACTTATACTATTGGTCTTTGATTTGTTAGACTTTTTTCCAAAGCTATGAACTATGCTCCCGGCGGTAATATCAGCAAGTTGATAAGTACTTGAACCAGTGGGATCTTCTTTCACAACATAAACCCTGCTAAGGTAGGCTGGACAACTAAATTCACCTTGTAGACTATTGTTTGTAGTAAAGCCACTATAGATCAAATTTCCTCCTACAGCCGGCATTTGGTCGTAAATCTTAATTTTAAACTTTTTATTGAACCCGGAGTTTGTAACCGATAAATCCAATTGAACTTTTTGATCAGTTTCAAATTTAAAATTGTTTGGAACCTGTAATTCCGTAAATGTTGAAACCTCTCCTGAAGGTTGGTTTGCCTCCGGTGTATCTTTTTTACAAGAACTTGCAAAAATTATAAGCGATAGAGCAATGATAACTTTCTTCATGTTATTTATTTTTATGATAAAGTAGTGTAATGATTCATAAGACCAAACAATGTTTAGCCGAATTTATTTAATTCAAAGGTAAAACAGATTTAGGCAATTGTAGCACTAGAATTAGATATTATGCTACATTTTAAACTTATTTAGACAAAGGGTATATTTTTTAGTTCAAAATGAAGATCAACTATTTTTCATCAAAGTTGCATAAAAACGGACGCTCTTTTCATAGCCTAAAATGCTAATTCTCTCATTAATACCATGTAATCTTGGCAAATCCTCTTTGGTTAATACAATAGGTGCGAACCTATAAACATGATCCGAAATATTGTAAAAATGACGAGAATCTGTGGCAGCAATAACAAGGTAAGGACTTACAATTGCCTCAGGAAAAACTGCCTTAATACTTTTTCCAATACTGCGAAATGCCTCCGATTTATAGTCGCTTACTGGAGAAGCTGAAATGGAAAAATCTTCAAAAATTCTAATTTTTACTAAACTGTCTCCAATTAACTTTCTTGCCCTCTCCAGGATGAAACTAGGTTCGTCACCTGGAAGTAATCTATAATTTACGGTTGCCTTAGCCCTGTTGGGAATTACATTATCCTTTATTCCCGATTGAAAAATTGTGGCCACTTGGGTGCTGTGTATTAATGCTGAACCGGAGGCTGATCCTTCATACACTTTAAAAATAAGAGGTTGGAAAAGCCAGGTATTAGCAAAGGCCATTTTCTGACTAAAAGGAAGTTCTGGACCGATGCATGAAATAAAGCCATGCAAGGGTTCTGTAATTCGATTGGGTAATGGGTTTTGTTCTAACTTATATAAGGCCTTATTAATTTGCCCAATAGCGGTCTTGGAATTTGGCATTGAAGAATGTCCACCAGGAATTTCAGCGCTCAACTCAAGGCTTACATATCCCTTTTCTGAAGTTCCAACTAGAGCTACAGGTTTATCAATACCGGGTACTAGACCCGAAACAATATTTCCACCTTCATCTAAAACCATATGGGCACGAATCCCCCTATTTTCAAGCAATTGAGCAATGGCAAGACCTCCATCCTTTCCTCCAATTTCTTCATCATGTCCAAAACAGAAAAGCATGCTTCTATTAGGTTTAAAATTGATTTTTAGCAATTCCTCGCAAGCATTTAAGATAGAAATTAAACTTCCCTTGTCGTCTAAACTACCTCTTCCATAAATAAAGGAATCAGTTTGCACACCAGAAAAAGGTGGGTAGTCCCATTTATCCAAACTTGAATATTCTGCAGGAACCACATCCTGATGAGCCATTATTACTATTGGGTCTAGTTGAGGGTCTAATCCCTCCCAATGAAATAAAAGGCTGTATTTATTCAGCTTTTCTAATTTGAGTTTTTGATGAACAAGGGGAAATGAATTTTCTAAGAAAAGATGAAATTTTGAAAAGGCAGAATCATCAATCATTCCAGCTTTATGTGAAATAGTTTCAAAGCTAAGTGCCTTGGCTAAAATATCTGGATAAGCCTTAACCTCAAGCCTATCATAGGCCGAATATTTTTCAGGTGATTGAAAATTAAAGGTTCTTACTAAAACAATTATCAATAGTGATGCTGTAACTAATCCAATAATTCGGAGGGCTAATTTCATAATTGGTGTTTCACTAAAAATAGAAAATCAAATGAAAAGGCCACTGTAATTTTAAAAAAATACAGTGGCCGAGAGAGTAGAGTTTAAAAAAGAATTTTTACCTACTCCTTTTACTAAATCCGAAAATCACACTATACCTTGTACCATCTCTACTTTTTGTCATCGCAAAATTTATGGGGAAATACATGTGTTCTGATTTAAAAGCATATCCCACAGCAGCAGAAAAGCCTGAGCTTAGTAAACTAATATTGGGGCCAGCTCCAAACTCAAATCCGCTAGGCGACCTATATCCAGTGATTAAATTAACACTGGGGATGACCAGGCCTTGATCCAAGCCACCTAACATTGGTATCACCTCAAAAAGACCAGCACTACCACCTCGAGTTTCAAAATACCTCCACTCGAATTGCCATCCAAACTGACTTACAAAAGGATTGGGATTAAATGTTGTATCCCCTATTAGTTCTGAAATTCCAAAATTTTTAATCTGAGGAACAAAGCTGAGCCCTACTCTGGGGCCACTTAACCTTAAGGGTTCTAAAATGGCAGTTTCCCTATCCTCAATTACTGGAATTTCCTGAGCTTTTAAAATTGGACTTAAAAGAAGACCGAATAGTAAAATAAAGTACTTTGAATTTTTCATGTTTTTATACTTATTGATTGGATGACAAAGCAGATGAAAGTACTTCATTAATTAAAACGGATATCCGCAAGGAGAAATGAAAAAATATTATTTATCACACAAAAACCCGTGCCCCATTCAAAAATCGTTCTACAAGGTGCTATAAATCCAAAATATCATTTTATAGACTATAGGTTTTTGCGAATTTTCATACATTTAAATTTCATTTATGGACAATATTCATGGAGCAACGAAAATTTCAATTATTGTTTTTTGAAACATTAAAGCAACATATTTCAGAAAACCACACCTTGGTGGATGTATTAACTGATGTATTGCAGATAAGTCAGGATTCCGCCTATCGAAGGATGCGTGGTGATACCGCATTAAGTTTTGACGAAACTGTAAAATTGGCGAATGCTTATAGGGTTTCTTTAGCCTCCATAGCAGGCCATAGTGATAATAGCGCAGTATTTCATCGTCAACCCTTTATAACCAACCTGGATCAGTACAGGGATTATATGAAAAGTAGTTTGGAAAACTTAAAGTTTGTTCAAGCTCAAAGAAATCATATGATTTATTATCAGGCCAAAGACATACCTGTCTTTTATCTCTATGCGCTTCCAAAGCTTTGTGCCTTTAAAATATATGTTTGGCTAAAATCTGTATATGGCATAGATAAAATAGATGGCAAAAACTATAACCTCTCCATGATACCCGAAGACATTATTGATATTGCCCATCAGCAATATGAAGTATTTAGCCGGATTAATACAACTGAAATTTGGGGAGAAACCACCATAAGAAGTATTATTAACCAAATAGAATACTATTATGAAGCAGGATTTTTCAGCAGCAAGGAAGAAGCGCTGGAGATTTGTGATGAATTTAAAGAAATGATGAAAATTATCTATAAACAAGCTTTGAATGGAAAAAAACTACATGCCGTAAATAGAGAGGTTTTTTCAAGTGCTAGTTATTCCATGTATTTTCATGAAATCCTTTTAATGGATAATCATATAATGACCAAGTATGGGGAGAATAATATAATGTATTTCATGCCCTATGCTGGTATTAACTATTTATCTACTACCGATCCTGAACTTACTTCAGATGTAAATGGCTATTTGGAAGGTCAGATTAGCAAAGCAGCATCAATAGATAATTTATCTGAAAAAGAAAGAAATCGCTTTTTTATTAGGATTAAAAATCAAATAGATATACTTAGGGATAAAATAATAAGCACTGACCCATTTTTATAATGAGCCAGTGCGGTAAAACCCTGTTCTGAGTTCCTGACTAGCCGGCTAGATATAAAGCTAGACCTACTATGCAGGAGATCAGCACAACAACACTCGCTATTTGCACGACCGCTGCTGTTTTGCTTTTTGCTGTTTTTTCCATTGCAGTTCGATTTCTATTTCTGTCCCTAAAGTAGGGAACACAAATGATAAAAACCAAAATAATGCTTAAAACTTACGATTTTTCGCTTCTTTAGTGTGCTGAAAATCAGTATTGTAAGATCATTCTTACCTTTGGGTAATATATATGGCGGCAGCTATAATGGTAAGGATCAATAAAACTACCAAGGTGTATTGCAAATAATCTTTGGCAGTTTCTTTTTCACTTTTTTCCGCAATTTTTCGAATCCTTTTGGCTCTTTGTTTGACTTGCCGCCTTCGATCATCTCTAGGCATGTTTTTTAAATTTGATTTGTAGTTCCCTGTTCAGAGCTTAATATAGGGATTATTTCAATATCAGGCAATAGGATTTAGAACCGCGCTAAATATTGTAATGGCATTTGGATCTCTGCCATAGTGGAGCTTATCAATTGCTTCAGGAATGTCTTTTGCACGGAAGTATGAAGTATGCAATTCATCTTCTCCCTTTACTGACCATTGTAAAGTATAGGAATTCTTCTTCTCCCGATGAGTTTTTACATATTCAAGTACCTTGTTTAAAGCGTCAATTTTATCATAGGCCTCTACGCTGTGAAACAAAAAGGACTGATGATGCCTTGGGTTTACCGTAATTACATCTAAGCGTAAGACACTATTTTTCTCTTGGTAATCAAAGATCATTTGGGTACTCCCCAGACTTAGATAGTTCTCAATTTCCTTTTGAATCTTGGCAATTTCCAAATTTTGTTTATCGATACTCATTGTAATATTATTATTCTTGAACTGGAGTTTTTGTAAAAAAAACTCTTAGCCCACCCATGTCCATGGCTAAATAGTTTTGATCCAAATACAAAAAGGTCCATCGATCCTTCTCCTTTCCTTTTTTATCATAGAGGATTAACTCCTTAGCTAGGATCTTGTATTTCAGCTCTAATTGTAATCCATAGTCATTGTAATCATTTGGGTTTACCAATTTTACAATCACCGTTGAATCCAAAAAATGATAATAATCTGGTACAGCTTCCAGCAGATCTTCTTCTGCGTATTCCGCTTTTTTAGCATCCAAATAGGACAATGCCTCCCATGCTCCCAAATTCAATTTATCATATTCTAGTTTTATTGATTCCTTTTGCGTTAGAATATCCAAGACTTTCTCTGTAGGACTACGTTGATCTTGAGATTGAACCCAATTGGGGCTAAATGAACCACATATCAGGAAGAGTATAGGCAGAATTTTATTCATTAGCTGGCTAAAAAAAAGGGCTGCAAATATTGCAGCCCTCAAATATAATTATATATCAGGTCTTATGAGCCACAAGCCTCACAATCATCTGGATTATCAATAGAACATGCTAGTGCTTCTTCTTGCGTATAAGTTTGAACAGCTTTAGCCATTTCAGCAACTCTGCTCTCTCCAACATTGGCCGCCTTTTCTAAATTCTCCTTTTCCTGGATTTTCTCAGTTTGTTTACCTTCTGTTACTGGCTCCACCTGTGCTTTTGCCTGTTTTTGAACGGTAAATTTAATAGCATCTGTAGCGGCCTTAGTTCTTAGGTAGTACATACCCGTTTTCAAACCTTTTTCCCAGGCATAAAAATGCATAGAAGTAAGTTTACCAATATTGGCATTCTCCACAAATAAATTCAAGGATTGAGATTGATCGATAAACATTCCTCTATCAGCACTCATATCAATAATATCCTTCATACTCATTTCCCAAACCGTTTTATACATCTCCTTGATATTGTCTGGAATAATATCTATATGTTGGATAGAACCATTAGCTCTGATAATTTCGGTTTTTAAATCTTCATTCCAAAGACCTAAGTCTACCAAATCAATTAATAAATGCTTGTTTACCACAATAAATTCACCAGAAAGAACTCTACGGGTATAGATATTAGAAGTATAGGGTTCGAAGCACTCATTATTACCTAATATTTGAGAAGTAGAGGCGGTAGGCATTGGCGCTAATAAAAGTGAATTTCTCACCCCATGCTCCATTACTTCGGCTTTTAAGGCTTTCCAATCCCAATTTCCACTAAGGCTGCTTTCATCAACTCCCCACATATTAAACTGGAATTCTCCTTTACTAATAGGTGAACCAGCAATTGTTTCATAGGCTCCATCAGCTATTGCTTCATCTTTAGATGCACAAAGTGCTGCGTAATAAATGGTTTCAAAAATATCCTTATTCAGCGATTTTGCATCATCAGAGGTAAATGGCAGTCTTAATTTGATAAAGGTATCTGCCAAACCTTGTACTCCCAATCCAATTGGACGGTGACGCATATTACTATTTCGAGCTTCAGCAACAGGATAATAATTCCTATCTATAATTCGGTTAAGGTTTTTGGTTGCTTTATAAGTAACATCAAATAATTTTTGATGATCAAAACTTCCATCTTCAACAAACATTGGCAGTGCCAAGGAAGCCAGGTTACAAACAGCCACTTCATCCGGAGCGGTGTACTCTATAATCTCAGTACAAAGATTGGAGGAGCGGATAGTTCCTAGGTTCTTTTGGTTACTTTTTTCATTTGCTGCATCCTTATACAACATATATGGGGTTCCGGTTTCAATTTGAGATTCGGTAATTTTTTGCCATAAATCTCTAGCTTTTATTGTTTTGCGACCCTTTCCTTCTTCTTCATATTTAGTGTAAAGTTCTTTAAACTTTTCCCCATATACATCAGCAAGCCCTGGGCATTCATTTGGATCCATCAAAGTCCAATCCCCATTTTCTTTTACCCTGTCCATAAAAAGATCTGGTGTCCAAAGGGCATAAAATAAATCCCTTGCACGCATTTCCTCCTTTCCGTGATTTTTCTTTAAATCTAAAAAGTCGAAAATATCTGCATGCCATGGCTCTAGGTAAATAGCAAATGATCCTTTTCTCTTACCTCCGCCTTGATCTACGTATCTAGCCGTATCATTGAAAACTCTCAACATAGGAACAATACCATTTGAGGTTCCATTTGTTCCTCTGATATAAGACCCTGTAGCCCTTACATTATGAATAGATAAGCCTATTCCACCGGCAGATTGAGAAATTTTAGAACATTGTTTAAGGGTATCATAAATTCCATCAATGCTATCGTCTTTCATGGTTAATAAAAAACAAGAGGACATTTGCGGTTTTGGAGTACCTGCATTAAATAAAGTTGGTGTAGCGTGGGTAAAATACTTTTTAGACATTAGGTCATAAGTTTCTACTGCTGCTGCAATATCTTCTTTGTGAATACCTATAGAAACACGCATAAGCATATGCTGGGGACGTTCAGCAATTTGGCCATTTACTCTTAATAAATAAGAACGTTCTAATGTTTTAAAACCAAAATAATCATAGCTAAAATCACGGTCATAAATCAACGTTGAATCCAACATTTCTTTATTCTTTTCAATGATTTCGGCAACATCATCCGCTATAAGAGGAGAATGAAGTCCTGTTCTTGGGTTAATGTATTCGTGCAAGTCTTTCATGGTTTCTGAGAAAGACTTGGTTGTGTTTTTATGCAAATTAGACACCGCAATTCTGGCTGCTAACTGAGCATAATCTGGGTGTTTTGTAGTTAAAGATGCTGCTACTTCAGCTGCCAAGCTATCTAATTCTGAAGTGGTAACACCATCGTAAATTCCTTCGATTACCTTCATTGCTACATTAGTAGCATTTACAAGGTCACTCAAACCATAGCACAGCTTTTGTATACGAGCTGTAATTTTATCAAATTTTACTGTTTCTTTTCTTCCGTCCCTTTTTAATACGTACATAGGTTAATTTTTTTTGTTCGGTGGATTAAGGCTTTGCTTGTTTTTGGTTGACTTTAGAAGTCTGCATCGAAGCTGATTTGGTTGGACTCTTGTCCTTGCACCACACCGCTTTTTTGATATTCGCCAACTCGTTTTTCAAAGAAGTTTGTTTTTCCTTGTAGGCTGATCATATCCATAAAATCAAATGGATTTTCAACATTGTAAACTTTCTCGCATTCTAGCTCCACTAAAAGGCGATCGGTAACAAACTCAAGATATTGAGTCATCAGATCAGAATTCATTCCTATTAATTTTGCAGGTAATGATTCGGTGATAAACTCTCTCTCTATATCTAAGGCTTCAATAAGAATTTGTTTAATTCTTTCTTTTGGAACTTTATTTAGCAGATGATGATTGTGCAAGTGACAAGCAAAATCACAATGCAAACCTTCATCACGAGAGATTAATTCATTGGAAAAAGTAAGTCCTGGCATAAGGCCTCTCTTTTTTAACCAGAAAATAGAGCAGAAGGATCCACTAAAGAAAATCCCCTCTACAGCTGCAAATGCTACCAATCTTTCAGCGAAAGAGTCCGACTCTATCCATTTCAAGGCCCAGTCAGCTTTCTTTTTTATTGCATCAAATGTTTCAATAGCATTAAATAAATGGTGGCGATCTTCCGGGTCTTTGATATAGGTGTCAATTAATAAAGAATATGTTTCACTGTGAATATTCTCCATCATTATTTGAAAACCATAAAAGAACTTCGCTTCGGTAAACTGAACTTCATTCACAAAATTCTCAGCCAAATTCTCATTTACAATACCATCACTGGCAGCGAAAAATGCCAATACATGTTTAATGAAATATCTTTCATCATCATTAAGCTTCGTCTCCCAATCCGTTAAATCTTGGTGTAGGTCAATTTCTTCTGCTGTCCAAAAACTCGCTTCTGCCTTTTTATACCATTTCCAAATATCATTGTGTTCAATTGGAAAAAGGACAAATCTATTCTTGTTTTCTTCTAAAATTGGCTCCATCATACCCATACTCTAATGCTTTTTTAAAAATTCTTGCTAAGTTCTTGTTATAGAGGCTAGAAAGCCAGTGAAGAAGGTGTCAACACATTGATTTTCAGTAAAATAAACTATTTGATTTTGCTAGATAGTCATAGCCTTTCAAAAACTTGCTTCACAAATTTTGTCAATTATTGACCGTCTGTCAACCTGTAGTTTTTAACATTCGGGTGGTTTTATTAACACAATGTGAAGAAACCTGTGTTGTGAAATCGAGTGATAGCCTGAGATAGAAAATTTCCAAATTAAATTAGCAATGATTTTAGAAATTTAATCCACACCGATTGTTAAAAACCTTGGAGGAATTTTATTTGGACCAATTTTCAGCCACTTCTTCTAGATCTTGAAACCAAGATTCGCCATATTTACGAATTAAGGAATCCTTAGCAAACTGATATACAGGTACTTTTAACTCCTGGCCCAAATCGCATGCTGGAGAGCAGATTTCCCATTTATGGTAATTTACAGCATCATAGCTTTTATAGGAATCTATTCGGATAGGGTAAAGATGGCAACTCACCGGTTTTCTAAAATCGGTTTTACCATCTTTCCAAGCCATTTCAATTCCGCATTTGGTAATTCCATTTTCAAATACGACGTAAGCACATTCTTTATTAGCAACTAAAGGTGTAACCCATTCTCCATCGCTTGGATCTTGGACTGATGTTCCTTGCCCAGCGATAGATTCAATACCTTCCTTTCTTAAAAAGGGTTTAATATCTTCAAAAATCTCCTCTAATTTCTCCACCTCATGGCTTTCTAAAGGAGCTCCTGCATCCCCTTCTACACAACATTCCCCTTTGCATTTACTAAGATCACAAACAAAGTGTTTCTCCAAAAGATCCTCCGAAATAAGTGTATTGTCAATTGCTATCATAGAATGCGAAATTAATTAATCCTAGCTTGGACATAATAGTTTGGCAATGCTTTTCTTCATTCCATTCATCAATAATATATTTAAGGATGACCTCTAGCCAAACAATAGTGTTATTTTTGTGGCCCTTAAGCTAAATCATGAATTTCGACTTTAAAGAAATACTATCCGCCACCATGATTCTTTTTGCTGTAATTGATATTACAGGGAGCATTCCTTTAATTATCAGCCTACGACAGAAAGTGGGCCATATTGAAAGTGGAAAGGCAACAATTGCCGCTGGTTTGATAATGATCCTTTTTCTTTTTGTTGGAGAGAGAATTTTAAATTTATTGGGCGTGGATATAAGCTCCTTTGCAGTAGCAGGAGCCTTTGTCTTATTTTTCTTGGCCCTTGAAATGATACTTGGACTTACTATATTTAAAGATGAAGAGCCAAGTACAGCTTCCATTGTTCCACTTGCCTTTCCACTTATTGCAGGAGCAGGAACATTAACTACCCTAATTTCCATAAGGGTAGAATATGCCTTGGAAAACATTGTTGTTGCCATTCTTTTAAATTCACTAATTGTATTTGGAATTTTGCAAAGTGCAGGCTTTCTAGAAAAAAAGCTTGGCTCAGGCGGTCTGGGGGTTTTGCGAAAAGTATTTGGAATTATTCTTTTGGCAATTGCAATAAAATTATTTTCAGATAATGTTAAAATGTTGTTCTAAGGCTTCTTCTCTAAGCCACATTGACTTCCTCAATACTTTTTTATTAATTTAATATGATGCTCATCGTTTATTTGTAAATGATACATTCCCGAAATAAAGCCTGAAAGATCAAGTTCCAGGTCTTTTAGAACTAAGTCAGGTTTAATTTCCATCAGCAAATTTCCAGATACATCATATATCTTCAAATCTTTAAGCTCACCTCTGGTAACAGAAACACGAAACTTATTTTCTACTGGATTGGGATATATTTTAAAAACGGGTTCAGAAATCACTTCTTCCGCCTTGCTTATTCCTAAGGTGCTACATATAGATCCTGGACCATGCAAATAATCCCCATCATAGTAATTCATATAACTTACAGGATCTCCATTTATGGTATTAGGAATGTAAAAGGTGGCATATAGAGTATCGTTAATCACGCCCATGGAAATCGGGGCAACTTCAAAATTAGCTGCTGTGCCACACCATTGATTACCATCCCATCCCGCCAAATAGGGAATTTCCACATCTCCAAAATAATGAGGATTTAGAGTACGATCTACCTGACAATACAAAGTACTATCGTGCACAAACAGATCTACTACAGGGGCTGTAATTCCTGTGGCTAAATCTTCCCATTTTGTACCGTCCCAATGCCCGACAAAATCCGTTGGACCAGCCGGGAAATCAAGACTGCTAAAGGTTCCACCCATGTACAATTCTCCATTATAAAATTCAAAATCGTTCACCCATGTATTGGGGCTAAAAATAGGACTACCGTAGGTGTGCCACTGTTGGCCATCCCAGCGGTTTAAACCTCTGTAACCCGAGGAACCTAGGGAGCCATTATTTATCGTTAAAATATCTCCATTGTCTAAAATCCGCAAGCCCGATCTGGCTCCAAAATTAGCTGTACTTTCCGTAGGGTGTATTATGGAATAAGGATATTGCCAAGTAGCTCCTCCATCAGGAGTCATAAATTGAAAATAAACTATAGCAGGCGGATTGAAATAGGATGCTCCCCAAATTAATAAACTATCTCCTTTTGCTGACATTTTACTAGGGCCATTAATCCTCTGTGTTGGAGCCGCCCATAAACTATCATTATACCATTTTAACAGGCCAGTATTGGGTAAATGTACAGAGGTATCCTTGTCCAGTACTAAATTCCCAAATGAACCTATAATATACAGGGTATCTCCAAACATACCAATGTCCATTGCTTTATTGGATTTATAACCATGAAAAGGAAGCGGCACCCAACGCCCACCTTCCCTATACGCTACACATCTTCGTAGGGAATCTTCATCAAAATAACCACCATAAACCCAATCCTTATTCATCGGGCCATCTGTTTTAAAATCTAGATGAAAATCAACACCTAAATCTCCCCCATGCTTTAGATTAATTCCCTTCATGGAGGGTTTCCATGATTGTCCCATTCCAGAACTTGCTAAGCCCATACAAAGAAGGAAGAGGAGAAATTTAGTTTTTAACAATCTTGGCATGTTGTTTCCCATTAATTTTCAGTAGATAGAGGCCAGCTGGATAATCGGATAGATCCAAATTCATTGTATTAGATGCTGTAGTATTTGTAAATACGGCCAAACTTTTACCGCTCAAACCCAACAACTCTAGCTCTATAATATTCCCTTCCTTAAAGATAATATTTATTTGATTACTTGTCGGGTTAGGAAAAAGGCCTATCCAAACCTTTGAAGGAACTTGATGAAAGGTAAGGCTAATACGAATTGGAAAAGGGCTCACTCAAACTCAATTGACATACAGCAATTGCAAAGATCAACCTTCCATCAACCGATTTGAAAAGGGGAATATTAACCCTATTTACATCTAATAAATATAGGTATATGATGGTCTAGAAAATAGCCTTTCTGAATTATTGAACCGATTCTACTGCAATGCTTTGCTTGTTGCTTTCATAATTTACATATCCATTCCCTAAAATTACCAATAAGCTAAGGCCAATTATTTACTTTTGCGTCATGAATCAGGACGATATATTTAAAAAGATTATTTCCCATTCCAAGGAGTATGGGTTTATTTTTCCTTCTAGTGAAATTTATGACGGTATGGCCGCTATATATGATTATGGTCAGAATGGTGTTGAACTAAAAAGAAATATCAGAGATTATTGGTGGACCGCCATGGTTCAAATGCATGAAAATATTGTAGGCCTTGATAGCGCTATTTTCATGCACCCATCAATTTGGAAAGCTTCAGGACATGTTGATGCTTTTAGCGATCCTTTAATTGACAATAAGGATTCTAAAAAAAGGCATAGAGCAGATGTTTTAATAGAAGATTATGCCGAAAAACAAGTTCATAAAGCCGAAAAAGAAATTAAAAAAGCAGCCAAACGTTTTGGGGAAAGTTTTGATGCTGAGCTTTATCGACAAACAAACCCAAGGGTAAAAGCTTATTTGGAAGAAGCAAAAAGCAGCCTAAGTCGATTAGCCAAAAGTTTAGAGGCCGAAGATTTAGAAGATGTAAAAGCACTAATAGTAGAAAAAGGAATTGCCGATCCAGACTCTGGTTCAAAAAACTGGACCGATGTTCGTCAGTTTAATCTCATGTTTGGCACTCAAATGGGATCTGTTGCCGAAGGCGCAAACCAAGTTTATTTACGTCCAGAAACTGCTCAGGGGATTTTTGTAAACTTTTTAAATGTTCAAAAATCTGGAAGGATGAAAATTCCTTTTGGAATAGCTCAAACTGGAAAAGCATTTAGAAATGAAATCGTTGCACGTCAGTTTATTTTCAGAATGCGGGAGTTTGAACAAATGGAAATGCAATTTTTTGTAAGACCTGGTGATGGCAAAAAGTATTATGAATATTGGAAGGAAACCAGGCTTGCTTGGCATAAAGCTTTAGGACTTGGAGATGATTTATATCGATTCCATGATCATGAAAAACTTGCTCATTATGCAGATGCCGCTAGCGATATTGAATTTAAATTTCCATTTGGATTTAAAGAACTAGAAGGAATTCACAGCCGAACAGATTTTGATTTAAAAGCTCATGAAACCCATTCTGGCAAAAAGCTTCAATACTTCGATCCAGAATTAAATAAAAACTATGTCCCCCATGTGGTAGAAACATCAATTGGGCTAGATCGAATGTTCTTAGCCGTATTATCCTCATCCTATAAAGAAGAAAAACTGGAAGATGGTTCTGAAAGGATAGTTCTAAAAATACCTCAGGCCTTAGCCCCTATTAAGGTGGCCATACTGCCTCTATTAAAAAAGGACGGCCTTCCAGAAATAGGAAGAGATATTATGAAAAATCTACAATTGGATTTTAATTGTCAATATGATGAAAAGGATGCTATTGGAAAAAGATACCGCAGGCATGACGCTATTGGCACACCATTTTGCATAACCGTGGATCATCAAACCAAAGAGGATGAAACCGTGACCATTAGGGATAGAGATAGCATGGAACAATGGAGAGTTAGGATCTCAGAATTGAATGGAATAATTGGCGAAAAAGTTAGTTTTAGACAAATTCTTTGATCTTTGATAAATTTCCTCTATGGGAATATTAAAAGTACTACATTTGACGAATTAATAACAGCCAAATTTTTAACTGGATGAAGAAATTGAACTTTTTTGCTATCGCTCTTATGTTTGCTGGAGCCGTAGCATGTAACAACGTAGAAGCAGAAGCTGAAAACGCTGCTGAACAAACTGAAGAAGTAGTAGAAGAAGCCGCTGAAGAAGTGGAAGAAGCTGCTGAAGAAGTGGAAGAAGTGATTGAAGAAGCAACTGACTCAACTGCTGCTGCAGTAGAAGAAGTTGTTGCTGACGATCATGCAGAAGGAGATGATCACGGTCACGATCACTAATTCTTCTCAAGAACATAAAAAAACCTGGTCCATTGGATCAGGTTTTTTTTTGCCAATTAGTGGCAGTATTTAAGAAAATTTACTTCTATTAGACCACATGTTAATTCAAAGACTCCAATGCCTTTTTTATTAAGGGGTCATTTTGATGATAAACTTCGAGGTAGGCAGAATTTCCGTACATATTCGCGGCAATATTGGCTTTAATTCTCAGCTTCAAAGCAGCCACAACCTCCTCACCCATTTCCATTATTTTATCTGAAAATGCATTAAAAAAGAATTCTAAAATTTCTGAATCAATATTAAAAGCTTCCACAAATTCTGCTTTTGTCCAATCCTTTAAAGAATTTCTATTTTGATCTACATAGGAAAAGGCCTTATTAGCCATGTTTGCTCTTAAAGCCAAATGATATAATAGTGTTGCTTGCCTTGATGTATCAAAAGGAACAAGTACATCTGGCTGAATACCTCCGCCTCCAAAAACAACCTTTCCTCCCGGCGTGGTGAATTTCACATTCAATTCCAAAGAATCTTGATTTGGCAATCCCTGGTCATAACCCATCCCCATAATATACCTTTCATCATAATCTGCATAAGGTTTTTGAATACTCCTTCCCGTTGGGGTATAATACCTTTGAGTAGTCAAGCGAATTTTACTCCCATCTTCCAAGGTAATCTCCTCTTGAACAAGGCCTTTACCGAACGACTTTCTACCAACTATTATAGCCCTATCATTATCCTGTAATGCCCCAGCAACAATTTCACTAGCCGAAGCAGAACCTTCATTAATTATTACAGCTATAGAACCATTTTTGAAAAGCCCTTTTTTAGTTGAATAGGTTTCTCTTTTTTTATCCTTTCTGTCTTTGGTGAACACAATTAATTTCCCTTCTTCTAAAAACTCATCGGAAATAGAATTTGCTGCACTAAGCAATCCCCCTGGGTTATCTCTTAAATCAAATATTATATTTTTTGCCCCGCCTTTCTTCAGCTCCTTCAGCGCGGTATGAACCTCATCCTTACTGGTTTGGGCAAATCTCAATAGTTTTAAATAACCAACAGAATCATTTATCAAAAAAGAGGCGGCAAGACTCTTTAGCGGCACTTTTCCCCTTACTACAGTTTTTTTAATGCTTCCAGACTCTTTATTCGTTTTATCCCATAAATCCAAAACCACTTTAGATCCAGATTCACCCTTTAATTTTCCAATTATATATTGATTTGTGATATCAGCCCCAAATAGCCTCTCATCGTTGGCAAATAAAATTCTTTGTCCTGCACGCAGTCCCGCTTTGCTGGAAGGACCTCCTTCAATAACCTTAACAACAATTAAAGTATCTCTAAAAATTTTGAATTCAATACCTATTCCATCAAAACTACCCTTAATCCCTTCATCGCTTTTTTCAACCTCCTCCAGAGGAATATAAGAGGAATGCGGATCCAATCGCTTTAGCAAATCCGTAATGGTAAGGTCTAAAAGACTATCCGTATTTACCTTATCTACATATTCAAAATCTACATAATTGATAATTTGTTTCACCTTTTTTTCTCGAGCCTCATTTGCGCTTAGTCCCAATTTTTTCATTGGAAAATCTAAGAACATACCGATGCACAGTCCGAAAAGGGCGAATACTGCAAAGTATATGGGTAATAAATTGGATTTATTCTTCATTAATATCTACTATTTGAACTAGATCAACACCCGCCTTTTCCAAAAACTTTAAGCCGCTATCATCCTTGTATTCTTCCATATAAACCAGCCTTTTTATTCCCGCCTGATGAATTAATTTACTACAGTTTTGGCATGGAGACATGGTCAAATAAAGAGTTGCCCCCTGGCATGAATGTGTACTTCCTGCAATTTTTAAAATAGCATTAGCCTCGGCATGCAATACATACCATTTAGTATATCCTTCATCATCTTCGCAAGGATTTTCAAAACCACTTGGGGTACCGTTATAACCATCTGAAATAATCATTCTATCCTTCACTATTAGGGCACCCACCTTCCGCCTGTGGCAATGCGATAGTTTTGCCCATTCCGTTGCCATTCTCAAATAGGCAATATCGTATTTCAATTGTTTTTTCATCTTCTTAAATGAGGGGCTAAATATCCATAAAATTTAAACGCCACAATAGGCTTGCCTATTACTATTTTATGGAGGTATGCCGGCGGAAAAAGATCATTATTCCAATTTATTCATGAACTTTGATTTTAATTAATTGAGCAAAACTGTATAATTCTTACTTGTTTATTTTGCCAAACTCTAAAACATCAAATCTTTTTTAGAATAGGAGGACATCCGTAGAATATTCAATTTTCGCATCAATTTTTTTTGTCATCTACTTTCACAAACACATGAAAATGAAAACTTTAATCTACAAGCCTTGGGTTTTTCCCCTGTTAACTTTTTTCCTTGTTTTTGGAGAAAAATGTTGTGCACAGATAAATTTTTGGGGTTTAAGCTCAAGTAATTCCAATGACTTTGGAGTTATATTCCGGACCGATTCGGTTGGCGGAAATTATTCTGATGTTTTTACTTTTTCCGACAGTCTTTTGGGAATTAAGCCTTTTGGCTCATTAATACAAGCAACAGATGGGCTCTTATACGGAATGACCAGTGAGGGTGGAATTAATAATTTAGGATGTATTTTCAGTTTCAACCCTCAAAATTTATCCTATCAAAAGCTATATGATTTTGACGGTTTGAATGGGGCCAAACCCCTAGGTTCTTTAATTGAATTCCAAGGAAAACTTTTTGGCCTAAGCTTCGAGGGTGGAACCATTAATCGAGGGGTAGTTTTTGCATTTGAACCCAATACCGGGCAATTCAGCAAGCTTGCAGATTTTGAAATGGGAAATGGAGCAAACCCATACGGCTCAATGCTGGTCTTTCAAAATAAATTTTACGGACTAACAAGCCTGGGAGGAGTGGATGGAACGGGCTGTTTATTTGAATTTGACCCTCAAAACAATGAGCTTCAACGCAAACACAGTTTTATAATTGGGCCCAGTGGAAATGGCTACGATCCAAGGGGTAGTCTCCTTAAAAGCTCAAGCGGTCTTTTATACGGTTTCTCACGATTTGGACAATTGGGTTTTCAAAATGGCGGTGGAGTTCTATTTAAATACGATTTAAACGCCAGTGTTTTAAATCAATTCACTCCCTTGCACCAGTTTAGCGACACTGCCGCCCACGGTGTGGGAGGTTGGGAGTTATTTGGAAGCCCCACGGAAGGGCTTAATGGAAAAATTTATGGAATGACGGTAAAAGGTGGCTTAGATTCTGCCGGTTCAATTTTTGAATATGATCCCATCACGGACAGTCTCCAAAAAATATATGATTTTCAAAAAAGCAGTGATGGCTTTTATCCTCAAGGTTCATTTATTCAAGCCTCAAATGGGAAACTATATGCTTGGACAAGCAGCCCTGGGGGGCAAGCCAAACTATTTGAATTCGATATTCAATCCCGAAATATGATCCTAAAATCAAATATTACTGGGACTCCCTATTTTGGGAATTTATTGGAAACTACAAGTGCTATAATATCCAATTCAGAACATTTACAAAATCGTCCTTTGAAGCTTTTTCCAAATCCTAGTAGAGACTTTCTAAAAATTCAAAATTGTCCTGAAAATTCAAAATTTCAGATTTATAACAGCAGGGCTATGCTCCTTAAATCGGGAGAAATCGATGAAGGTCTAATTTACATCTCAGATTTAGATTCAGGTATTTATATTATTAAAATTTCCAATGGGCAAATAAGCTATCAGCATAAATTTGAAAAATTATAAATCAACTATTTTATTTATTCATGGAGTACAAAATCCAAAAATCAGATGATTTATACCTAATTGGTCTAAATTCGGAAATGTCACTTATTAAAAATAAAACCTTGGAGCTGTGGCAGACTTTTATGCCGAGGCAAAAGGAGATTGCTAAGCGATTGGGTACAGAATATTATTCTGTAGAAGTTTTTGCAGATCTTGAATATTTCAAAGAGTTTAATCCTAATAGAAAATTTGAAAAATGGGCGGCTGTTAGGGTTGAAAATTTCAATACCATCCCTGAGGGAATGTCTAAACTAAAAATTAGTAGCTCCCTATATGCTGTATTCACATATCTAGGAAAAGCGAGTGATGCATTTAAAGCCTATCAATATATTTATGAAGAATGGATCCCAAGTTCTGATTATGAATTAGAAAACAAGGCCCATTTCGCCATTATGGGGAAAAAATATTTAGGTGAAAATCCATATTCCGAGGAGGAGATTTGGATTCCGGTTAAAAAAGGATAGATAAAATAAGAGGAGTGGAATAATGGCCAAAAAAAAGGGGATTCAAATAAATGAATCCCCTTTTTATGTACCCAGGACCGGGATCGAACCGGTATGGGTTGCCCCACTGGTGTTTGAGACCAGCGCGTCTACCAATTCCGCCACCTGGGCTAAATTTCCGTGAAACGGATGGCAAAACTATACAATGTTTGCCAATTATTCTATATCAAATGAAATTTTTGTACTCTATTCTATAAAATTATTTAGTCTTTTTGGATTTATTGCCTACATTTGCAGCCCTTTTTTAGGGGCATTTAAAACAATCAATTCCAAAGGATTAAGTCATTGGTACCAATTGCAAAAATATTTAGTTGTAGATCTTCTGTAAAAATTGCAGAGAAGATAGCTGAATCATATGGTTTACCACTTGGAAAAGTGGAAATAACACAGTTTAGTGATGGTGAATTTCAACCATCTTTTGAAGAGACTGTTAGAGGTGGTAGAGTATTCCTAATCGGTTCTACAATGCCTCCGACGGAAAATTTAATGGAAATGTTGATGATGATTGATGCTGCTAAGCGAGCATCAGCTAAACACATTACTGCGGTGATGCCTTATTTTGGTTGGGCTCGTCAGGATAGAAAAGACAAGCCACGTGTGCCTATAGGCGCAAAAATGGTAGCTAATCTGTTAACAGCAGCTGGTGCTACACGTATTATGACCATGGATTTACATGCGGATCAAATACAAGGGTTTTTTGAAGTTCCTGTAGACCATGTTTTTGCTTCGGGCCTTTTTGTTCCTCATTTGAAAAGTAGGAATATTGAAAATTTAACCATTGCATCTCCGGATATGGGAGGTTCTAAAAGAGCCAACAACTATGCAAAATGGTTAGAGAGTGAAGTAGTGATTTGCTATAAGCAAAGGAAGAAGGCCAATGTTATTGATAAAATGACGGTAATAGGAAATGTTGAAGGTAGAAATGTAGTATTGATAGATGATATGATTGACACTGCTGGAACTTTAACTAAGGCCGCAGATATGTTAATTGAAGAAGGAGCATTAAGTGTTCGCGCTTATTGTACACATGGAGTGCTTTCTGGTAAAGCAATGGAAAGAATAGAAAATTCAAAATTGGAAGAATTAATCATTACGGATACTATTCCGCAAGAAAATCTTCCAGAAAAAATTAAAGTAATATCAATTGCTGAGCTGTTCTCAGACGTTATGAAAAAAGTTCATAACCACGAGTCTATCAGCTCCCATTTTTTAGAGTAATATAAATAAACCCAAAGAGTACGATGAAAGTAATAGTCATTGAAGGTACAAAGCGTGAGAATTTAGGATCAGGATCTGCCAAGAACCTAAGAAGAGAAGGTAATGTACCATGCGTTATATATGGTGGTGAAGAAAACATTCACTTTTCCGCTCCGGAAATTAGCTTTAAAAGTTTGCTATATACTAATGAAGCTCACCTTGTTGAAGTTAAAATTGAGGACAAAACCTATAAAGCGGTATTGCGCGACACTCAATTCCACCCAGTTTCAGACCGTCTTGTGCACGTTGATCTATTGGAATTAGTTCCTGGGAAAGAAGTGAATATCATGGTTCCTGTGAGTTTAGTAGGAAACGCCATTGGTGTTAGAAATGGTGGTAAACTAAAGGTGAACTTTAGAAAGCTTACTGTTAAAGGTACCGAAGAAAATCTTCCAGGAAAAATTGAAATTAATATCGATAACCTTAGAATTGGTCAAACTATTCGTGTTGAGGATATTGTTACTGATGGATATAGCATTGAAAACGAAGACTTCTTAGCCGTTGTTACTATTAGAACTTCGCGTAATGCAGTTCTTGACGAAGAAGAAGAAGAAGGTGCTGAAGGAGAAGAAGGTGCTAGCGAAGCTGCAGCAGAAGCTCCAGCTGAAGCCTAATTAAAGCTTAAAATTATTTGTTTTGAAGAAATTCCTCATAGCTGGTTTAGGCAATATTGGGGAGGAGTATTCCGAAACAAGACATAATATTGGATTCAAAATATTGGACGCTCTTGCTAGGGCGTCCAATACTTCTTTTAGCCCAGATCGTTATGCTTCCAAAGCTGAACTCAATATTAAGGGCAGAAAACTTATCCTTATTAAACCTACAACCTATATGAACCTCAGCGGAAAAGCTGTAAACTATTGGTTGAAGCAAGAAAAAATTCCAGTTTCTAATTTATTAGTTCTCGTTGATGAAATTGCTTTGCCTTTCGGGAGCATTCGACTCAAAATGAAAGGAAGCGATGGAGGCCATAATGGGCTAAAAAACATCAATCAGGTCCTTGCAAGCCAGCAATATTCTCGATTGAGATTTGGCATAGGCAATGAATTTTCTCGAGGAAAACAAATCGACTATGTATTAGGTGAATGGAGCGAAACTGAACGAAAAGATCTTGATGCAAGATTAGAAACTGCCGGTGAGGCCATAAAAAGCTTTGCTTTAGCTGGCCCTCAGCTCACCATGACACAATTCAATAATAAATAAAAAAAGCTCCAAAATTGGAGCTTTTTTTTATCTGAATTATGAATAATTTCTATTCTACGGTAACTGATTTTGCCAAATTTCTTGGCTGATCAACATTACAACCTCTCATCACTGCAATATGATAAGATAGTAGTTGTAGAGGTATAGTAGTAATTAAAGGTGTAAATAATTCTAAAGTGTCCTCAACCTCAATAACATGATCTGCCATTTTCGCGATTTCAGAATCTCCATTGTTTACAATAGCAATTACCTTCCCTTGTCTGGCTTTAACTTCTTGAATATTACTTACAATTTTTTCATACTGCCCACTTTTAGGTGCAATCACTACCACCGGCATATTCTCATCAATTAAAGCAATAGGGCCATGTTTCATTTCAGCAGCAGGATATCCTTCCGCATGGATATAACTAATTTCCTTCAATTTCAATGCGCCTTCCAAAGCCACTGGGAAGTTATATCCCCTTCCTAGGTAAAGGAAATTTTGGGCATCCTTAAAAAGTCCGGAAATATATTTTGTCTGAGAATCACTCTCCAACATTTTTTCAATTTTCTTAGGAATGGCCTCCAGTTCACTAAGTAGTTGTCTGAATCTTGTTCTGCTTAATAAACCTTTATTATTGGCAATGTCCATAGCAATTAAGCTTAATAAAGTTACCTGAGCAGTAAATGCCTTGGTAGATGCTACCCCAATTTCTGGTCCAGCATGAGTATAAGCTCCAGCATGAGTCTCTCTTGCGATAGAAGATCCTACAACATTACAGATACCAAAAATTGTAGCACCTCTTTCTTTTGCTAATTTGATTGCTGCCAAAGTATCTGCAGTTTCACCCGATTGACTAATGGCGATTACTACATCTTTTTCGCTAATTACTGGGTTTCTATATCTAAACTCAGATGCGTATTCCACCTCAACAGGGATTCTTGCTAAGTCTTCAAAAATATACTCAGCTACTAATCCAGCATGCCAAGAAGTTCCACATCCAATAATTATAATCCTTTCAGCATTAAGAAATTTATCATGGTATTCATAAACACCACTCATTCTGATCAATCCTTTATCAGCAAGAAGCCTTCCTCTTAGCGTATCTTGGATAGACTTAGACTGCTCATAAATTTCCTTCAACATAAAATGGTCGTAACCACCTTTTTCAATAGATTCTAAATCAATTTTTAACTGATGGATATAAGGAACAACGGGCTTATTACTTTTTATAGAGCGAACCTTTAATTCCTTTCCTTTGCGGATGGTTCCCATTTCATCATCCTCAAGATAAATTGCCTTTTTAGTGTACTCCAAAAAAGGTGTGGCATCACTAGCAATAAAAAATTCATTTTCTCCAACACCAACAACAAGTGGGCTACCTTTTTTGGCAACAATTATTTCCTCATCATTATTTTTATCAAAAACAGCAATCGCATAAGCACCAACAACTTGGTTTAGCGCAATTCGCACTGCTTTTTCAAGGCTAATATTTTCTGCAAGGCGTATATCTTCAATTAGGTTTACCAATACCTCTGTATCGGTATCACTTTCAAAAGAGAAACCTCTAGAAGTTAAAGCTTCTTTAATAGAGGCATAATTTTCAATAATTCCATTGTGGATTAGAATCAAATCCCCGGAATTTGAAGAATGTGGGTGAGCATTTAGGTCATTAGGTTCACCATGGGTTGCCCATCTTGTATGTCCTATTCCAATTCCAGAATGACCTAAACCGCCATTCATTTTTGCCTCCAAATCCGACACTTTCCCTTTGCATTTCACCAATTGAAGACCTTCATCATCGATAACTGAAATACCAGCACTATCATAGCCTCTATATTCTAATCTTTTAAGACCATTGATAATAACAGGAACCGCATCGCGCTCACCTAAATATCCTACAATTCCGCACATAGTTTAATTATGGTTTAGTATAATATACAATTAGTTTAATTGGATCCATTGGATCATTGCCACCTTTTAATATAGTTCTAGTAGCCGTGGTACCTTTACTAACTGGTACAATAGCTAAATTTGGACTTCTGTCCTCATTTATGACTTCAAAGATATGTTCTGTAAGTTCAAAAATATACCTGTTGTCTCTTAATTCACCTAATCTTAACGTACCATCACCAGTTTGCCTACTGTCGAAATAAAAATCTCTTATTGTAGAAGATGGCCCTTTGCTGGTCATAACCCTGATTTCCAAGGCTCCAGCTGGTGGCAAACCACTCATTATCCCTCTTTGAACAGGAACTTCTAAAAATGCACGATTTATTACTGCTCCTTCTTCAAGGGAATTTAAAACATCTGGAATTTTAAAAACGGTTGCCACTCCACCCATGGCCTGAACATAAGTTGTCATTTCTCCAGGGCTATTTGTATCTGGATTTGAAATGGCATTTACTACATTATCATAGTTTTGAGAAAAAACACTAAAGGATATTGGAAGTGATGATTTATCCTGAGCAAAATTCAGAACCGCTTCATTGGTATCTGAATCATTGTGGTAACTAATTACTATTCTAGAGGTGGCATTGGATAAATTAAAGTAGAGCATAGACCCATCACCTTTCACTGCTTTTATCTGAAAACCTTTTAAATATTCAATAAAATCATCAAAATCCGCCAAGTTTGAATTACTACCATCGGCGATATCCGCAATTTTTGTTTGAAAATAATTATTGTCTAGTGGGATAATCACTGAAGGACTAATAATAACGGAGCCATTAGTCACTCGGCTTTTTGGTCTGGGTTCATAAGCTAATAATTCCCCAACCTTCTGACCAGTAACTGGTTTAAAGGATGAAAAATAGGAGCTATCTCTGCTTAAACTTTCGGTAATTTCCAAGACTTCCAGATCCATTGCTTTATTGGTATCACCATATTGGCCATTGAACCTCAAGAACATTTTTACTGAATCTACAACAGGATTATCCCCAAAATCCATATTCAATTGGACCGGCACAACCTGGGTAACAATACTCGCTTCTGCAGAACCAATAAAGTCATACTCCATTGTTCCTACAATTCTATTTCCAATATATCCACCAATAGAAGCTTGGTTGGAATAGTTTAGTGCCACGATAACACTATCCACTTTTTGAGTAAAGGATACAATTCGAAGATGCATAGAATCTGCATCTAGGGGAAGACCAATAATTGTTCCTTCACCAATATTGCCATTGTCGGTTTCACAGCCCAAAAAAAGAAAAGGAGCTATAATTAAAATAGCTCTCTTCTTCAATAATTTTCCAAATTGTATTTTCATATGTCGCTGATAGCTTTAAGCTATAGTCTCTTGCATGGATACTTGCTCATACAGGCGATAAATTTCCTGAGTAGCATCTTCTGCTTTGGTTAGATCTAGATAGTTATCAACGTTGTTTTCTGCAAATTCTTTTGTTTCCTTATCTGCATTTTCACTGGCTATAATTGTTCCATGGCTATAGGTCATGGCAGCGCGGTTTACAGACTCAATACTTGCATTTTCATATTTAGCGATATCCTCAGGGTCAAAACCATCAAACTTTAAGTTTTCTACTAAAGTATCAGGCATTGCTTGTTCTCTGGCCCCATATGCTGAAAACACAATTTTACTATCTGCAAAAAGTGGATCATCGTAATGAAATTTCTTCAGGTACATGGGCATAAAACTCGCCAACCATCCATGGCAATGAATAATATCTGGAGCCCAACCTAATTTGGTTACAGTTTCAATAACACCACGGCAAAAGAAAATTGCCCTTTGATCATTGTCAGAAAAGAAATTTCCATCCTCATCCAAGAATATAGCTTTTCGCTTGAAATACTCTTCATTATCAATAAAATAAACCTGCATCCTTGCGGAAGGAACAGAAGCTACCTTAATTATTAAGGGTTGATCCATATCATTCACAATGATATTAATACCGCTTAACCGGATTACTTCGTGAAGTTGATGCCTTCTTTCATTAATTACACCATAACGAGGCATGAAGACCCTAACTTCATGACCTAATTCGTTCATTTTTTTGGGTAATTCTAATGAGGCTTTTGAAATTTCATTTTCGGGTAGGTACGGGTGAATCTCCTGACTCACATAAAGTATCCTTTTATTATCCATCTGATCATTTTAACTTTCGACAAAAGAGCCGCAAAAATACTCATTTTTTAATAAAGTTTCAACATATAATGCTAGCTTTGGCTGGTTTAATTGCCTTGCCATGCTGATATTCGAACAGGTCTACCCCTTAAACAATCACCTTAAGGATTTAAAGAAGCAAAAAAAATCAATTGGCTTTGTAGCTACCATGGGTGCTCTTCACTCTGGTCACATCTCCTTAGTCCGGCAGGCTAAAGCGCGGAATTCCATTGTTGTAGTGAGCATTTTCGTAAACCCTACTCAGTTCAATAAACAAGATGATCTTATCAAATATCCGAGAAATACGGAGCGAGATAAAGAGCTTTTAAAAGAAGTTGATTGTGATATTGTTTTTATCCCCACAGTGGAAGAAATGTATCCAAATAAAGTGGAACCAGAAAATATTGACCTCAATGGGTTGGACCTAAATATGGAAGGAAGCTTTCGAAGCAATCATTTTGATGGTGTAGCCACGGTAGTAAAGCGTTTTTTTGAAATAATAAATCCCGATCAAGCCTATTTTGGACTTAAGGATTTTCAGCAATATCTGATTGTAAAACACATTACAAAAGTTTTAAACCTTGGCCCTGAGGTTGTTGGTTTGGAAATTGAAAGAAATGAAAAGGGCTTAGCATTGAGCAGCAGAAACCAAAGGTTATCTGTTTCTGAACAAAATGAAGCTCTCATTATTTATAAAAGCATTGCATGGGCCAAGGAAAATTACAAGCATTTTGGCCCTTCAGAAATAAAAAAGAAAATTCATTTGGATTTTGAAAAAAGCAATCTCAAGCTAGAATATGTAGAAATTTGTGATCCGCATTCTTTAAAAGAAATTTCCCAATGGTCTGATTTTAAGGAAGCAAGGATTTTTATTGCGGCCAATCACGGAAAGGTAAGATTGATAGATAACGATAGGCTTTTTTGAATTAATTTTACCCCATGCAAATAGAGGTTTTAAAATCCAAAATACACCGGGTAAAAATTACAGGTGCGGATCTAAATTATATAGGCAGTATTACCATAGACGAAGACCTAATGGATGCCGCCAACATGATAGAGGGTGAAAAAGTGGCCATTGTAAATGTAAATAATGGCGAAAGACTGGAAACCTACATAATTAAAGGAGAAAGAGGAAGTGGAGAAATTAATATGAATGGCCCTGCGGCAAGAAAAGTTCAAGCTGGCGATATTATTATTATCATATCTTACGCTTTATTGAATTTTGAAGAAGCCAAAACCTTCAAACCTTCCATAATATTTCCAAATGAATCCACCAATAGACTAGACTAATTTGAATTCTAAACTCAAGGGAATCCTTAAATACTCGGTTTTTATTGCAATAGGCGCAAGTCTCTTTTACCTTGCTTTTAAAGACATAAAATGGTCTGATTTTGCAGAAAACCTCAGCAAAGCTCATTATGAATATATCCTATTAAGTATGGCCATGGGTTTTTTGGCATTTATTAGTAGGGGAATCCGGTGGACCTATTTACTAGAACCATTAGGCTTTAAGGTAAATACCTGGCGGGCCATCCACGCTATTTCTATGGGGTATTTTATGAATATGATTATCCCTAGAGCAGGAGAAGTAGCACGTTGTACTACCTTAAATCAAACCGATAAGGTACCTATAGATAAACTTATTGGAACGGTAATAATTGAGCGTGTTATAGATTTTATAATGCTGGCCTTGCTAATTTGCCTTACCCTCTTCTTGGAATACGAAAATATTCTGGCATTTTTTGAGGAAACATCCAAAGATGCACAAGATACGGATGGGATAAGTTGGAAAACTATTGCGCTAATAGTTATGGCCCTGTTTTTAGCAATACTTTACTTTTTACGAGGAAGAATCCGAAAGCATAAGTTTTACCAAAAAATTAAAGACTTTGCTCTAGGACTAGTAGAAGGCTTAAAATCAATTTCCAAATTAGAACATAAATGGTTTTTTATCGGTCATACATTATTGATTTGGTTGATGTATTTTTTGATGTCTTATGTAGTGGTGTTCGCTTTGGATTCCACAAGTCATATTGATCCATCCAGCGGATTATTTGTAATGATAGTAGGAGCTTTTGGAATTATTGCTCCTTCTCCAGGTGGTGCAGGGTCTTATCATTTTTTAGCAAAAACAGGAATGGTGGTTATAGGGATTGAAGAAATTGATGCTCTAACATTCGCCACCATGGTTCATACCGGGCAAACCCTCATGACCTTCTTCGCTGGGATGATAGCCCTTTATGTAGCTTATAAAGCCAGAAAAAAAATCAAAGCTTTAAGCTCCAAATAATATGGCTTCCAAGTCCAAAACTAAAACCGCTTTTTTTTGCCAGAACTGTGGCACTCAGCATAGTAAATGGCTAGGGCAATGCAATAGCTGCCAAGAATGGAATAGCATAGTAGAGGAAGTAATTTCCAACACTTCAAACCCTACAGCTTGGCAAAGCCCAAATTCCGGGATTAAGAAATCTGTTAAAGCTCATAAAATTGACAGGCTACAAACAGATGAAAACCAACGTTTTAGTAGTTTAAATGGTGAATTAGACAGAGTATTAGGAGGAGGTATAGTTCAAGGATCTGTTATTTTAATTGGCGGTGAACCGGGAATTGGCAAATCCACTTTAATGCTGCAAATCAGCCTGAATTTAGGTGTGAAATGCCTTTATATTTCTGGAGAAGAAAGTGAACAGCAAGTAAAGTTACGAGCAGAGAGAATTGGCATAAAAAATCAAGATTGTTATTTATTGACCGCTACAAAAAGCCAGGAAATCTTTCAGCAAATAACTTTAACAGAACCGGACATTGTAATTATCGACTCTATCCAAACCTTACATTCTCAAGTTTTAGATTCCACCCCAGGCTCTGTTTCTCAAATAAGACAATGTGCAAGTGAATTTATCCAGTTTGCTAAAGAAACCAATACTCCAGTAATTTTAATTGGTCATATTACAAAGGATGGAAACCTTGCTGGTCCAAAAATTTTGGAGCATATGGTGGATACCGTTCTTCAATTTGAGGGTGACCGTCATCATGTATATCGAATTTTAAGAGCCCATAAAAATAGGTTTGGGTCTACGGCCGAAATTGGGATTTATGAGATGCAAGGCTCTGGATTAAAAGAGGTTTTAAATCCTTCAGAAATATTAATTTCCAAGAGAGATGAGCACCTTAGCGGCAATGCCATTGCTTCATCTTTAGAGGGAATCCGGCCCATGTTGGTAGAAATACAAGCCTTGGTTAGCAGCGCAGTATATGGCACGCCTCAACGCAGCACCACTGGTTTTGACGCTAGAAGACTAAACATGCTTCTTGCCGTACTGGAAAAAAGATGTGGCTTTAGGTTAGGCGCAAAGGATGTTTTCCTAAATATTACTGGAGGAATTAAAATAGATGATCCGGCGATAGATCTAGCTGTAATTGCCGCTATTTTATCTTCTAGTGAAGATATGCCACTGCCCAGCAAAGTCTGTTTTGCAGCAGAAGTTGGCCTTTCCGGAGAGATTCGACCTGTTGCAAGAATGGAACAACGAATTAGTGAAGCCGAAAAAATGGGCTTAAATCAAATTTTCATAAGCTCTCACAATAAAATCAAGCCCGGAAATTTTGCCATTGAAGTTATTGCTTGCGGGAAAATAGAAGAGGTTTTTCAGCGCCTCTTTGGCTAGTTTATTATTTGTCGTTGCTTTCTAAGAAATCCACCAATTCACTAAGGTTTGGAGTAATAATAATTTCTGTTCTCCTATTGGTAGCCTTTCCTTCTGAGGTTTCGTTGGAGGCAATAGGCATATATTCACTTCTTCCAGCTGCAGTAACCTTTTTGGGGTTCACTTTTTCATTTGCCAATAGAATTTTTACAATGGAAGTTGCTCGCATCACTGATAAATCCCAATTATCTTTTACCGCCGTTCTACCATTAAATTCATCATTATCTGTATGTCCTTCAACTACAACATTTAAATCAGGATTTTCGGCCAAAACACTGGCCAATTGATCCAATGCTTCTTTACCTCTTGAATCAATTTTCCAACTACCGCTAGAGAACAACAAACTGTTTTCTAGAGAAACATAAACCTTTCCATCCTTATTCGTTACGGTTAGGCCTTTGCCATCGAAATTTAAGAGAGCATCTGCAATTTTCCTTTTCAAAGTTTGCACGGCAGAATCCTTTCTGGCAATCTGAGATTCCAATTCCCCTACCCTAGCCTCTCTACTTTGAAGCTGGCTAGCTAAAAACTCCATTCTCTTCTGCTCCTTATTTAAGGAATCTTCTTTGGCCTCAAGCTCCGCTTGTAGGGTATTTAGCCTTTTGGTCAATTTTTGATTTTCCTTCTGATTAGAGGCTAAAAGGCTATTGTTATTTTCTAAAAGGAATTCATAACTCTTGTTTAATTCGGCATATTGTGAAAAAAGCAGTCTTGCACGACGTCCCATTCTGGTGGTGTCTAACTTCAACTCTTCAACCTCCTTATTTAATCTTTTAAGGTTGTTATTGGCTAGTAATAGTCCTGCTCCAATACTGTCATTTGCAGTTCTCAATTCAATATTTTCATCCTCCAAAGACTTATACTTTGCCTGTAATTCCTCATGAATTCTTCCAGATACACAGGAATTTAAAATGAATATAGACCCAATGGAAAAAATTAAAATACGCTTCATTGCTTTCAGTTTCTTTCCTTCAAAATTAAGTGAATTAAGAGCTTCTTTACTGTAGTGACTAAGAAGTTAAGAATAGCAGATTGTTGATAAACACTAGTCTATTTCCACCAAAATTGGGCAGTGATCAGAATGTTTTGCTTCCGATAATATAGCTGCTCTTTTCAGCCTGTTTCGCAAACTTTCACTAGCCATATGATAATCTATTCTCCATCCTTTATTATTTGCCCTTGCATTGGCACGGTAACTCCACCAAGAATAATTATGTGGTTCTTCATTGAACATTCTAAAAGTATCCACAAAACCACTCTCAATAAAACTAGACAACCATTCTCTTTCTTCAGGTAAAAATCCGGAGGTATTTTTATTGCTCACCGGATTGTGAATATCAATAGCTTTATGGCAAATATTGTAATCACCGGATATTATAAGGTTGGGTCTATCCTTTTTTAAGTCATCAATATATTTTTGAAAATCTCCTAAAAACTTCATTTTCAAATCTTGCCTAAGGTCTCCACTACTTCCCGAAGGGATATAGACACTCATAACCGAAATATCACCATAATCTGCTCGAATTATCCTTCCTTCAAAATCGATATACTCTATTCCACAGCCAATCTCCACATGGTCGGGCTCCATTTTACTAAAAATTGCTACACCGCTATAACCCTTTTTTTCGGCACTATGGATATAGGCCTTATATCCCAAATTATTTAGCAATTCGGTATCAATCTGCTCCTCCTGAGCTTTTGTTTCCTGAATACAAATAAGATCTGGATTGGCACTTTTTAGCCAATCTGCAAAACCTTTGTTTATTGCTGCTCTAATACCATTTACATTATAGGATATTATCTTCATAGATATTTTATTAATTAAGGAAAATCATAAAGCCCTTAAAAGCTTGTTATACTATTGCCAAATCGCTTAGCACAAAAGTGAAAATAAGTAACTAATATTGAAAGATTTTCCGAATAAATTAACCTTGAGAATTTTTTTGTGCTTCCTTTTTTTTACAAGTTTCCTGAATGCTGTACGGGCACAGGAATCAAATCTATGGTCCTCAGAAAAATCAAAAATTTTGGTGCCGGGCATCGATAGCCTATTAATCGATAGTTTACCTGTCATTATCTCGAGTATTGAGATTAAAACAATTTCCAAAGACCAGCTGATCCCAAAATACGAAATCAAGGGACAGACCTTTAGCTATATTGTCTTTAATCAAACTTTGACAGACAGTTTATTCCTAATATATTCTACCATTCCCATAAACCTCAACCGTAGTATAAATCACAAGGACAGTAGTATATTCCTCCCCTCTATTAGCCCTCTCAAGCCTCAATTATATGAGCTTGGAAATTCTGGTGACTTTAAACCATTCGAAGGCTTAAATTCCAAAGGCTCCATCAGTCGGGCAATTTCCATTGGTAGTAATCAGGATGCGGTTTTAACAAGCTCCTTGAACCTACAGTTATCTGGAAAACTGGGAAGAAGCACGGAGTTGAGAGCCAGTATTACCGATAATAATATTCCTGTACAAAGTGATGGCTACTCTCAGCAATTAAGAGAATTCGACCGGGTTTATATAGAATTGGAAAACCAAGATTTTGGTTTATTAAGAGCTGGGGATTACAATATGATTGGCAAAGACAATTACTTCCTGAAATTTGATAAAAGAATTAGCGGAGCAGGAATTTACAGCCAGCTTGCTTGGGAGGAGAATCAAATTCCCTTTCAATTAGAGGGAGGAATAGCCAGAGGAAAATTTACTAGAAACAGATTTGCAGGACAGGAGGGAAATCAAGGGCCTTACAAGCTTACTGGTGCAAATGGTGAGCGATTTGTTATCATTATCTCGGGTTCTGAAAAAGTTTATATTGATGGTGTTCTGATGAAAAGAGGTCAGCAATTTGACTATGTGATGGACTATAATGCCGGGGAAATAATTTTCACCAACCTCCAGCCTATTACCAAGGAAAAAAGGATAGCCGTAGAATTTCAATATACAGAGCAAAATTATTTGCGCTCGGTAGCTTTTGGGTCCGTTGCATTTCAAAATTCTTCCTTAAACACCAGGGTTCAGTTTTATTCAGAACAGGATAGTAAAAATCAATCCTTAGTGCAGGACCTTTCAGATACAGAAAAATCAATTTTAAATTCGGTTGGCGACAAGATTTCAAATGCCAATATCAGCACCATTTTCCCTTCAGCATTTAGTGAGGGATTGCTACTGTATGAATTAAGAGACAGCCTTGGTTTTGATTCAGTATTAGTTTTTTCTCAGGATACAAGCAGGCAATTATATCAGGCTTCATTCAGTTTTGTCGGGCAAAATCAGGGCGATTATGAACTTAGTCAAAGCCAGGAAAATGGTCGGGTCTTTAAATGGCTAGCACCCATAAATGGAGTTCGTCAAGGAAGTTATAGCCCCATTCGGCAACTTGTAGCACCCAATCAATTACAGGTTTTTACTTTCCAAAATGAGTGGAAAATTTCGGAAAACCAAAACTTAAAATTTGATTTGGCATTTAGTAAAAATGATATTAATCTCTTTTCCGATATCGACAAGTCCAATGATATCGGGGCAGCTGGTAGAGCCCTATACTCAGCAAAGGGAAAAATTAAGAAATGGGAATGGTTTGGAGATTTAAATTTTGAATTTAATCAGGATAACTTCAGGACTATTGAAAGAATAAGAAGGGTAGAATTCGCTAGAGACTGGAACCTTCCACTAGAATACAATGGTGAGACCCAAATTACGGGTGTTGAATTTGGGTTTAAAAAAGGTGAAAATAGAATTGCCTATGGCGTAGATTTTCTTCAAATAAATGCCTTTCAAGGACTAAAAAACAGACTGGAGACCAAGGCTAAAAGCGATAAACAAAATTTAGATCTACACGCTTCTTGGCTATCCACAAGAGATAGCATCGGTAATTCTCAGTTTTTAAGAGAGCAGGTATTATATCGTTACAACATAAAGCCCAACTTTTGGCTTGGACTAAAATCTATTGGGGAGTATAATGTGAGGCGATTAGATTTGGATAATAGTTTACTTAGCACCAGTTACGCTTTTCTGCAGAACGATGCATTTTTCGGCTTTGGAGATACTGCCGCTAGTTTTGTAGAAATGTTTTATAGCAATCGGAGAGATGATACAGCCTCCTTGGGACTTTACAAAAACTTTTCCCAAGCCAATACCTACGGTTTAAAATCGAGCTTTAAAACGCAGTTTAATGGAAAACTGCAATTGTTTATCAATTCTAGGAATTTGAAAATTTTTCTACCTATTGAAAAGGAGGTGGAAAGAACCATTAGCAGCCGAATTAATTATGTGCAGCGATTTTTTAAAAACGCAATTATTAGTACCACCTTCTATGAAACAGGTGCTGGCAGGGAGGCGAGAAGAAATTACAATTATGTGGAGGTGCCAGCCGGAACTGGTACATACACCCATACAGACTATAATGGTAATGGCTTAAAAGAATTGGATGAATTTGAAATTGCTCCAAATCCAGATCAGGCAAAATTCATCCGCATTTTTACTCCTAGTAATGAATATGTAAGAACCAACCTCAACAAGTTTGGTCAGAACTTAAATATCCAAGCGCCCTATAAATGGAAAAACGAAGAAGGTTTTCGAAAAAATTTGGCCTATTTCTCCTTGCTTTTAAATTACCAACTTAACCGAAAAACACTTTTGGAAGGCAGTGAAAACAAGCTCAATCCATTTGATAAAATTGAAAATGATAGTCTTATCGTTTCCTTAAATAATACCTCTAGAGCAAGTTTGTTTTTTAATAGATCCTCTTCACTCTTTGGAGTAGACTATACCTATTTGGTTTCAGATAATCGGAATTTACTAAGCTTTGGAGTAGAAAAAAGGGCGAGTATTGAAAACTCATTAAACCTTAGATATCGGATAATTGATGCTTTATTATTTAGAACCACAGTAAAAGTTGTAGACAAATCAAACCTTTCTCAAAACTTTACGAGTAGAAATTTTTCCATTTATGAAACTGGAAATCTATATTCACTGAGCTATCAAGCGAATGCTAAATTTTTACTTACCACTTCTTTTGAATGGAATAATCAAAACGGTGATTCTGAGGATCCGGCCACTTTAAAACAACAAGATTTCGGTTTTGATTTAAACTATAACCTCGCTGAAAGTGTGAATCTTATAGCACAAACCAACTATATTTTAAATCAGTTTGAAGGAGAGGTGAATAGTCCCCTTGCATTTGATATGCTCGATGGTTTAAGGCCTGGAAAAAATGGAACTTGGAATCTTTCCTTGCAAAGGACAATCCGAAAAAACATACTTGTAAGCCTTTCTTATAATGGCAGAGTTAGCGAAAACAACCCACCCATTCATACAGGTAGCCTTCAGGTAAAAGCATTTTTCTAATTCTGTTTTCCTAATTTAAGTAGATGAAATACACTCTACTTAATGACCTCATCAATCTCTTTTATCCAGACTTATGTATTGCTTGCAAACTACCATTGCTACGAAATGAAAGCCATTTATGCCTTCATTGTATTCTTGGTTTGCCCATTACTAATTTTCATTTAATAGAAGAAAATAAAATTCACAGATTGTTTACTGGGCGAATACCTGCAAAAAATGCTACAGCCTATTTACATTTTATCAAAAATGGAATTGTGCAGTCTATTTTGCATCAGTTAAAATACCAAGACAAACCAGCCTTAGGAGTTTATTTGGGGAAAATTGCCGGTAAGGATTTGAAAAGGCAGGGGTTTTTTCATCAAATAGATTATATAATACCTATCCCATTACATCCTAAAAAATTAAAAACAAGAAAATACAATCAAGCGGAAAAAATTGCTCTTGGCCTTTCTATGGCTTCAAAACTTGATTTGGAAAATAATCTCCTAATTCGATCTACCCATAACGAAACTCAAACCCGAAAATCCCGATTCAACAGATGGTTGAATGTAGAAAGCATCTTTGAAATTGGAAATGTTCCTATCCACAAATTTAAGAGCAAACATATTTTGATAGTAGACGATGTACTCACAACTGGTTCTACAATTGAGGCTGCTGCTGTAGTTTTAATGGAAAAGCTAAATGTGAAAATTTCCATATTTACCTTAGCCATTGCCTAAATTTCAAATGGCTGAATAATTAAATTCTCCCTCCCTTATGCTTGGCTAAAAAATACCTTCTAAATTTGTTGGAAATTAAAGGGCCCTAAAATTGTATTTGTGTTTTTCAAATTGACCCTTTGCACCATCCTATGATAAGAAAGTCTGCCTTATTTCATTTTTTATTAATGGTATTTACCATTTGCCTTTTTGAAATCTCCCTTAATTCCTGCGCCAGCCAATCCAGTCCGAATGGTGGCCCAAGAGACACCATTGCCCCTGGGCTAGACACATCCTTTCCGGCAAATTTCACTACCAATTTTAACAGCAATAGAATTGAATTAATATTTGACGAATACATTAATCTTAAGAACCCTGGACAGCAAATTTTAATTTCTCCATTATTAAAAAACAAACCCGAAATAAACCTTAAGGGAAAAACCATTTCTATAGAATTTAAAGACAGTTTATTAGCCAATACCACATATACCATTTCATTTGGTAATTCTATTGCCGATTTTAGGGAGGGCAATACCAATAAAAATTTTAAATACATTTTTAGCACCGGAAGTTTTATTGATAGCCTGTCATTTTCCGGGCACATTGAGAATTCATTAAGCTCTGAGCCCGAAAAAGACCTTTTTGTGGGTTTGTATGAAATAGCCGATAGTATTCAAAACCTCGATTCCCTTCCCTTCCAAAACATTCCTTCTTATTATGCTTTTACAGATGAAGAGGGTAAATTTCAAATGGATTATTTAAAGGATTCCAAATTCATCTTTGTGGCATTTGATGATTCAGAAGGGGATTTTAAACTAAATGGGAATGAAAAAACTATTGCTTTTAGCAGCGATACCATTTATTGTTCACAAGTAAAGGCGGGTATTGATTTTCATTCTTTTGAACCAGAACCTAAGCTTCGTTATTATGGTGCTAGGCATTTAAGTTTTGGAAAAATCAGCTTTGGATTTAACAAAAAACCCAATAAAATTGAGATTAAAGAATTGTCATCAGATTCCATAATCCCTCTATTTGCCAACGAAAATGGTGATAGTTTAAGTTATTGGTTTAAAGTTATAGAGGGTCTTGATTCTTTGGCTTTTCTGGTAAATACGGAAACTACTATTAATGATACAAGCATTATATTTTTAAGAGATTTTGATCCTCCTAAAATAAAATTATCAAGAAAAATTGCTCAGGTAAAAAAAGGGGATACTTTGGTTTTGAAAAGTAATGTTCCTTTAATTTTTAAGGATAGCACGAAAATGAAAATGATTAGAGGTGGAGATACTTTAAGTATGAAATTTTTCCCCAGTGAAAATTCCTTTACCCTAAAAATTGAAAATCTCTTAATCCAAAAACCTGCCTTTGATTTAGTTTTCTTAAAAAACTCCTTGATGGGATTAAATGGGGAGAAAAATGATTCTATCTCTATAAAATATAAAAACCTAAAGGCTGAGGATTTAGGAAATTTAGACCTAAAAGTAATAAGTCCAACTTCGGAAACACTTCTTCTAGAAATTTATGATTCCAAGAATAATCTTCTTCGATCCGAAAAATTTCAGGACAGTACATTGGTAAAATTAAAAGGGTTTCAACCGGGAAAATACAAAGCCCGCGTAATTTTTGATAAAAATGGCGATGGTATTTGGACTACGGGAAGTCGTAGGGAAGGAAGGCAGCCAGAAAGAATACTAGAATATCAAGAAATAATTGAAATTAGAGCGAACTGGGATTTAGATTTAGAGTGGATCATGCAAAAGCCAAAGGCTATAAAAGCTTAAAACCATCTCTATCATTTAAAAATCCAAATCTATTTCTTGATTTCATTAAAGCATTTTTACCAAGGGTATAGGTTTTTATTGAAGCCTTTCCACTGGGAATATCAGAAACTAAATCTCCTAATTCATTAAATAAACAACTATCTCCAGAATGGTAAATTCCATTCCCATCATCCCCTATTCTATTAAGTCCTGCTACAAAACACATGTTTTCAATTGCTCTTGCTTTTAAAAGACTTTTCCACGCTTCGGACCGCCTTTCAGGCCAATTGGCCACAAAAATTTGCAGATCAATTTCAGCATCATTTCGGCACCAAACGGGAAATCTAAGATCATAACAAATAAGAGGGTTTATTCTCCAACCTAAATAATCTATGACCAATTTGGTATCTCCTGGTGAGTATATTTTTTCTTCACCAGCAAGGCTAAATAAATGTCTTTTATTATAAGTATGATACTCCCCATTGGGTAAAACAAAATAAAGACGATTAAAATATTTCCCATCTTCCTCACTTATTAAACTACCACAAATGGCTAGCTTTTTCTCTTCAGCAGTTTTCAGCATCCATGTCAAGCCTTGATGCTGAGGCTTTGAGTTTATGGCAAATTTTTGGGGCTGCATGGAAAATCCTGTTGCAAACATTTCGGGAAGGATAACGAGATGCCCCAGATTATCGGACAGATTTAAACATTTGTCGAAGTTCTCCAAATTCTTACTGGGATCCTCCCAAACCAAATCACTTTGAACCAAGGTTATTTTCAATTCCTCCATAAGGCTATAGTACAAAAAATGAAAGGGCTTCACAAAGTGAAGCCCTTTCAAAATTACTAACCAAATAACACCTAATTGAAAAAAAGGAGTCATATAGGTACATTGTCGCTAATACCTATAACTCAAAGGTAAAACATAAATCTTTAGTTTGGTAAAGATTTAAAAAAAAAAAGAATTAACGGAAAGTTGAGGTCTTTTAAAAATAGCTGGGAAATTTATTAAAAGCTAGGATCGGAACTTTGAAGTAAAAACAACTATACCAAAGCTTACAAGCATTTCGATGGATTTGTAAAACTTATTTTAGCAGTTGAAATTAGATTCTGCCCTTCCATTCTTCAATAGAAATTTGAAATAATGTTTATTCCTAAGGGAGGAAAAAATAAAAAAGTTTATATTTGACTGGGAGAGCTTGTAGAAGTTTTTTCATTTTTATGTTTTAGTTTTCGTTAGGCCGTCTTGCTTGGACGGCCTTTTTTTATGAGTTAAAGCGGGAAACTTGGAAATATCAAAAAATTACCTATATTAGTTCCTCTTAACGAGGGTTCTTCATTTTTAGGGAAATAGGGTTAGTAATCTACAAATTCCAAGTTCCTTGTTAGGAAATAAAAACGGACGCCAATGGCGTCCGTTTGCTTTTATATATGTTCGGTTTGGAACCTATTTACTCATAGAAGCTTTTAAATATTCTCTATTCATTCTTGCAATATTTTCTAGAGAAATTCCTTTAGGACATTCCACTTCACAAGCTCCGGTATTGGTGCAATTTCCAAAACCTTCTAAATCCATTTGGTTTACCATATTAAGAACTCTATCCTTAGCTTCTACCTCGCCTTGAGGAAGTAAAGCATATTGAGAAACTTTGGCCGATACAAACAACATGGCTGATGAATTCTTACATGTAGCAACGCAGGCACCACAACCAATACAGGCGGCAGCATTAAAGGCGGCATCAGCTTTTTCTTTTTCAATAGGAATTGAATTTGCATCCTGAGTATTCCCAGAAGTATTCACAGAAATATATCCTCCAGCATGTTGAATTCTATCGAAGGAGCTTCTATCTACAACGAGGTCTTTTACAACCGGAAAAGCATTTGCTCTAAAAGGTTCTATATAAATGGTTTCACCGTCCTTAAATTTTCTCATATGCAATTGGCAGGTAGTTACCAACCTATCAGGGCCATGAGCTTCACCATTAATATAAAGGGAGCACATTCCACAAATACCTTCACGGCAGTCGTGATCAAATGCAACAGGTTCTTCACCTTTTTCAATAAGCTCCTCATTCAATACGTCGAGCATTTCTAAGAAAGACATATCTCCGTCGATACCCGAAATTGGATAATCAACCATTTTGCCTTTGTCATTAGCATTTTTCTGACGCCAAATTTTTAATGTAAGATTCATCCTCCTTTATTTATAACTTCTTTGTTTTAACTCAATATTTTCATAAACCAATGGCTCCTTGTGTACTTTAGCTTCACTAGGCTCGCCCTTATATTCCCAAGCGGCAACATAGGTGAAATTTTCATCATCTCTTTTTGCCTCTCCTTTTTGCTCACCTTCCATTTCAACAGACTCTTCTCTAAAATGTCCACCACAAGATTCAGATCTTTCAAGGGCATCTTTGGCAAATAATTCTCCTAATTCTAAGAAATCAGCAACTCTACCCGCTTTAGCCAATTCGGAATTAAATCCATCGGCAGTTCCTGGAACTCTCACATCTTTCCAAAATTCTTCGCGAATTTCTTTTATCTCCTTTATGGCCTCCTTTAGGCCACTTTCATTCCTAGACATCCCAACTTTATTCCACATTACTTTTCCAAGTCTTTTATGGAAATGATCTACCGTTTTGCTACCCTTATTATTGATAAAGAATTCAATTTGGTCGCGAACACTTTTTTCTGCTTCCTCAAATTCTGGGCTGTCAGTAGAGATGGGGCCGGTTCTAATATCATTAGCTAAATAATCGCCAATGGTATATGGTAAAACAAAATAGCCATCAGCAAGTCCTTGCATCAAAGCTGAGGCTCCAAGTCTATTTGCGCCATGGTCGGAAAAATTCGCTTCTCCAATGGCATATAATCCTTCAACTGTTGTCATTAAGTTATAATCAACCCAAATTCCTCCCATTGTATAATGAACAGCCGGATAGATCATCATAGGCGTTTCATAGGGGTTTTGGTCAACAATTTTCTCATACATCTGGAAGAGGTTTCCATATTTATTCTTTACTACCTCCCTTCCTAATTTATTTACCAGGTTAGCATCATTTTCGTTTAAACCCTTAACATGAGCTTGTTCTTTTCCATAACGCGCTATAGCAGAAGCAAAATCTAAATAAACAGCTTCACCAGTTTTATTTACTCCAAAACCAGCATCACATCTTTCCTTAGCCGCTCTTGATGCCACATCTCGAGGAACAAGGTTTCCAAATGCGGGGTATCTTCTTTCTAAATAATAATCTCTATCCTCTTCAGCTAAATCTGTTGGCTTCATTTTACCATTGCGAATAGCTTCAGCGTCTTCCAATTTTTTTGGCACCCAGATCCTACCGTCATTTCGCAGCGATTCGGACATTAATGTCAATTTCGACTGATGATCTCCTGAAACAGGAATACAGGTAGGATGGATTTGTGTATAACAAGGGTTTGCAAAAAAGGCTCCTCTTTTGTGGGCCTTCCAAGCAGCCGTTACATTACTTCCCATAGCATTGGTTGACAGAAAAAATACATTTCCATAACCCCCTGTGGCAAGAACTACGGCATGGGCAGAGTGTCTTTCAACTTCACCTGTAACAAGGTTTCTGGCAATAATACCTCTGGCCTTTCCACCAACTTTTACAACATCCAACATTTCATGGCGGTTGTACATTTTTATTTTACCTCTACCTATTTGACGGTTCATTGCAGAATATGCGCCCAATAGTAGCTGCTGTCCTGTTTGTCCTTTGGCATAAAATGTTCTGGAAACCAGAACACCTCCAAAGGATCTATTATCCAATAAACCACCATAATCTCTTGCAAAGGGAACACCTTGAGCTACACATTGATCTATAATATTGGCAGAAACCTCAGCTAGGCGATAAACATTTGCTTCTCTAGAACGGTAATCGCCACCCTTTACAGTATCATAAAATAAACGGTAGGTAGAATCACCATCGCCCTGATAATTTTTCGCAGCATTTATCCCTCCCTGAGCAGCAATAGAATGCGCTCTTCTCGGTGAATCTTGAAAGCAAAAGGCCTTTACATTATAACCTAATTCTGCTAATGTTGCAGCAGCTGAACCGCCAGCTAGGCCGGTTCCTACAACAATCACATCAATCAAACGCTTATTGGCAGGGTTTACTAAATTAATTTTGTTTTTGTAATTGGTCCACTTTTCAGCTATAGGACCATTTGGTATTTTGGAATCTAATATCGACATAGTTTCTTAAGCTTAAAGAGAATTCAAATAATGGAACAAGGCAATAAAAATGAATCCTACAGGAACCATTATGGAATAAACTAATCCTAATTTTTTAATCATAGGAGTGAATTTTGGACTTCTAGCTCCAATAGACTGAAGTGAAGATTGAAATCCATGTCTTAGGTGCAATGCTAAAAACACAAAAGAAATACAATACAGTGCTACTTTCACTGGGTTTTGGAAGAATTCATGAAGTTCATGATAATATCTATTGGGATCTTCCGGATTCACATCCACGTATTTATATACCAACTCAGGAATCCAAAAATCGGCAAAATGCACGCCCATAAATGCTAGAATAAACAATCCACTCCAAAGCATATTTCTGGAGACCCATGAGGAGTTTTCTCCCCCTTTGTTAATGGCATATTTTACCGATCTCGCTCTATTGTTCTGGTATTCAAGAATAAATCCCATTATAAAATGAAAGAGAATTCCAAACATTAATACAGGCTGCAATGCTACCTGTACAATTGGGTTGGTGCCCATAAAGTGCGACCATGAATTAAAAACATCCTCGCTTAAAACAGAAGTGAAATTTATAACCAAATGCTGTAGGAGAAAAAATAGTAGAAAGAGAGCGGAAAGCGCCATCGCAAACTTTCTTGCTATTGATGATCGGATTAATCCTTTCTTTGATGCCATGCAGTGAATTTTGTTTTTAAGGTTGTAAAAGTAGGGAGCAAATATAAAGCTATCAAATGGTTATTTTATTTAGAATCATTATAGGTGTAAAATTCCTTGTCGAAGCAAAGGCTACTTTTCTAAATTTGTGCCCAAAGCCCCAAATTGATTTATGAAATACCACAGGATAAATTCAGAACTATTCATTTTAAATAGAGAAAACTTTAAAAAGCACCTAAAGAAAAATTCACTAGCAGTTTTTAACTCTAATGACATCATGCCGACCAATGCAGATGGGACCATGAAGTTTATTCAGAATAAAGACCTTTTCCATTTAAGTGGGGTAGATCAAGAGGAAAGTATCCTTGTTATTTTTCCAGATGCCTATAATCCCGAGCATAGGGAAATACTATTTCTTAAAGAAACTAACGAACATATTGCAAGATGGGAAGGGGCGAAATTGGATAAAAAATCTGCTAGCGAATGCTCTGGAATAAAAACCGTGTATTGGCTCCAAGAATTCGATACGGTATTTAAAAATTTAATGAGCCAAACTGAATTTGTTTATTTAAGCAGCAATGAACATCTCAGGAATTCATCTGAGGTTGAAACTAGAAATGATAGGTTCAGAAAATCATGCATGGCGGAGTATCCCTTGCATAAATATGAAAGAAGTGAGCCTATTATGCATCAAATAAGGTCGGTGAAATCTCCAATAGAAGTGGAGTTAATGCAGCATTCTTCAGACATAAATACCCTTGCATTTAAAAGGGTGCTAAAATTCATTGAACCTGGTAAAAAAGAATACGAAGTAGAAGCTGAATTTCTTCATGAATACATTAGAAATAGAGCTGATGGCTTTTCCTATGAACCAATAATTGCAAATGGGGCTAATGCCTGTGTTTTGCATTATATAGAAAACAATGACAGACTAAAGGATGGTGATTTATTGCTTCTCGATTGTGGGTGTTGGTATGGAAATTACGCATCTGATGTTACCCGAACTTTTCCAGTAAATGGAAAATTTAGCGAAAGGCAAAAACAAGTATATTCAGCAGTTCTAAGAGTACAAAAAGCCGCTTTAGCCATGTTGCGTCCTGGAAATCAACTTCACGAATATCATAAAGAAGTGGGTTTATTGATGCAAGAAGAATTATTGGGCTTGGGCTTAATCGACCGTAGAGATATAAAAAATCAAGATCCAAATTGGCCGGCTTATAAAAAGTACTTTATGCATGGAACCTCCCATTATATTGGTTTGGATGTGCATGATGTAGGATCCTGGACAAGTAAGATGGAGCTAGGCAATGCCTTTACTTGCGAACCCGGTATTTATATTCCAGAAGAAGGTATTGGAATTAGGATTGAAGATGATATTATTATTGGCGAAAAGGAAAACCTAAACCTCACTATTGGGATTCCCAAAGAAATAGAGGAGATTGAAAATTATATGAATGCTTAAATTCTATGGCAGAATTTGAATACCGTTCCGTAAAATTTAGTTTCAGCGATACGGGAAAAGGGAAGGCTATAGTTTTTCTACATGGCTTTTTGGAAAACCGTTTTATGTGGGATGAACTTTCTGAATTCTTACCTAAATCCTACCGAAAAATTGCAATAGACCTACCCGGACATGGCAATTCTGCCAATCTTGGATATATCCACACCATGGAGGATATGTCCGATATGGTTAAAGCCCTTTTGGACCACCTGAAAATCAAAAAACATTTTTGTGTTGGCCATTCTATGGGTGGTTATGTTTCATTGGCATTAGCCGAAAAATATCCCGATAATATCAGGGGCTTAATTCTTATGAATTCTACAAGCAGAGCCGATTCTGAGGAGAAAAAAAAGAATAGAGACAGAGCAGTAGCTTTAGCCAAAAAATCACATAAATCTTATATTCGACTTAGCATTCCTAATCTTTTCAGACCAAAAAACCGAAAAATTTTTGCCAAAGAATTAAACTGGGTAAAAAATGAAGCCTTAAAAACCTCAAAACAAAGTGTAATAGCAGCTTTGGAAGGCATGAAAATAAGACCCGATCGGGAGGTTCTTCTTCACTTTTCACCTTATCCTGTAATGCTAATTGCCGGAAAGCATGATCCTATTCTTAACTTTAAAGAACTAGAAGAACAAATGCAAGCTGAAAAAGTTATTGGCCTGGTTTGTCCAAATGGACATATGTCTCACATTGAGGACAAAGACCAAGTCTTTAATGGATTAAAAAAATTCTTTAGAGAAAATTAGCGCTTTTTTTCAAGCATGGCATCCCAACCTTGAGCGTTCAGGGCTATTGATTTTAAATCTTTGGTAATAAGATTCATGCCCTCCCCTTCGGCGGTCATATGTCCAATAATACTCAAATTTGGATTTCCTTTAATTTTATCATGATCCTTTAGGTCCATAGTAAAAAGCAATTCATAATCCTCTCCTCCGTTTAGGGCTACGGTTGTAGTAGTAAGCTGAAACTCCTCGCATAAACTATATACATTATTGTCTATAGGAATTTTCTCCTCGTAAAGCTGCACTCCAGTTTTGGATTGTTTACAAAGATGTATGATCTCAGAACTCAATCCATCGGAAATATCAATCATAGATGTTGGTTTTACATCTATGCCTTTCAGCAGTTCATAAATATCCTTGCGGGCTTCCGGCTTTAATTGCCTTTCCAAAACATATTCATTTCCACTCAAATCCGGTTGCATATTTTTATCAACCTCAAAAACAGATTTTTCCCTTTCCAAAAGTTGCAGACCCAAATAGGCCCCACCTAAATCACCAGAAACAACTAAGAGATCAGTGGCTTTTGCACCATCTCTATATACCAATTCATCTTCATTCGCTTCCCCAATAGCAGTAATACTAATGGTTAGTCCAGAATAGGAAGTGGAAGTATCCCCGCCTATTAGATCCACATCATAAAAGTCGCATGCCAATCTTATTCCATCATAAATCTTTTCTACGAATTCTATCCCAAAACGATTGGAAACAGCAATGCTTACCAAAATCTGACTTGGTCTAGCATTCATGGCATAAATATCCGAAAGGTTCACTACCACAGCCTTATAGCCTAAATGCTGAGGTGGAACATAGGTGAAATCAAAATGTACTCCTTCTACTAATAAGTCTGTGCTTACAACAGTGTGCTTGTCTAGCATCTCCAAAACCGCTGCATCATCACCAATACCTTTTATACTGGATGCATTTCTGAGCGGAAATCTCTTGGTAAGATGTTCGATAAGACCAAACTCACCCAATTTTGAAAGGGGAGTAAATTGTTCATTTTGATTTTCTTCCATTCGGCAAAGCTACAAAGCTTTTAAGCAAAATTTGAAGTAGCTTGAGATTTTTGCAAGGAATGAAATTGAATTAATTTCAATACCTTTGAAGCTTAAACTTTAGGAGTGTCAAAGTTGGTTTTGACTGAGAAATATCCTTGGAACCTGATGAGGTTAGAACCTACGAAGGGAAAAGTTCAATTCTCCAGCTATTTCATTTTTTTGGAATAGTGAGGGCGCAAAATTGCCCAACCTTCTTTTACTCCATTTACCTTCATAATGCTATGATACAATTTTCGGTAAATGACCAAATCCTTTCTTTGGAAAAAGCTATTGACCTCAATAGCCTCCTAGAGCATATTCAGTCCAATAAGAATGGTATTGCTATAGCTGTAAATCAAAATATTATAGCAAAGGACGATTGGCCAAAAACCCAAATAAAAAATGATGATCAAATATTGATTATCAAAGCAACACAAGGCGGATAGCCTGATAATTAAATTTCTAGAAATGAAAAAAGACAAAAGCCCTCAAGAAAACGAAGCAATTAGCAGGACCCCTTTTCCGAATTCCGAAAAAATTTATGTCCAAGGAAATATTCACAAGGATATAAATGTTGCCATGAGGCAAATTAAACTCTCAGATTCTGAAGATAAATTCAATAATACTAAAGAGCCAAATGATCCTATAGTTGTTTACGATACCAGCGGGGCATATACAGATCCGTCTATTGAAATTGATATTAAGAAAGGCTTAGAGCCCATTCGTGAAAAATGGATTATGGACAGAGAAGATGTAGAGCAATTAGATGCATTTTCTTCCGAGTATTGCAATGCTCGTTTGACCAATAGCAAATTAGACGAATTACGTTTTCAACACATTAGAAAGCCACTTAGGGCCAAACCATTGAAAAATGTTAGTCAATTGCACTATGCTAAAAAAGGTATAATTACTCCAGAGATGGAATATATCGCGATTAGAGAAAATCAAAAATTACAGGATAGAAAACCCATTGCCAATCAACATCCTGGACAAGATTTTGGCGCAAATATTCCCGATGTTATCACTCCCGAATTTGTTCGTGAAGAAGTGGCAAGAGGAAGAGCTGTAATTCCAAATAATATAAATCACCCCGAAAGTGAACCCATGATTATTGGTAGAAATTTTTTGGTGAAAATTAATGCCAATATTGGTAATTCTGCTGTTAGCTCAACCATTGAAGAAGAAGTAGAAAAAGCCGTTTGGGCCTGCCGATGGGGTGCGGATACTATTATGGATTTGTCTACAGGAAAAAACATTCATGAAACTAGGGAATGGATACTTAGAAACTCTCCAGTACCTATTGGAACAGTACCCATCTACCAGGCTTTGGAAAAGGTAAATGGGAAAGCAGAGGATCTAAGCTGGGAGATTTTTAGAGATACTTTAATAGAACAAGCCGAACAAGGTGTTGATTATTTCACCATTCACGCTGGGGTTTTATTAAGATATGTTCCGCATACTGCAAAAAGAGTTACTGGTATTGTTTCTCGTGGAGGTTCTATTATGGCAAAATGGTGTTTGGCTCATCACAAAGAAAATTTTCTTTACACCCATTTTGAGGAAATCTGTGAGATTATGAAATCTTATGATGTTGCTTTCTCTTTAGGCGATGGACTAAGACCAGGAAGTATTGCTGATGCTAATGATTATGCACAATTTGCAGAATTAGAAACTCTTGGTGAACTTACCAAAATAGCCTGGAAACACGATATTCAAACTATTATCGAAGGCCCCGGACATGTTCCTATGCATATGATTAAAAAGAATATGGATAAACAATTGGAGGAATGTGGTGAAGCCCCTTTTTATACACTTGGACCATTAACAACCGATATTGCACCGGGCTATGACCATATTACAAGTGGTATTGGAGCAGCCATGATTGGATGGTTTGGAACGGCCATGCTTTGCTATGTAACTCCAAAAGAGCATTTAGGATTACCCAATAGAGATGATGTTAAAGAAGGTGTGATTACCTATAAAATTGCAGCCCATGCTGCGGATTTGGCAAAGGGTCATCCCGGAGCCCAACATCGCGATGATGCCATGAGTAAGGCTCGTTTTGAATTCCGTTGGGAAGATCAATTTAATTTGGCACTAGATCCCGATACTGCCCGAGAATATCACGATGAAACCCTTCCTTCAGAAAATGCAAAAGTGGCCCATTTCTGCTCTATGTGTGGACCTCATTTCTGCTCCATGAAAATTACTCAGGATGTTAGAAATTATGCCAAAGAACACGGCCTAGAAGATGAAGATGCATTGAAAAAAGGAATGGAGGAAATGTCTTCAGAATTTAAAAATAAAGGTAGCGAGGTTTATCTATAAATATGTTTATCCTGATAAGTCCAGAAAATATAATCCACAATGAAGGAGCAATCTACAACCAACTTTTTGGTGAAGGATTGCCCTTTTTACACCTTCGCAAACCTGAGGTGAAGGAGGCTTATTTTTTAAACTTATTGGAAGAGATAGATCCTATTTACCACTCCAAAATTCACCTACATCATCACCACAACTTGGCCCATTCATATGTAATTGGAGGGCTGCATTTTACTGAAAATCACAGGAAATTATTGGGCGAAAATTTAGATGCTGAACTGGAAAGATGCATAAAAGCTGGTTTAAAATCTAGTACATCTATTCATTCCTTAGTAGATTATTCCCCTTCCCAATTCAACTATTACCTTCTTAGCCCTTTATTTGATTCTATTTCCAAATCTGGCTATTTGGGTAAAAAAATTAAACTTGAAAAAGGTTTTGAAAATATTGTAGGCCTTGGAGGAATAAGTGAATTTAATTTGGACCAAGCCCAAGCTTTAGGTTATCAGAATATTGCAATAATGGGAGCCGTTTGGAAAAGTGAAAAACCCCTTCAATCCTTTCAAAAGATCTGGAGAAAATTTCTGGAAGTCTATTCACCAAAAATTGAAAACTGTGCATAAAAGACCCTACCTTTTGTCTATTGCCGGATTGGATCCAAGCGGAGGTGCAGGACTATTGGCAGATGTAAAAACCTTTGAAAGTTTAAAATGCTACGGACTAGCTGTGAATACCGCAAATACTATTCAGAATGATATTGAAATTGAATCTTGTGAATGGTTGAGCATAGAACAAATCAAATCCCAAATAGATATTTTATTTCATCGGTTTCCGATTGAGTATGTAAAAATTGGTATTGTTGAAAATTGGGAGAGTCTCGATAAAATTATCCAGCATTTATTCAAAAAAAATGAGAACCTTAAAATTATTTTGGATCCTGTTTTAAAATCCAGTTCAAACTTTGAATTTCACCCTCCCAAAACAGAACAACTAGAAAATATATTGAGCAAATTATTCCTTATTTGCCCAAATTTAAATGAGCTGAAAAGTTTATATCCGGGAATAAATGAAAAGGAAGCCTGCCAAAGAGTATCTATGTTTTGCCATTTATATTTAAAAGGAGGGCATCGACAAAAGCATATTGGAAAAGACGAACTTTTTACCAAAGACAATTCTTATTTCCCTTTAAATCCAAAGAAAAATATGGATTTTACAGAAAAACACGGTAGTGGTTGTGTTTTCTCCTCCGCGCTTAGCTCCTACCTAGCTTTGGGTTTTCCACTTTTAAAAGCTTGTTTTAGAGCAAAGCGATACACTGAAAAATTTTTAAGCTCCAACCCCAGTTTCTTGGGATATCACAAATTGTAATATGATCAGCAAACTACAATATATCAGCCAGGGGAAAACTGAAAAGGAGCACTTAAATCATATCCAAAGACTATGCGATTTAGGGGTAGACTGGATACAGCTGAGATTAAAAAATCAGCCAGAAGAAATAGTGTTGGAAACGGCCAAAAAAGCAAAGGAAATTTGCCGAAAAGCAAATGCCAAATTTATTATTAACGACCATGTGCATATCGCCAAGGAAATTGCTGCAGATGGGGTTCATCTTGGAAAAAGTGATTTAAAGCCCGAAGAAGCTAGAAAAATTCTAGGTTCTAAAATGATCATTGGAGCTACCGCTAATAGCCTAGAAGATTGTGTAAATCTTAATTCAAAAGCCATAAATTATATTGGATTGGGTCCTTTTAGATTCACCAAAACAAAGGCCAAGCTAAGTCCAATTTTAGGTATAGACGGATACCAAGATATCATCAATAAACTAAAGAACAAGTCCCTAAACATACCTATAATAGCGATTGGTGGAATAGAAATACCGGATATCCCAGCCCTAATGAAAACCAAGGTTTTTGGGATAGCCGTTTCGGGAATGCTGAGTAATACCAATCTAGGAAAGGAAAAATTATTGCAAATAAAAGCCTTAATAAATGACTAAAGAAAGTCTACAAATAGCAGATAAAAAATTTCAATCGCGTTTATTCACTGGGACCGGGAAGTTTAGTTCATCCCTCCTTATGCGGGATGCTCTTTTAGCTTCGGAAAGTGAACTTATCACTGTGGCTCTTAAAAGAGTAGATGTAGAAAAGGATGAGGATGATATTTTAAGTCACTTAAATCACCCTCGCATAAATTTACTACCCAATACTTCTGGTGTAAGAAATGCTAAAGAAGCCATTTTTGCTGCAAACCTTTCAAGAGAAGCATTGGAAACTAATTGGGTGAAACTGGAGATACATCCAGACCCTAAATACCTTTTACCCGATCCTATTGAAACTTTAAAAGCAGCAGAGGAATTGGTAAAATTGGGTTTTGTTGTAATGCCTTATATTCATGCAGACCCCCTTTTATGTAAAAAGCTAGAGGATGTTGGATGTCAATGTGTGATGCCGCTTGGCGCTCCAATAGGTAGTAATAAAGGATTAAAAACAATAGATTTTCTCGAAATTATTATTGAGCAAAGTAATGTTCCTGTAATTGTAGATGCCGGAATTGGAAGTCCTTCCCACGCTGCTCATGCTATGGAAATTGGTGCAGATGCAGTTTTGGTTAATACTGCCATTGCTGTATCTCAAAATCCAATTGAAATGGGCCTAGCTTTTAAAATGGCTGTTGAAGCTGGGAGGATGGCCTATGAAGCCAAATTAGCTCCTAAACGAAACTTTGCAGAAGCAAGCAGTCCACTAACTCAATTTTTAAATGAATAATTTTAAAGACCTTTTCGATCAATATAATTGGGATGAGACCTTAGCGGGAATTCTTAGCACAACAGCTATGGATGTAGAACGTGCCCTGGCAAAGGAAAAACCGAATTTGGATGATTTTAAGGCCTTAATTTCACCAGCTGCCAAACCCTATTTAGAGCAGATGGTACAACGTAGCCATCATCTCACCAAAAAAAGATTTGGGAATACTATTCAAATGTATGCTCCTATGTACTTGAGTAATGAATGCCAAAATATCTGCACTTATTGTGGTTTTAGTTTCAGTAATAAAATCCCAAGAAGAACCCTTAGCGATGCGGAAATTTTAAAAGAGGTGGAATTCTTAAAAAACAAAGGCTATGACCATATTCTCCTAGTTACTGGAGAAGCAAACCGCAAAGTTGGGGTGGATTATATTTCTAATGCCATGCAGCTTATCCGAAAACATTTCTCCAATATCACCATTGAAGTGCAGCCATTGGATCAAGAAGAATATGAAAGATTGGTGGCAGATGGGCTTTATGCGGTTCTTGTATATCAGGAAACTTATCATAAAGAAGAATATAAAAAGCATCATCCAAAAGGTAAAAAATCAAATTTCGACTATCGCTTGGAAACACCAGATAGGTTGGGCCGTGCAGGTATTCACAAAATAGGATTGGGGGCATTATTTGGTTTGGAAGATTGGAGAGCAGATTCTTTTTTTACCGCTCTACATCTCAAATACCTTCAAAAGAATTATTGGCAAACAAAATATTCCATTTCCTTTCCTCGACTTAGGCCCCACAGTGGTGGTTTAGAACCTAAGGTAGAAATGACAGATTCTGATTTAGTACAATTAATTGCAGCCTATAGAATTTTTGATGAGGATGTGGAACTTTCTATTTCCACCCGTGAAAGTGAGAAGTTTAGGAATAATATTGTTCAAATGGGAATTACCTCTATGAGTGCGGAGTCCAAAACCAACCCAGGGGGCTATGCAGTGGAAAAACAATCTCTAGAACAATTTGAAATTTCTGATGAAAGAAGTACGGAAGAAATCACCACTATGCTTCAAAATCAAGGGTTAGAAGCGGTTTGGAAGGACTGGGAAAACAATTGGGTTTAATGGCATTTAGCAAGGAAGAAATACAGCAGTATTCAAGGCATCTATTATTAGATAAAATTGGTGAAGCAGGCCAGGAAAAATTAAAAAGCGCCAAGGTTTTAGTAATTGGTGCAGGTGGTTTAGGCTGTCCTATTCTTCAGTATTTAAGCGCCGCAGGTGTTGGCACAATTGGAATTATGGATCAGGACCATGTGGACATAAGCAACCTGCAAAGACAGGTGCTTTTTAATCACTCTGATATTTCTAAGAATAAAGCGGTAGTAGCTGGTCAAAAACTTCAATCTTTAAACCCTCATCTATTATTTAGGATTTATGACTATGCCTTAAATAGGGATAATGCTCTTGAAATTTTTAAAGATTTTGATATAATTGTTGATGGTAGCGATAATTTTCCAACCCGCTATTTGGTGAATGATGCCGCCGTAATTTGTAATAAACCATTGGTATTTGGTTCTATATTTAAATTTGAAGGTCAAGTAGCGGTTTTTAATTATAAAGCATGTGCTACATACAGATGTTTATTCCCGAATCCTCCCCAGCCGGGTGAAGTTCCCAATTGTTCAGAAATTGGAGTTTTAGGTGTTCTTCCCGGTATCATTGGATGCCTACAAGCCAATGAAGTTTTAAAAATTATTTTAGAAATAGGTAAGCCCTTAGCCGGGAAATTATTGAGTTTTAATGCTCTTGATTTATCTCAGCAAATCTTTAATGTTTCAAAAAATTCATCGCTAAAAATTACAGAGCTTCAAAATGATTATCAGTCTTTTTGTGGTTTAGAACCTAAGAATGAACAGATTACCTTTAGTGAATTAGAGAATTTGCAAACTGAACATTTGCTTTTAGATGTTAGAACTAAAAAGGAAAGAGAAATAAAAAGCTTAGGAGGAATTCATATTCCATTGGATGAAATTGAAAGCCGATGGGAGGAATTAGACCCTAAAAAAACTTTGATTGTTTATTGTGAAAGTGGGAAACGGTCTGATTTAGCTATAAATATTCTAAAAGAAAAACTAGCTCAAACCCAACTTTATAATCTTGAAGGAGGGATTAAAGCCCAAGAGATTAGCGTATCAGGTTAATATGTCCATAACGAGTTTGATGTCTATCTAAATAATAAACATTCCACTTATAGTAGATTCTATAGGAATAAACACCCACCGCAGCGGGCTTACCTTTGTAGGTTCCATCCCATTCCTCAGTAGGATCTTCTGTATAAAACACTCGATCGCCCCATCTTGAAAAAATCTCCAAGCTGTATTCTTTAATATCACAATCGTAAACTACCTTATAATTTTCATTTAAAGCATCCCCATTAGGTGTAAATGAATTGGCAAGGTGAACTGGGCAATCACAATTAGAAACATCAATTTTAAAATTTCTTTCAAAAACCCCACATTTATTAAAAATTTGAATGGAGTAAACTCCTTCTTCTGAAAATTTCCTGACCCTTTCTGTACTTCCATCAAACCAAACTATATCATTATCATAATCTCTAAGATCAATGCTAACCGTATCTTCTAAACAAATAATGGAATCTAAAGTAAGGGCTGCAATCACAGAATCCACTTGAACAAAAACGCTATCATTAAAAACACCGCAACTATTCATAGCTGTTGCAGAATACCATCCTGTTTTCTGCACCAAAAATGCTGGTAGAATAGTCTGATTATTCCACAGCACATCATAATTACTTATTCCCGGATCCAGAACATATAAATCGGATTTACAAACCACGGTATCTGGACCTAAATCAATTAGAATTGGATATTCTGGAATAATTTCAATGCTATCCGTATACGAAAAGCATTCATTGCTCACCTCCAACCAATAGGTTCCAGGCTGACTGATTTTCACCTCCTGGCTACTTCCACCATTACTCCAATTATAAATCGTCATCCCCGGGGGACCTAGGAGATTCATCTCAGCACCTTGGTGACATAAATATTGATCTGGCCCTAGGCTGAAAGTTGGTAGCCCTTGAACCTCAACATAAATAGAATCTGAATAGAAGCCACAAGAATTGTTTAGTTCTACCCAATAGAATCCTGTTTGATAAACAATAAAGCTGCTATTGGTACTTCCATTTTGCCATCTTCTTGCTACTCCGGGATAGCCAGGATCCAAAACCAATTGTGTGCCCAAACAAATAATAGTATCTGGACCCAAATCCACATCCTCCAAAGGAAATTCTATAAAAACTTCTACACTGTCCTTAATTCGCCCACAATCATTTTCAATGATAACAGAATATACACCAGCAGAATCAACTTGTATTTTTTGGCTAGCCTCTCCTGTAGACCATAAATAAGTACAACCTGGGTTTTTAGCATCCAATGTTAGTGTGTGGCCATTGCAAAACACAATCTCATCACCCAGCACTACTTTTGGCGGACCAGTGATTAAAACCTCTATCGTATCAGAAACTGTATTGCAGGTATTGGAAATGCTAACATAATAAGTCCCACTTTGAGCGGCAACCGTATAATTTGCGGTTGATCCATTCGACCATTTATAACGAGCTCCAGGAAAAACTCCGGGGTTTAGAAATACAGTACCCTGGCAAATGATAGTATCATCTCCCAAATCTATTGGTGGCAAACTCACATCTTCGCGAACAAATACAGAGTCGCGAATGGATCCACAATCATTGCTAATATCCACCCAATACCATCCCGGACTATTAACCGTTACGGTGGGGTTTGTTGTCCCATTCCACCACGAATAGTTTGAGTTAGCAATGTTTTGATTGGCATCCAGCACAAGGCTAGAGCCAATACAGAAGGCGGTATCTTTTAATACATCTCTAGGCCCCGTTTTTACTGTGATATTTATGGAGTCGCGAAAAACACCACAAACATTATAGGCATCAACCCAATAGGTACCACTTACATTTACAGGCAAAACCCCATTTGTGGATCCTGTGCTCCATTTGATGGAATCGGCTCCAAAATTTTGGGCAGATAATAAGGCGAAGTTCGGTGTGCAAATCACTTGATCTGGTCCCAAATTCACGTTTAAAGGCTGAACAACAAAAAAGTCGATGGTATCTGATACAGTATCACATTTATTCCAAGCTCTTACCCAAACCTGACCAGATGTTGAAATAGTATTGCTGGAAGCTGTAGTTCCATCGTGCCATAAATAGTTTGTACCAGGTTGATATCCTACATCTAAAAATTTACTCGAACCTTGGCATAGATCAATCCTATCTTCTGGAAAAGTACCTAAAGGATCTAGAAAAATCAGATCAATAGTATCAGTATAAGTTCCACAAGCATTAGTAACCTGCACCCAATAGGTACCCGTTGAATTCACTGAGATTGCAGGGTCAAAAGTTCCGGTAGACCATAGAATATCATCAGTCATACTAAGCCCAACCCCAGGTCTAAGAATTATAGAATCTTGACATAGAGTATCGTTTGGTCCTAGATTTAGATTGTAGGGATTGGAGTTTCTTATATAGAAATTATAACTAATGGTTCCACATTGATTGCTAACCGTAACGGAACCATTACCTAAAGAATTGTAAAGAGAGGTTCTACTAGTACCACCATTGCTCCACAGGTATGTTGTTCCAAATCCCCAATCTCCGGCATCCAACAAAATAGGTGCAGAATTGCAGGTAGCAACTGTGTCTTGCATAAATTTCAAAGGCTCCCAAATGAGGTTTATATTGATAATGTCGAATTGTAATCCACAGCCATTATCTACACCTAGCCGGATTACGGCAGCGGTATCTACCCAAATACTTTGTATGGTGTCAATTAAATTAAAATTATTCAGGCTATCCTTTTCATACCATTGATATCGGCTACCAGGGAAACCAGCATCTAATAAAATACTATCTCCATAACAGATGGTAGTATCAGGTCCTAAATCTACAAGAGCCGGCCCAGTATTTACCACTACTACACTATCGGTATAAGTTCCACAAGAATTTGAATATTGAAGCCAATATAAACCGGGAGAGCCTACAGTTATTTTAGAATTTTGAGAGCCTGTAGACCAGAGGAAATTTCCAAAACTCAATTTTGGGTCGATGCTAAGAGTACCACCAATACACAGGCCAATGGTATCACCTAAATCTGGAGGACTAAAATAATGCACAGTTATAGTATCCCTAGCGGTTCCACAAACATTTGAGGATTTGGCAATGAATGTACCACTGCTGGCCAAAGAAAATGAATTGCTGCTATGCCCAGTGCTCCAAGTTACAGGGTAGCCTGGGTTACCGGCTGAAAGTACAATGGGATTAGAATTACAAATTACAGTATCTCTAGGTCCTATTTGTACATTGGGTAGGTTTACAAAATCAAGGTGTATAGAATCCTCAAACACTCCACAACTATTGGTGATTTTAACCTTATACATACCCGTTTGAACCGCTTGGAAAAAACTTTTATTAGAACCATCCTGCCATTGATAAGAAAAGCTAGGCCCAAATGGTGCTTGGATAATAAATGAAGATCCAGCACAAACTTCTTGATCAATCCCAAGATTAAAAATAACTGGGCTTTCAACAATTACAACCACGGTGTCCCTGGTTGTACCACAATTATTTGAAACCGAAACGAAATAGGTCCCGGAAGTGCTTACATTAATACTGGGGCTTGATGCGCCAGTGCTCCATGCATAACTGCAATTAGGGTTAAAAGCATTGAGGGTAATGGAGTTCCCTTGGCAAAAACTTATGGTATCTCCCAAATTTACAGTTGGTAAACAAGCAAAACCACTGAAGCCTAAAAGGCAGCAGCTAAGGTTAATAAAAAGCTTTAAAAGGTTCTGTTTGTTCATAAAAAGGCCAGACAACATTTTGGCTAACTAACAAATATAAATGAATGAATCAAGATCACTTGGGCTAATTAGAATCTATGCCCTTTGAATAAGTTATCGGCTCATAGTTCTGTGAAATATGTTTTAGGCTTGCGCCTTGTTATTTAGTACTTTTGCCTAAGATTTAAACTAATTCTAAATAGCAATGGTACAGGTATCAGAATCAGCACGAAGTAAATTGCTCGAGCTTTTTAAAGAAGGAGGTCAAAATCTCGAAGAATCCTATGTTAGGGTTGGTGTAGAAAGTGGCGGATGTAGCGGGCTTTCTTATAAAATGGATATTGATACAGAACTCAAGGAGAGCGATAAACTATTTGAAGATAATGGGGTAAAGATCCTTGTAGATAAAAAAAGCTTTCTCTACTTGGTAGGCACAACTCTAGATTATAGTGGTGGCCTAAATGGAAAGGGCTTTAGTTTTAATAATCCCAATGCTTCAAGAACATGCGGATGCGGTGAAAGTTTTGCTGTTTAAGCTGAATTAAAATTTTATGAACGAAGATCAATTATTAGAAGAAGTAACTGGCTCGGAATATAAATATGGATTCTATACCGATATAGAATCCGACAAAGCAGATGCTGGATTGAGTGAGGATGTTATTCGCATGATTTCTGCAAAAAAGAATGAGCCAGAATGGATGTTGGATTGGAGGCTAGATGCTTTTAGGAAATGGGAGAAAATGACTGAACCTAAATGGGCTAATATTCATTACCCCGCACCTGATTTTCAAGGGATTTCCTATTATTCTGCTCCCAAAAAGAAAAAGACCTTAGACAGTTTAGACGAAGTAGATCCGGAATTACTCAAAACTTTTGAAAAGCTAGGCATCTCATTAGACGAACAAAAAAGGCTAACAGGTGTAGCCATGGATGTGGTGGTAGATTCTGTTTCAGTAGCCACAACATTTAAGGCCACTTTGGCAGAAAAGGGAATTATTTTTTGTTCCATTTCTGAAGCCATTCAGGAGCACCCTGAGATGGTGAAAAAATATTTGGGAACTGTAGTTCCAAAATCAGATAATTTTTATGCTGCCTTAAACTCAGCAGTTTTTACAGATGGTTCCTTCTGCTATATTCCAAAAGGGGTGAAATGCCCTATGGAATTATCCACATATTTCCGAATAAACGAAGCAGGAACTGGCCAATTTGAGAGAACCTTGCTAATTGCGGATGAAGGCTCTTATGTTAGTTATCTTGAAGGATGTACCGCTCCACAAAGAGACGAAAATCAGTTGCATGCAGCGGTTGTAGAATTGGTAGCTCTAGACGATGCTGAAATAAAATATTCTACAGTACAAAACTGGTTCCCGGGCGATAAAAATGGACTTGGAGGAGTTTTCAACTTCGTAACCAAAAGAGGTATTTGTGAAAGGAATGCAAAAATTTCTTGGACCCAAGTGGAAACCGGATCTGCAGTAACCTGGAAATATCCTTCTTGTATTTTAAAAGGTGAAAACTCTATAGGAGAATTTTATTCCGTTGCCGTTACCAATAATTTCCAACAGGCAGATACGGGAACTAAAATGATTCACTTAGGTAAAAACACCAAAAGCACTATTATTAGCAAGGGTATTTGTGCAGGAAAAAGTAATGGTAGTTATAGAGGCTTGGTGAAAATTGGACCTAGGGCACAAAATGCTAGAAATTTTTCCCAGTGCGACTCCCTTCTAATGGGATCCAGCTGTGGCTCTCATACCTTCCCCTATATTGAAACTCAAAATAAAAGTGCTAAAGTGGAACACGAAGCCACAACTTCTAAAATTGGGGAAGATCAAATCTTTTATTGTAACCAAAGAGGTATTGGTGAACAAGAGGCTATAGCTTTAATCGTAAATGGCTATTGCAAGGATGTTTTGAACCAACTCCCAATGGAATTTGCGGTGGAAGCTCAAAAACTTTTGGCCATTAGCCTTGAAGGTTCTGTAGGATAATCAAAAATTTAAAAACAAAGTAAAAAAGTGAGATCAAGTCTAGATCACTTTTAAAAATTATATCAAATGTTAAAAGTTTCGAATTTACATGCCGGTATAGAAGGCACAGAAATTTTAAGAGGAATTAATCTTGAGGTTAAACCAGGTGAAATACACGCCATTATGGGACCAAATGGTTCAGGAAAAAGCACCTTGTCGTCTGTAATCGCTGGCCGTGAAGACTATGAAATTAGCAACGGGCATATTGACTTTTTCAACGAAGATATTGCCGATTTAGCGCCAGAGGAAAGAGCACATAAGGGTATTTTTCTTTCCTTCCAATACCCCATTGAAATACCTGGTGTTAGCGTTACAAATTTCTTAAAAACATCCATTAATGAAATGCGCAAGGCTCAAGGTTTAGAGCCCATGAAGGCTAATGAAATGCTGAAAAAAATGCGTGAAAAAATGGAGCTTCTGGAAATGGACAAAGGATTTTTAAGTCGCTCTTTAAATGAAGGCTTTTCTGGTGGTGAAAAAAAGAGAAATGAGATTTTTCAGATGGCTATGCTTGAACCTAAACTGGCCATTTTGGATGAAACGGATTCTGGATTAGATATCGATGCTTTAAGAATTGTTGCCAATGGTGTGAATAAATTGAAAAAACCTGATAATGCCACCATTGTTATTACGCACTACCAAAGGTTATTGGAATATATAGTACCCGATTTTGTACATGTTCTTTATAAAGGAAGAATAGTAAAATCTGGCGGAAAAGAACTAGCTCTTGAATTAGAAAACAAAGGCTATGATTGGATTAAGGAAGAATTAGCCGTATAAAAACCTAGAAATTGAACAACGTGGATCAGCTAAAAGATAAGCTTGAATCATCCTTTATAGTCTTTGAAAATGAACTGAATGGCCAAAGCAATAGCCCTGTTCATAAACTGAGACAAAAGGCCTTTAAAATTTTTGAGGAAAAGGGCTTCCCTACCAAAAAGGATGAAGAATGGAGATATACTAACCTCCGACCAGTATTAAAACCCGATTATAGAATTTTCACCGAAAATGAAAACCCTATAGATTTTAAGGATGTAAAAAAATTCTTCCTCACCGATGTAGACACCTACAAACTCGTTTTTATTGACGGTGTTTTTAGCTCCTGGTTAAGTGAAACAACACATTCTAAATTCGATATCTGTACCCTATCCAGCATGTTGGATAAATATGAAGATGTTACTAAAAAATACTTCAACAAAGCACTGCCACAAGATGAATCTTTTGTGGCTATAAACACAGCATTTGCCAAGGAAGGGGCTTTTATTAGAATTAAAAAAAATCAGACTGTAGACAAGCCGGTTCAGGTTTTATTTATCACTTCCAAATTAAAACATGATGCATTTTTTCAACCTAGAAACCTTATTGTCCTTGAAGAAAATGCTGAAGTTACCATTGTTGAAAGACATCAATCTTTAAGCGATAACAATGTTCTTACTAATTCTGCAACGGAAATTTTTGCTGAAAAAAGTTCTAGACTGCATTATTATAAGGTTCAAAATGACAATCATAATTCCTCTTTGATTGACAATACCACCGTTCAACAATTTGGTAAAAGCTCGGTGAATATTGGCACCTTTTCATTTGGAAATAAATTTGTGAGAAACAATCTGAATATTATGATTCAGGAAGAATTCACAGAAACCTATATGGATGGGATCACCATATTGGGAGATGGACAGGTTGTTGACCACCATACTCTTGCTAATCATAAATATCCAAACTGCTATTCTAGTGAACTGTACAAAGGAATCTATGATGGAAACTCAAAAGGGATATTTAATGGCAAAGTAATGGTCCATCCTGATGCTCAAAAAACCAATGCTTTTCAGCAAAACAATAATATTCTTCTAACAGACAAAGCTTCTGTAGATACCAAACCTCAATTGGAAATTTTTGCAGATGATGTAAAATGCTCTCATGGCTGTACCATTGGTCAGCTTAATGAAGATGCCATGTTTTATATGCAAGCCAGAGGAATTCCTGCTAAAGAGGCCAAAGCGCTATTATTATATGCCTTTGCCAATGATGGTTTGAGAAATGTGAAAATTAAAGAACTTAGAAAAAAGCTAAACAAACTCATTGCCACTAAACTTAAAGTGGATCTTGATTTTGAACTATAATGACAAACAGCAAAGGCTTTAATATCCAAGAAATTAGAAAACAATTCCCCATTCTTAATCAAAAAGTAAATGGTAGGGATTTGGTTTATTTCGACAATGCGGCAACCAGCCAAAAACCTCAAGTGGTAATAGATTCTGCAACGCATTACTATTCTACTATCAATAGTAATGTTCACCGAGGAGTACACCATTTAAGTCAGCTTGCAACTGATGCAATGGAAGCTAGCAGGGATAAGGTTCAAAGACATTTGAATGCTGCAAAAAGGGAGGAAATAATTTTCACAAAAGGAACTACTGATGGCATAAACCTCATCGCTTCTGGAATGGGAAAAGGATGGATAAAAGCCGGGGATGAAATAATCATCTCTGCACTTGAACATCACAGTAATATCGTGCCTTGGCAAATGCTTTGTGAGCAAACTGGAGCCATCTTAAAGGTCATTCCAATGTTGGAAAATGGCGAATTGGATTTAGATCAATATAGCGCCCTTTTAAACTCCAAAACGAAATTGGTTTCTATAAATCATATTTCCAATGCTTTGGGGACCATTAATCCAGTTCATAAAATTATTGAAGAAGCGCATAAGGCACAAGCCTTAGTCTTATTGGATGGAGCACAAGCCCTACCTCATATGCGTGTAGATGTTCAAGAATTGGATGTAGATTTTTACGTTTTTAGTGGCCATAAAATCTTTGGTCCTACCGGAATTGGAATCCTTTATGGCAAAGAAGATTTATTAGACAAATTACCACCATACCAAGGGGGTGGAGAAATGATAAAATCGGTGAGCTTTGAAAAAACTACCTATGCCGGACTACCTCACAAATTTGAAGCGGGAACACCCAATATTGAAGCATGCATAGGGATAGGCCATGCCCTAGATTTTATGAATTCTATAGGGGTAGAAAATATTGGAAACTACGAACAGGAGCTTTTAAATTATGCTAGCCAAAAATTGAGTCAATTTGAAAAGATGAGATTTATTGGAACTGCAAAAAACAAAGCCAGCCTTATTTCCTTCCTATTAGGAGATATTCATCCTTATGATGCAGGAGTAATTTTAGATAAATTGGGAATTGCCGTTCGAACGGGCCATCATTGTGCTCAACCTATTATGGATTTTTACTCTATTCCTGGAACCATTAGAGCATCATTTGCCTTCTATAATACCAAAGAAGAAATTGATCAATTGGTAAAAGGTTTGAAAAAAGTGGAAATGATGCTTTCTTAATTTCGAAAACCTATATTGCATTCCAAAGCGTATTTCTATTGCCTAGCAACACATGAAGTGGATACTTAAAGCCATAGTACAAAAAGTAATTTCTTACTTCCCCAATAGCCAAAAAGTAAATTTTCTTTTTCAAAAATATATTACCAAAGGGGTTCAATTATCTGATCAATACTTCTCAGATAAATACAATAGCGCTATTGACCATTTGTATTATTTTAAAAAACACGGAAAAACAGACTCCTTCCGAGTGCTTGAATTGGGTTCCGGTTGGTATCCTGTGGTTCCTATCGCCTTATTTTTAGCCGGTTCAAAGTCCATAGTTTCCTTTGATATTAGTCCGCTTATGAATAAAGAAGGCATCCTAAAAACCATTCAGAAATTTCTAGATTGGGAAAAGAAGGGAATGCTTAACGAATTAAAGCCCTATGCTAAACAAGAGCGGTTTATTGCCCTTGAAAAGTTGAATGATGACAGCCTAACTTTTGAAGAATTATTAAGTGGAATTGCTCTACAACTAAAAGTAAAAGATGCTCGTGACACTGGTGAAAAAGCAGATTCCTTTGATTTAATTTGCAGTAATAACACCTTTGAACATATTTATCCCATCATACTAAAGCCCATAATTGCCGAATTCCAAAAATTATTGATTCCAGGCGGTGTAATGAGCCATTTCATTGATATGTCTGATCATTTTGCACACCTGGATAAATCCATAAGCATTTACAATTTTTTAAAATTTAGTAAAACTTCCTGGGCCATTATCGATAATTCGGTTCAACCTCAAAATAGATGGCGTTTTAAGGACTATTTAGATCTCTATAATAAATTAGAAATTCCCATTCTTGATCAAAAAGTGAGACCTGGAGATTTGGATGTGGTGAAGAAAATGAACTTGCATTCAGATTTTAAAAATTATAGCCCTGCAGAAGTGGCTATCAGTCATGGATATATAGTAAGTGGCAAAGCTTAGCCCCTTCCTTTATTGTGGATTAAATACTTTCTATAAGTCTTGCTCATCAAAGAAGCCTTAACCATCTTTGCAAAAGAATTTGAACTTTATGACTATTGCAGAAACACAGGTGGAGATTATCGAAGAATTCGAAATGTTCGAGGATTGGATGCAGCGTTATGAATACTTGATAGAACTTGGAAAATCACTACCTCTAATCGATCCAAAATATAAAACGGAAGACAATATTATTAAAGGCTGCCAGAGCCAAGTATGGCTGCATGCCGAAATGGATGAAAAAGGGGAAAGAGTACTTTTTACTGCAGACAGTGATGCTATTCTCACCAAGGGCTTAATTGCTTTAATGGTAAGGGTTCTATCAAATCAAAAACCTGGAGATATTAGTGTGGCTGATATGAGTTTTGTGGATGAAGTTGGTTTAAAGGAGCATTTGTCTCCAACACGTGCCAATGGACTAGTAAGTATGATTAAACAGATGAAATTTTACGCGCTTGCCATGCAGGCAAAAAAATAAAAATTGGGATTATGACGGATGCAGAATTACAAGCGATAGGGGAAAAGGCGGTAGACGTTTTACGTACTATTTATGACCCGGAAATTCCAGTTGATATTTACGAACTAGGGCTTATTTATGATGTTCATGTGAGCGATAATTGTGATATCAAAATTTTAATGACCCTTACTTCACCAAATTGCCCAGTGGCTGAAAGTTTACCAGAAGAGGTAAAGGAAAAGGTGAGATCTATACAGGAGGTAAACGATGTAGAATTGGAATTAACTTTTGAACCACCTTGGACCAAAGACTTGATGAGTGAAGAAGCAAAATTAGAATTGGGCTTTTTATAATCTCCATATAATGGCTGAAGAAATCGTAAATAAAGTGGCCAATAGTGGTTTGATAAACATAGATTTATCAGACTATTACAGCAAGGGCAAAAGAATGCACTTAGATATTCAGCCTTGGTTATTTCAAGGCCTCATTCTCAAAGAAAAAGATTTTCGCCAATACCTTAAAGATCATGACTGGAGCCAGTACCAGGATGCCTATGTATCTGTAAACTGCTCGGCAGATGCGATTATTCCTCAATGGGCTTATATGCTTATTGGCACCCAATTACAAGATTTTGCAGCCAAGGTTTGCATTGGAAACTCGGAGGTTTTGGAAGGACAAATTATGGAGGAAAATATTTCCAAAATAGACATGTCTCAATACCAAGATAAAAGGGTAATAATAAAAGGATGTGGAGATTTACCCATCCCTTCACAAGCCTACCTGAGCTTTGCTGCCAAACTAAAGCCTTTTGCAAAAAGCATAATGTTTGGCGAAGCCTGCTCCATGGTTCCGATTTTTAAAAATAAATCCTGAGGATTATTCCCCAGAATTTAAATTTCCAAGAGTGCTATTAGCCAAAACTAAAGCCGCTTCAGTATTATCTCCAATTACGGTCATTTTATTCAATTCTCCTTCTAAATAGGTGATTTGCTCTTCAGCTGTCCATCCTTGTTCGTCTGGTTGTTTAAATTCATGCATCCATGTCATCATACTTTCATCTGCAGATTTTAAAGCCTTATAAGCCTCCTGAATAGAAGTTGAATCTTCCGCTGTTGAATATTTTGCAATTTTCAAACTAGACAATAAGCTTTGGATATCTCCTTTTTTAGCCATAGTTACATCGTGGATTTTCATCACTTCACCTTTAAGCTCATCCACCTTAGAGTTTCCATTGCTATCACCTCCATTGCTTCCATTTTGGTTACAGGCCATTAAAAACATAGATAAACCTAGAAAAAAGAATATTTTACGCATTTTATTTAAATTTTAGAGCACAAAACTAAGGGAAAATTTTTCGTTTTAAGCCTCTTATCAGACCTTTGCCATATGAAAATTCAAAAATCTGATTGGGCCAAAATTATTGCGGTAAGCATCATCTTTTTTGGTGGTATGATAGTTAGCTATCAAATCCTAAAACCAAAGCCAAGATTACCGATTTATAATCCTGCGGATCTCGATCAAAGTTTGGTAGAGAAGGATATCCAAAGAAAAGGTAGAGATCATAGAGTAAAAGACTTCTCCCTTCTTTCACAAACGGGAGATAGCATTAGCCAAGCTCAGTTAGAAGGTAAAATTTATGTTGCCGATTTTTTCTTTACCACCTGTCCAGGAATTTGCAGAGACATGGCCAAGCAGAAAAGAAGGCTTCAGGAAGTGTATAAGGATGATGATTTAATTCGTATTGTTTCTCATTCCGTTACACCCGAAATAGACTCTTTAGAAGTTTTGCAAGAATATGCAGAAAGACAAGGAGCCATCGCCGGAAAATGGTATTTACTAACTGGTGACAAAGTTCAAATTTACCGCTTGGCTAGAAGATCCTACTTTGCTGTTCAAGATCAGGGAGGAAATGGTGATGAATCCGATTTTATTCATACCGAAAACTTTGTTCTTATCGATCAAAAAAAACGGATCCGTGGATTTTATGATGGCACTTCAGAAAGTAGTGTTGATCAATTAATTAAGGATATTGAAATCCTTAAAAACCAAGATTAGTTTCCCAAGGATATTTTCATTTTCTTCACTCTGTCCTCCATAGTTTCAGAACTTAACTTTTCTCGGCTCAACCTATCTACCATAATAGGAAATGAAAATGGGCTGGGTTTTTCAATGCTAGAAATCACAATTTTTTGCTGATTTATCCTTTCAAATGCCTGTCTAAGTCTTCCTTCTTCCAACTGAAAATCTAAGGCCTCCTCATAAGCCTGTTGTAATAATAGATTGTCGGGTTCATAATCTTCAAACACACTAAATATTAATTGTGTAGATGATTGCAAATGCCTATCGCGTATTTCTTGTCCAGGAAAACCTGTAAAAACCAATCCTGCAATACTGGCTATATCTTTAAATCTTCTTTTGGCCATTTCCACAGCATTTACGCTTTGTAAAATATCCTCCCTTAAATCGTGAAGTGTAAATACATCAGAATCCAAAGCTTCTTCGATGGGGATTTCAGTGTCTGCCAATAATTCAAAGCCATAGTCATTCATGGCAATGGAAAAAGTTAAGGGCTTAAAAAGTGAAATTCTATAAGCCAAAATTGCAGCCATCCCCTCATGAACCAACCTACCTTCAAAGGGATAAAAGAAAAGGTGATAACCATCATCACTTTTAAATTTTTCAATTAAAAATTCATTGATTTGAGGAAGAACAGATCTCTCCTTTTGAAGGTCAAAAAGAGGTTTTATCAGCTTTAATTCTGGTTCTTGGCTAAGTTCCTTATTTGCTTCATCTATCTTTTTTCTAAGCATTGCTCCCATCATGGCAGAAAGAGGCATTCTTCCGCCTTGCCAACTTGGAACTTTCCCATTTTTTGTTCTGGATTTTTGAACTCTTGCCACCAATCCTTTAAATTCTACCAGTTCTAAATTTTCTCCAGCAAACCAAAAAACATCCCCAGGTTTTAATTTAGAAATAAACCATTCTTCAGCTGTTCCTAAAAATTTACCCGACATAAATTTCACCTTTATCATACTGTCGGAAACAATAGTTCCAATGCTCATTCTATGGCGCATAGTAATTTTTCTGCTGTTCACTTTCATCAATCCATCTATCTCTTCCACCTTATGGTATTCGTTATAACTGGATAATGATTTGCCGCCTTTAGTAATAAAATCCAAGCACCATTGCCATTCTTCCACCGAAACAGATTGAAAAGAGAAGGTGTTTTTTACTTGATGATAAAGCTGCTGTGGGTCAAAACCATCCGAAACAGCTAGTGTTACCATGAATTGAATAAGAACATCAAAGGACCGTACATATGGCTCTCTATTTTCCATAAGATTCATGGAAATAGCTTCTCTCAGGGCAGCTGCCTCAATAAGTTCTAAGGTATGAGTAGGCACAAAATATATTCTACTGGTGGCCCCAGGTTGATGACCGCTTCTTCCTGCTCTTTGCATAAACCTAGCAACACCCTTTGGGCTTCCTACTTGAACAATTGATTCCACAGGTCTGAAATCTACTCCTAAATCCAAACTGGAGGTACAAACAACAGCCTTTAAAAGTCCGGTATAAAGAGATTCTTCAACCCAAAATCTTAAATCCTTAGAAATTGATCCATGATGCATGGCCATTATTCCTGCCAAATTAGGCTCTACATCCAAAATTCTTTGGTACCATATTTCGGCTTGAGATCTGGTATTGGTAAAAATCAAAGTGCTCTCGCTTTTATCGATTAAAGGGAGCACTTTTTTTAGCATACGAATACCTAAATGGCCAGCCCAGGGGAGAGTTTCCACCTCCTTTGGCAAAACCGAAACTACTTTTATCTTCTTTTTTATATTGGCCTTTATAACTTTGGTTTTACTAGCAGGAAAATTTGGCCCTAGTAAAACTTCTAAAGCCTGATCCATATTCCCAATAGTGGCAGAAATAGCCCAAATTTTTAGCTCTTTTTTTAAAAATTTTAAACTTGAAATGGCCAGTTCAGTTTGAACAGCTCTTTTGGAACCCATGAGTTCATGCCATTCATCAACAATTATTGCCTCTAAATTTTTAAAAGATTGTGCAAAACCTTTTGAGGCCAATAGGAGATGTAAACTTTCTGGAGTAGTGATTAAAAGGTCTGGCATTGCCTTCTTTTGTCTGGCTCTTTCTGCAGTACTGGTATCGCCAGTTCTTACCCCTACTGTCCAATCCAGGTCTAGAGCTTCAATGGCTTTTTCGGCAGATTGATGAATTTCTTTTGCCAAGGCTCGTATAGGTGTAATCCAAATCCACCTGACACCTTTAGTAGATGATTTTTGGCTAAAAAGAAAAGCTGGAATTAAAAGGGAAAAGGTTTTCCCACTTCCTGTTGGTGCATTTACCAATCCACTATTCCCTTCAAAATAGGCCTTCCACACCTGTTTTTGAAAAGGAAATATTTTCCATCCCATGGAATGGAACCAAACTTCAGCTTTAGTAATTGAGGCCTTCAAAAATTAATATTATAATCAAAAATACCTTTTACTTTTGGGCTATGAATAAAGATTTTGAGTATTGGGTTCAAAAATTAGAAATGCTTCCTCATCCAGAAGGAGGATTTTTTAAAGAAAGCTATAGGAGCCATGGTCTTATTCCCAAGAATTGTTTGGGAACCGAATACCAAGGCGATCGAAATTATTCAACTGCCATTTACTTTTTGCTAAGTAGAGAAAACTTTTCTGCCTTTCACCGCATTGCTTCCGATGAGCTATGGCATTTCTATGCTGGTGATGGTTTAGACATACATATACTTCACACAAATGGAGAATATGAATGTATCCATTTGGGAAATGGCGAAAAGGAAAATCAGGTATTTCAGGCTATGGTACCAGCTGGGGCCTGGTTTGCCTCCGAAACAAGCAATAAAAATTCCTGGGGCCTTGTGGGTTGCACAGTGGCTCCAGGTTTTGATTTTCAAGATTTTGAAATGGCTAAACGCGAAGATCTAGTTGATAAATACCCACAGCAGCTTGAGCTCATAACAAGACTCTGTAGAGATTAATGATTAGCCCAAAAATTAAGCGGAATACCAACCTAAAATTGGGGATGCTGTGGTTTATTGTTGAGGATATCTTCAATTTTTTGCATAACATCTGCACTTAGCTTAGCCTTTAATTCTATGGATTTCAAATTTTCCAGTAATTGAGATTCCTTGGAAGCCCCTAAAATTGCTGTGCTCACATTTGGGTTTTTTATACACCAACTTATGGCCATATTGGCTAGAGACATCTCCATCTCCTTGGCTAATTCTCCTAGCTTTCGGATCTTTTCCAAATTAATTTCCACCAAAGTTTTGTCTTTTAACCAGCTCAGCTCATCCCGATTTAAACGAGCATCATTAGGAATCGCATCATTGTATTTTCCAGTAAGCAAACCGCTCGCTAAAGGCGACCAAATTGTGGTTCCCAGTCCTACGGTTTTATAAATCTGGCTAAACTCTACTTCCACCTTTTCCCTTACCAGCATATTATATTGAGATTGCTCCATGCTAGGGCCAATTAAATGATTTTGCCTGGCAAACATATGGGCTTCCATTATTTCTTGGGCACTCCATTCGCTGGTTCCCCAATACAAAATCTTACCCTGCATAATTAATTGATGCATGGTCCAAACGGTTTCCTCAATTGGAGTTTCTTTATCCGGACGGTGGCAGAAATACAAATCCAAATAATCAGTTTGTAATCTTTTAAGGGCTTGATGGCAAGCTTCAACAAGGTGTTTTCGATTATTTCCTTGTTGTGTAGGTTTGGAATCCTTAATTCCCCAAATACCAAAAAAGGCCTTAGAAGAAAGAATATAGGAATCCCTTCTCCATTCTTTTTCTTTTAAGATTTTTCCCATTTCCTCCTCACTTCTACCATGGGCATATACCTCCGCATTATCGAAAAAATTCACTCCATGATCATAGGCAATGTCCATTAATCTCGAAGAAACACCAGATTCAATTTGATTGGCAAATGTGATCCATGATCCAAAACTTAATTCACTCACTTTTAAGCCAGATTTTCCTAATCTTCTGTATTCCATTTATATAATTTTATAGATTGTCATTCTTGTCTTTGGTCTAAATATACTTACTTTTAGACTTTAGAAATTTTGTTTAAATAGACTTTCAGAAAGAGGTCTTTAGCAAAAGCTATAATCCTTAATCATTTTATTATGGCCATCCGTAAACCATTCAATTTACAAAAGTGGATTGATGAAAATAGAGATTTATTAAAACCACCTGTAGGCAATAAAAATCTTTATCCAGAAGGAGAAGATTATATTGTTATGATTGTGGGTGGGCCAAACGCTCGAAAGGATTATCACTATAATGAAACAGAAGAATTATTCTATCAATTGGAAGGTGAAATTACCGTTAGAATTCAAGAAGAAGGAAAAGCAGTTGATATCAATTTAGGTCCTGGAGATATGTTTCTTCTTCCTCCAAACATTCCTCATAGCCCCATGCGAAGTGCCGGCTCTATAGGTCTGGTTATTGAAAGAGTAAGAGAAGAAAAACACAAAGATGGATTGATGTGGTTTTGCGACAATTGCAATCATAAACTGCATGAGACTTATTTTAAACTCAATAATATTGAGAGTGATTTTCTACCAAGGTTTCGAGAATTTTATGCCTCAGAAGATCTAAGAACCTGCAATTCTTGCGGGGAAAAAATGGAAACCGACCCAAGATTTACCTAGCTTTTTGACTTATTGAAAGGAGATAGAAAAATAATTTATCAATACATCGTATTATGATGTATTAATAAATTATATATCTTCGTGCTATGCATAATAAAGAATTATTAAAAGGAACCCTTACGGCCATAGTTTTAAAACTTCTTGCCAACCATGGAGAAATGTACGGCTATGAACTTGCACAAAAGGTAAAAGAACTGTCAGGCCAAAAAATCTTAATAAAAGACGGATCCTTATATCCCACCTTACATAAGCTGAAAAAGGAAGGCTGGCTAAAATACCGAGAGGAGCATATTGGAAAAAGAATCCGTAAATATTATTTTTTAACCAAGGCCGGCAAGGCTCAAGAAAGGATAGAATCGGAAAAAATTCAAGATTTTATTCAAACTCTAAGATCAATTTTATTTCCTGATTTCAAATTCCAGCTTAGATGAAAATCAGTACAGATCAAATCGAAAGAATCGAAAAAGAAATTTCTACAAGTCCTATTGAATCACAGGAATTAAAGGATGATTTATTGGATCATTTTTGCTGTGCTGTAGAAATACATTTGAATAAAGGTTTAGCATTTGAAGCGGCCTTTGAAAAATCCAAAATGGAAATCTGCCCTAATGGTTTGGCCGAAATCCAAAGAGAAACGGTTTACCTATTAAATTATAAAAGAATGCAAAATTTAAAAAAGTTAATGTTCGCCTCAGGCCTAATTTTTTCCATGTTATTGAGCATTGGAATATTATTTAAATTAATGTCATGGCCGGGTGGTTTTTTACCCCTTATGATGGGAACCCTTGGTTTGGGTTTTGTCTTCCTGCCTCTGCTAACTATAAATCAACTAAAGCAAAAGGCCAATCAAATTCTCAGCGAAAGATTAAAATACTTTCTCGGACTAGCCTCGGGACTTCTTTTTTGTATTTCAGTGATTTTTAAGCAACAACATTTAATGGGGGCTAATATTCTCCTGATATTAAGTATTTTCCTTTTCACCTTCGGCTTTTTGCCTTTTTTATTCTTTAGGCTCTATAAAAAGTCTATGGATTAAGAACTTATAGCCTTGTTTAAAAAATAGCATTATTTCCTTAAATTTGTGGGATGCTAAAAATTGATATGCACACCCACATCCTACCGAAAAAGCTTCCCAATTTTGCGGAAAAATTCGGTTATGGAGATTTTATACACCTCATTCACAATCAAGACAATACAGCCAATATGATGCAGGGGGAAAAATTTTTCCGCCGTATTGAATCTAATTGTTGGGATCCTGAACTGAGAATAGAAGATTACTCAAAATTCGACACACAAGTGCAAGTCGTTTGTACCATTCCGGTAATGTTTTCCTATTGGGCAAAAGCTAAGGATGCCAAAGCTTTGTCCGAGTTTTTAAATGATGACATTGCCGAATTATGCAAAAAATACCCTAAAAATTATTTAGGTCTTGGAACCATCCCCATGCAGGATACTGAACTAGCGATAAAGGAGCTGGAACGTTGCAAAGAGATAGGCTTATTGGGTGTTCAAATAGGTTCGAATATCAACGATATGAACCTTAGCGAACCTGATTTTTTTCCCATTTTTCAAGCTGCTCAAGATTTAGACATGGCCATTATGATCCACCCTTGGAATATGATGGGAATGGATAAAATGAATAAATATTGGTTGCCTTGGTTAGTAGGGATGCCTGCTGAAACATCAAGGGCAGCTTGTTCCATGATTTTTGGCGGAGTATTGGAAAAACTTCCTCAACTAAGGGTATGCTTTTCCCATGCAGGAGGGTCTTTTTTACCTACTATAGGAAGAGTAGAACACGGCTTTAATTGCAGACCAGACTTGGTTGCAATTCACAATAATATTAATCCAAGAACATATATAGGAGACTTTTGGGTAGACTGCATCACCCACGACCCTATGATGTTGGATTATATTTTAAAATTACAAGGCTCTAAAAGAGTAACCTTAGGTTCTGATTATCCCTTCCCTCTCGGAGATTTAGAAATTGGAAAATTTATTACAGAAATGGATCTAGCTCCTGATGTGGTAGAAGATATTTTCTGTAATTCTACTCTTGAGTGGTTAAATATTGATAAAAGTCGATTTGCGATACATGAAGGCAATGCTGTTGACCAAAAGGTTGCAGAAAACCTTTAGCTTTGCCAAATAAATATTAGACTAAAAAAAGTCCATGAGTGATGCTATAAAACACGAATGTGGAATTGCCCTAGTTCGTTTAAAGAAACCTCTAGATTTTTACCTTGAAAAGTACGGTTCTGCCCTTTATGGCCTGAACAAAATGTACTTACTCATGGAAAAACAGCATAACCGTGGACAAGACGGAGCTGGTTTGGCAAATATTAAGTTGGATATGTCTCCTGGCAGCAGATATATCAGCCGCCATCGATCCAATGACAAAACACCCATCCAAGATTTATTTCAGCATATTAATTCTAGGGTAGCAAATGGTATTGGCGAAGAACATTCCCGATTAAAAGATCCACAATGGCTGAAAGAAAATTTGCCCTATGTAGGTGAATTGTATTTAGGTCATTTAAGATATGGAACCTATGGCGGAAACTCTCTAGAACAATGCCATCCCTTCCTACGTCAAAACAATTGGATAACCCGAAATTTAATCCTCGCAGGAAATTTTAACCTCACCAATGTTGATGCGCTATTTGGGCAATTATTAGATATCGGTCAGCATCCAAAAGAAAAAGCTGATACAGTAACGGTTTTGGAAAAAATCGGGCATTTTTTGGATGAGCAAAATGAAAAATTATATCGTAAATACAAAAAGCAAGGATTTTCTAAAAAGGAGATTACAGACAAGATAATAGCGGATATCGTTATCCAAAAAATACTGAAGAAAAGTGCCAAATATTGGGATGGCGGTTATGCCATGGCTGGATTATTTGGACATGGTGATGCATTCGTCTTGAGAGATCCTTCAGGAATCCGTCCAGCCTTTTATTATGAGGATGATGAAGTAACTGTTGCAGCATCAGAAAGACCTGTTATCCAAACCGCCTTTAATGTTCCTTTTGAATCTATTAAAGAAGTAAGCCCAGGACATGCCCTCATTATTAAGAAAAATGGGGATAGCAATTTATTTCAAGTAAGAGAGCCACTAGAAAGAAAGGCTTGTTCTTTTGAAAGGATCTATTTCTCCAGAGGTAATGATGCTGATATTTATAATGAAAGAATAAACCTCGGACAAAGAGTTTGTCCTGCAATCCTTAAAGAAGTTGATCAGGATTTAAAACACACGGTATTCTCTTTTATCCCCAACACCGCAGAGATTTCCTTTTATGGAATGGTAAAAGGAATGGAATCTTATCTCAATGATGTAAAACGAGATAAGATTCTAAAATATGAGGGAGAATTAGATTCTGAAAAATTAACAGAATTGCTTTCCATTCGTCCAAGAGTAGAAAAAATTGCTTGGAAGGATGCGAAAATGAGAACCTTCATTACACAGGACAGTAGCAGAGATGAATTGGTTTCCCATGTTTATGATATTACTTACAAAACGGTAAATGAGGATGATAATCTTGTTGTAATTGATGATAGCATAGTAAGAGGAACCACCTTAAAACAAAGCATCTTAAAAATTCTAGATCGATTAAATCCAAAGAAAATAATTATCGTTTCTTCTGCTCCTCAAATTCGCTACCCAGATTGCTATGGTATAGATATGGCCAAGCTTGGAGATTTTATTGCCTTTAGAGCCGCCATAGCCCTACTAAAAGACAATAATCAGGATCATATTATTGAGGAGGTTTATCAAAAATGTTTACAGCAAAAGGATCTTCCAGATAATGAGGTTCAAAATTTTGTAAAAGAAATTTACCAGCCTTTTAGCCCAGAACAGATTTCCGATAAAATTGCAGAACTACTTACCCCTAATGAGGTTAAAGCCGAGGTGAAAATTATTTACCAAGGAATTGACGATCTACACCAAGCATGTCCAAACAACACAGGCGACTGGTATTTTACCGGAAATTTTCCAACTCCTGGAGGTATGCGTGTAGTGAACAAGGCCTTTTTAAATTTCTACGAGGGTAAAAATGTAAGAGCTTATTAAGGAGCCTTAGTTATAGCAGAGGTTTAATACATTCTTGTTGAACAATGATTCCCGAATTTATTTGATATATTATGTTAATGATTATGCACTTGGTGGAAAATTTGGAATGGCCATAAAAAAAGATTTAAATACGTTTTCATGATGGATTTTTTCCATTTAATGACTGTTGTCAATTCCTCTGAATTTTTAACTTCTGCATTGTTGCATAAAGAATTTTAACCCGAAATCCATTTAAAAAAAATAGCCCTTACAATCTGAACTTTTCTGTATATAGGATTAAAATTATCTAAAAATCTGTACTTTTTCTGTTTGAATAACCCGCCTATCCACAACAAAATTAAATATATATGAGCCTTTAGGAATTTCTCCTACATTATATAAATGAACATTCTTCTGGAAATCATTAATAACAAACTCTTCAATAATTTTCCCTGAAATATCCACTATTTCAATTAAAATAGGAGATTGAAGCCCAGCTTCAAACCAATTCCAGCTTAAAATAATATGATCCTGGGCTGGATTAGGAAAAATTGAAAAACTTGATTTTGCCCTTTTGGGTCTAATAATTTCGTTCAATTTATTAGAACCAGAACTAGGTAAAAGAGTAGGCTCAATGTAACTCGTTGAGACCCCATTTAAAGATAATAAGTCCTGCGCCCGGGATTGTGCTAAACCTAAACCAGTACTTTCAATATTTTGTAGAATAGCTATGTCTGAAGCTCCTAATTGATTTTGACCATTATTATTTTGGGCGTTCGATATCAAAATATTGTATAAAGCGGTCATGTGAATATATTCGTCAGATTCAAAATCATTTAAATCACATTCAGTAGGAATTAATGATAAATTAGAGTTTGCTTCTGAAATATTACTTAAAGCCAAGTTGTTGTCAATTAATGAGTAACGATAATAAACCTCCTTTCTGTCTTTCAATAATATATTTAGACTATCCAAGTCGCTGTCCTCAAGAGAATCGCCAACATAATAATTAATTAATTTCCGAATTGAATTATGAAGTTTGACGGTTGCATTTGAAATTTGCCCCTCAATTACATCCTTTGTAGTTATGGTCGCTTCACCAGCCATAATATCTGAAATTGTTTGTGCAGATAACGCAGGCACCTTGTTCTCTACATAATCCATAATTTCTGGAGATCGAGAAGCATGTGGGTTAGCGATTAAAATATTGCGTAGTGCCAATTCTGGAAAATCAGAAATCAAAATCACATTAATTAGATTCTCCTCGGAAACATAAGGGGACATATCCATCAGGTCCAAATATAGATTTTGATAATCTGGCTGTAAAGAAGCTAAAATTTGAGCCTGTAACTCAGGACTATCTCCCTCATCAATCAGTTGGTTCAGCAAGGCCCATTTTCCACTAAGAAACAGATCAGATTCATCGATTTCTAGGCCTAATGAACTAGAGGATTGATCTTCCCAGCCGCCTGTCGTAGACTCTGGGTCAGAACAATCTTCAGAGAAATTGAAATTTGCAAATGAATAATTGGTTATTGACACCCCGCCTCCATTAACTGGGTTCAACCTTCCTTGATTTGCATCATTTCCAGTAAAATAAAAGACAGGGTATTGAGTATTATTAAATCCACTCGTATTCCCAAGGCTAAAAAGGTTATTGGCCAAATTTTTCTTTTCACTGGCATTATTGATTACAGATCCCTGCCACTCGGCAACCCCAACTTGGTTGGCCGGGTAGGTTTTCCTAGGGTCCTCTCTCACATAGATATCAATCCCATTTGAAGTATTGTCACCAAATCGATTGCATCTAAAATTTAGGCCTTTCGTATTATTGGCATTCTTGTTATATCCTAAAGCCTCTGCGGCTATATCAAAACCATCAAAATTGTTCCTGTAAACAAGGTTTGCATAATCTCCATTATTTCTAAATACAACACCAATGGCATCATGGGTGGCGCTTGTGCTGGCATTGGAGCTAAAATCGTTGTTGTGAAACACATAACAATAACTATGATCTAAATACAATCCATATTGATGGGGACTATCTAAAGACACTGAGACAGGGTCAACCACTATTTCATTGCCGATTAGCTTGGCATTAGCAGTGGATTTAAGATAAATGCCATATCGGTTATTAGAAAATTCCGTGTCAAGAATCTTTATCTGTTTATCCACCCTTATTGTATTTTCAGAATAGATGGCTTTGTCATAACCGATAAATTCAGAAGGGACATCATTAAACTTAGTCACCTTATAGGTTGCCCCTTGTGTAAATATTGCGCTTGTTTGATTTTTAAATTTTCCAGTATTGCTATTCATAAATCTACAGCCAGAAATTTGAACACCTTCGACATCCCACATTGTGATATGGTGATATTTTGATTCTAATCGATATTCATCATTACAGGTAAAATCACAATTGATAAATTTGGCGTAGTAATCTTTTTCATAATTGGAATTTACATAATAATGAAATTTCATTAATTCAACATCCCTGTTATTATTTTCAAAGACGGCGCCATTAGCATGAATCATTCCCCCAATACTTGATAAAACCACACCATCCTCATTCCATATTCCATTTGTAATAGCCGTTTTGGCATAAGATATTTTACCACCATTTTTTATTTCTAAAAACCCAGAATTGGTGTTGTTCTGGATTTGACCGGGGGTTCCTTCAATTGAAATCCCTCCCCAATATTTTTGGCAATCATTTGTTAAATGACCACCATCAATAATTAGCTTTCCTCCTTTTTCAATCAATATGCTCGATTGTGCACCAAAACTGATAGTTTCATTAACTGTTAAAACTGCTCCGGCCTTAATAATTACTGGGCCATTATTTATTTGCGCCTGATTCCAAATGGTATTACCGGTAATTTCTGTTGCATTATAATCCTGAACTAAACTCGCCTCCCAAATACCCCTTCCGAAAGTACATGCCCTTATTAGACCAGCACAGTGACTAATTTCTAATTCGGATACTTTTACATGTGGTAAACCATCCAATTTAGTCCAATTTGATTGAGAATTGGTTTTATAAAACACACCATTATTTGTTCCTACGTAAACAAGTCCATTTGTGCCATGCTGGTGAGCGATAGCCTTTACAGAAAGATTTTCAAGTCCAGTTCCTGTTATATCAGACCATGCGCTTCCATTATAAAATAAAACCTTAGGCTGAGATGGGTCAAAACCCTGTCTAGTTACCCATATATTATCTGGATTATTTTCATCTACGGCAAGATTCGTAATCCCTCTCACCTCCTGTGAATTGATATTCGGTGTAATATCTACCCAAATAACCTGAGATGCTGAAGCCATTGCATTGGATGTCCAAAATAATTTATTCGATATTGGATCATCAACATAAGCTGGATTTGTGGTATAGCAATAAACATAGTTCGAGTTGTTAGGAGCAACCCACACCCCTAAATTAATAATTGTTGTAGCTGCACTATTTGGGTCATTTGGATGGGCCGAACCAGCAGGAAGAACCGGGGAAATTGACTCCCATGTATTTCCACTGTTAATAGTCCTGCCAATCGATTTATCCCCCGCATAAAATAAAATTTTTTGATCCCTAGGGTATTTAACAAAACTATTATTCCAATATCTTGGTTTAATTTGCGAATTCCCTGACGAACCTGAAATAACGTTCACACCTGAAGTTAGGGAATTTTGGTGCCTAACTAAAAAGTCATTTGAAGTAGAAACAAAATAAATTGGTGATAAAGGGTTGGAATCATCTATTACAGATTCAAAAGCATCCCCAATGTTATCAAAAGTTTTAAAGGTGTTGGTTTCCGGATCGTGAAAGTTACTTCCAGTATCCCAACCTCCACCAATAATTTGATCTGGCAACCTTTCCGAGGTGCCAATATTAAAATAAACGGCACATCCAATATTATTTGTTAGACTTTCCCAAGTAAGCCCTCCATCAATTGATCTGTCTATTCCTCCATCATTAGTTACCCAAATTTCGTTGGATGAATTGTGATAGGCTACCCAATGAAGATCATCATGCACTAAAGAACTATTTCCCGAACCATACAAACTAACCCAACTTTGCCCTCCATCCGTGCTTTTATACAGGGGGTTTACGTTTCCAATAAGAATCTCATCTTCATCAAAAGGATTTACAGCAAAAGCCTGATGTCTACTATATTTATCTGTTACCAAAATTGGAGTATGAAGGGTATTGGTCGATAAATCGTATTTGAAAAAATATGGCTTGGATTTAGGATTGCCCTGCCCATGATATTGTCCGCCGAATGCACCATAAAAAACACTTGGATTTGACTCTGAAAATCTTATTGATATTTCATCATCCTTATCACTGTAAGGATTAATGTTTAAAGTACTGGTATTCGGTAAAATTGTGAAGGAACCAATGTCACCCCCATTTGTTGATCTTGCAATTTTATTCCCCGAAACAATTACCGTCTGGCCATTTGTCCCTGGTTTAAAAGCAATATCAAAAAAGAAATCCATTAAAGATACATCAGCAACTCTTTTCCATTCAATAGTATTTGTCGGGGCAAGAGCATTAATGGTTCTAAAAACGCCATGGTCGAATGCGGCAAATAATATATTTGGGTCGGTGGGATGGGCTAGCAACTTTCTACAACGCGACCAATATGGGGTTCCGGCAATTCCTAACAAATTATTAACCGGATCCATATGTTCCCAGGTTTGCCCTTTATTTGTCGTCCTCCAAACGCCATCTGACGGGTCAAACGATGTCTCTCCGTCCCCCGTTACGATGAACCATGTATTACCATTGTTCGTGTTTTTCGCGACTTGCATATGTGAGATACCTGGCTGCGGAAGATAATCCGTTCCTCCTAAAATCCAAGATTGACCTGAATCTTCTGAATACCATAATCCACCAAGCACAGAGCCCGTAAACACTCTATTATGCAAATCATCGAATTCTATAAAATAAAGCCTACCTGTCCCTCTCATTCTTCTAACACCAGGGCCCTGAGCCATATTGACAGGTCCAACCTCGGTCCAAAACCCTTGCACATTCGAAGTTTTATTTGAGCTATTTGAACCTGATAAATATTTCTGTCTTAACTCAGTTAATGCCTGCCCTCTTCTTTTGTAATAATTAACAGGGCCATTATCATTTTGATAGGCTTGGTCATAAAAAATCTTGTGTCTTTCAAAATCCTTATAACCTAAACCTTTAAGGTTTTCTTTGTTAGATTTTAAGGAATCGTAATATTTTGATTGTTCATTTTGAATTAATTGATATTCATTTAAAGTCAACTTACCAATTTGGCAAAAGGCCTTTGATTGAATGGTAAGCATAAAAACAAAAAAGAGTAGTTTAGTAGTTTTCATTTTTTCAAGATTAAATATTTGTTGTTACTATTTTCGTTTGAAACCATAAGTAGGTAGGGTCCTTTATCTAAATATCCTAAGTCTATTTGGCAAGGTCTATATCTAATTATTGGTTCAGAAATTTTTTGACCATGTGTATTCCAAATTGTAATATGAAAGGGTCCTTCATTTTCAGGCAGATCAATACTTAACAAATCTGTGACTGGATTAGGGTAAATAATAATTTTGGGTTTCTCGATGTTTACTATACCTACGTTTCCTGAACAAATAATATCGGGGTATGTACTTTTTAAAGGTTCATAAAAAACCCCTTGGCTGGAATCCCGAAAACAAACTAGCTCGGAACGAATTTCCCAACCAAAAAGCGGAAAAAGCGGTCTAGCAATCAGTAATTGGCTACCAATACCTTCAATCCACCTATCGAATTTTAATCCTAACATTCCTTTAGAATATACATCTAAATAGTTCCGCCATTGCCCGTCCACTACGATTTTACCGGTATCAATTACCTTCCAATAAATAGGATATGGCAAGCCTATTCTTTCAACTTTCATGGAATCGCCAATACCCATGGAGAAGTCATAAATTAAATAGTTAGAATCCGGAGCACAACAATTTGAATGTTTCAAAAACCTCAAATAAACCTTTTTTTGGATCGTATCCTCCAATAATCCAAAATTTTCATGCAAGGGGCTTGCACCGTAACCTTCAATAAATTTATAGGTCAATCCATTAATTATACTGTCTTGGGTATAAGTCATTTGTTCTAGACTCAATCTTACATTGGGGCCATCATGTTCCTCAAATAAAACTTTCCATACCGCCCCTCGATCTGGTAATTTAGAATATTGCCCAAGTAAAGAATTCGATAAACTCAATAATAGAATTCCCACAAAGAAACATTTAGCAAAACAATATTTATTCATTCAATATTTTTGATTTTAATGCTATTCGACCAGCCTCAATTCCATAGGAAAAAGATCATCCTCCATTTGAAAAAAAGCATTTCTATCTCCATTTTCACTTCTTACTTTTAAGGCAATAAAATACTTAATGTTTGGCGAAAAACTAAAAATATACTCTATACTGGAACCACTGGGGTTCACAACATTTTGGAAATTAAAACCTAGGCTTGACCTACTGGATCTCCAATCTACTATTTCATTAAAATTATCATTGCAGGTTAAGGGGGTATTGGAAACTTTACTAACTGCGTATTCGCTACCATCAAAACCTTCAATAAAAAATGATTCGTAAATACCCATATTATCATTGGTAATAACTTTTTTCACCCGAAAATCAATAATACTGTCATTATTTATATCAAGCTCATAACCCGAGCTAAAAAAACGTTCATTATCATTGGTAAGAGAATCTAGGATTCTCAAATTAAGGGAAGG
>CAXBKQ010000008.1:0-143693 GCA_963976435.1 uncultured Cryomorphaceae bacterium | reverse complement strand
ATTCACCATTCACCATTCACCATTCACCATTCACCATTCACCATTCACCATTCACTTTTCACTTTTCACTTCCAACTTTCCACTATTCACTATTCACTTTTCACTTTTCACTTTTCACTTTTCACTTCCAACTTTTCACTATTCACTTTTCACTTTTCACTTTCAACTTTTCACTAACCCACCTACTCCTTTTTCGTCAATGCATTCGAATTTTCAGGATGGTATCCAAAAAGCCTTTTATCTCTAATGATATTATCTACATAAGCCGGTAAAGCTTTTTCCCAACCTTCTTCACCATGGCGTATTTTTTCTAGGATATCTCGGGAGAAAATTTGGAGAACCTCTGGATCATAATTGTCGATATCAATTATCCTTTTATTGGATTTTAAATAATCGTAAAGTGGTCTAAGCCTAGGATGAATTTTTAAATTTTTGCTATTCTCTAATTCATCTTCCTCATTGGGTTGTGATGGGTAGATATATAGTTTTAAGTCTGTAGAATATAAAATACCAAAGGCCGCTAAAATTCCACCTTTTAATTCGCGATAATATTTATCATTAAACAAATCTTTAAGGTTGGTAACCCCCATTATTAGGCCCATCCTTTCTTCTGTATACCTCGTAAAATATTCTACCAACTTATAATATTGCTGGTAATTTGATATTAAAACGGTCTGGCCTAAGGAACATAAAATTTCGGCTCTATCTAAAAAGTCTTGTTCATCAATCTCACCTTCTGATCTTAAATTGTTTAATGTGATTTCAAAGAGTACCACCAATTTTTCCCGATCCACCTTTCGCTCCTCCACAAAATGTCCATAACCCTTTTTGATCATGTCAATATTTACCTTGGTAGCTGGACGGAAACTCCCTCTTAGTGCAAGGATATTTTTCTTGTATAATAAGGCTGCAGGAAGAATATTATTTCCTTCAGGACCAAAAATTACGGCATCTGTCATTCCGTTTTTAATGAGCTGTAATGACATTAACCTATTATCAACATTTTTGAATTCAGGACCCTCAAAATGGATCATGTCAATTTCCACTTTGTATTTGGCAATATTATCGTAAAGAGACCTCAAAAGCTCCTCCGGATTATTGCGAATGTGGAAGCAGCCATAAATGAGGTTAACGCCCATTTGGCCAATAGTTTCTTGTTGAAGAGAGGCTTCTTCCTCTTTCATTCTCACATGAAAAATCACATCATTAGGCTCCTGGTCTGGGCTTAATTGAAACCTTACACCCATCCAGCCATGGCCTTTAAACTTTCGAGTAAAATTGATGGTGGCAATGGTATTAGCAAAAGCGAAATAGCATTTGTCTGGCCATTTTTCCCTACTCAATCTCTCATTGATTAAACCATATTCATATTCAATCATTTTCCGAAGACGAGGTTCTGTTACATACCTGCTATCATCCTCTTGTCCATAGATGGCATCGCTGAAATCTTTGTCATAAGCACTCATTGCTTTGGCAATAGTGCCAGAAGCTCCTCCCGAACGGAAGAAATGTCTTACCACTTCCTGTCCTGCACCAATTTCGGCGAAGGTTCCGTAGATGTTTTCGTTCAGATTTATTTTCAGCGCTTTCTGATTGGCGGTCAGAATAATGCGTTCCATAGATAGATTTTAAAGGTTCAAAACAAAAGTATTAAAGTTCCTTAGCTAAACCCACTTATTAGCTAATATTTTAAGCTTAATTTTGTTGGCCTTAGTTAATTTGATAGGGCAATGAGATTTTAGATTTCAATTGCAGCAAGTTTTAATAAATGGCTTTGGGTTTTATGAAAATCACTCTATTAGGAACAGGTACCTCACAGGGAATTCCAGTAATTGGATGCCATTGTAAAACCTGTACCTCCGAAAATCCTAAAGACAAAAGATTGAGATGTTCGGTATTAATTGAATCCAATGATTCCACTATTTTAATTGATATTGGACCGGATGTTCGTCAGCAATTTCTTAAAAACCAGGTGGATAGTTTAGACGCTATCGTACTTACCCATGAACATATGGATCACCTAGCTGGTTTGGATGAAATTCGCCCATTTAATTACCAACAGAAAAAACCCATGGATGTTTTTTCTACTGCCAGAGTTCAAAAAAGAATTAAAGAACAATACTCCTATATTTTCAACAGCGGTGGCTACCCAGGGGTGCCAACTGTAAATTTAAACTGCATCGATCCAAATAAACCTTTTTTGGTGGATGGTATTGTATTTCAAGCTATAGAGGTAATGCATGGGAAGCTTCCAATTTTGGGATTCAGAATTGGAGATTTTACTTATATAACGGATGCAAATTTTATTTCAGATTCTGAAAAGGAGAAAATTAAAGGCTCCAAAATATTGATAATTAATGCTCTAAGAAGAGAAAAGCATCATTCTCATTTTAGTCTAAATGAGGCCGTAGAACTAGTGAAGGAATTAGAGCCAGAAAAAGCCTTTTTCACCCATATTAGTCATCATTTAGAAACTCATGATGAAATCCAAAAAACACTGCCTAAGCCATGCGAAATTGCCTATGATGGTCAAATATTTTATTTAGATTTTTAATTTTCATTTTTTCAAATAGTTTTTTCCAACTACATTTGAATTCTAACCAAAATAAACCCTTCGAGTATGGCCCTACCCTACAAGAATTTTTCTGTCCTTAGCCTATTATTTTTTCTTTTTATTTCTTTTCATTCACATTCGCAAATTGACAAACGCCTAAATGCCTACAATCTATTGTATGATGGCTATGTAGCTATGGATGAGGGAGATTCCAGTTTAGCATTAGAATATTTTTCGGCTGTAGCGCCAAATGATACCGGCTATTTCTTGGCAAATTATTTTTGCTATTCCATTTACAATGGCTTTAAAAATTATGAGAAATCTCTGGAACTCTCAAATATCGGATTGGAAAATTATAAAACTAGAGAATCGGATTTTTTCATTCAGAAGGGAAATTCATTAGCCAAATTAGATCGCTATTCTGAGGCTCTAGAAGTGTATGAAAAGGCAATTGAAAAATATCCTTTTAATCATATTTTACATTATAACAGGGCTTTAGCATTTAAAGAACTGGAAAATTATGATGCTTATTTGGAGTCTTTGAAAAAGGCAATTAGCATTTACCCATATTATGCCCCAGCCCATAGAGAATTGGGTTTTGCAGCAGAGGGTAGTGGTAAAATTACCCAGGCTTTAATGTCATTTGTAATGTCTATTCTAGTGGATCCCACCTCAGATGTATCCAACCCTATGTTGGTTCATATTGATGAATTGGTTACTGATAAATTTAAGGTGGATAAGGATGCTCACACTTTCAACTTTGAAGGGGATGAATATGATGAGATTGATCTTATGATCAGAAATTATGTTGCCCTTCAAAAAGGCTATAAGGCAAAGTCAAAAGCAAAACTTGCCCTTGTAAAGCAATTGCAATTGATGATGGAGCAATTAGAATATAATGCCAAAGATCAAGGCTATTGGATGAAAACTTATGTAAGGTTTTACACCAAACTTTGGGATGAAGATTATTTCGAATCTTTCTCCTATTATATTTTAAAGGCTAGTCAAAATTCCAAACATCAAAAGCTGGTAAGAAGAAAGGCTAAAAAAATTGAAAAATTTGCAGCCTGGGGAGGAGATGAGATAAACAGTTATTTCAACACTTTACCGATAGAAATTGAAGGAAAGGAATTTTTGGGAGTAAGGGTATATGGTGCTCATGGAAAATCTGCTCTTTCTTCAATTTCCAAAAGAAAAAATGGTCAGGTAGATGGCCCTATTTACAATATTCATTCAAGTGGTGCCTTACGATCTAAAGGACAAATAAAATTTAATGGAAAGGCATATGGAACTTGGAAATGGTACAATGAAAGAGGTGAAATTGACAGGGAGTATGAATTGAAAAATGGCCTTTTGGAAGGGGTATATAAAGTATATTATAGCAATGGTGAGTTGTCCGAAAAAATAAATTTTAAAAAGGATGAACGCGATGGAATTTACGAATCCTATTTTGTGAATGGTGGAATCTCTAGCCGCCAAGAGTATAAAAATGGAATTAGAGATGGTAAAATGCTCTTTTTCTTTAAAAATGGAAATATAGAATACAAGTTTAATCGAGTAGAAAATGAGATTGAAGGTACCCTAAAACGTTTTTATCCTGATGGTCAATTGAGATTTATTCAGTCTTATACAAAAAGTGAAAAGGATAGCATAGGAACGGAGTATTACTGGAATGGCAATCTAAGGTCGAGAATGGCCTACAAGGAAAATGAATTGGATGGCCCCTATGAGGAGTATTTTATTTCTGGAAAGCTGGAAAGAAAAGGTACTTATGTAGAAGGCTCACAATCTGGGGAGAATTTAGACTATTGGTTTAATGGAAACCTTTACCAAAAAAATATTTACGACCAAGATGGAAAGAAAAATGGTCTTTCTCAAGAATTTGCACGCGATGGTTCTAAATATTTAGAGTTTGATTTTAAAAAGGGAAATATTATCGCCTACAGAATTTTCGACAAAAGCGGAAAAATTGTAAAAACGGCAAAGAAAAAGGGCGGTGATTTTTTATATGAAGGCCTTTACCCGGATGGAACCAAAAGCACATTAGGACTCTATGATTCAAAAGGTGGTAAGGAAGGTCTTTGGGAATTCTATGATAAAAATGGCAAGCTGGAAACGGCTAGCAATTATGAAAAAGGTGTTTTAGAAGGAAAAAGTGTTAGCTATTACCCCAGTGGTGAGCTAAGAGGTGAAACTGAATATGAAGAAGGACAATGGAATGGGATGGGAAGCTCTTATTATATTAATGGACAATTACGGTATGAAGTAGCAGGTGAAAAGGGCTATGCCGAAAGACAAAAGGTATATCACAATGCTTTTGGGGATACCACAGATATCGAGTTTTACTACCAAGGAGATCAATCTGGTTGGCAGTATTCCTATGCTGTGACTGGGAAATTAGATTATAAATTATATATGGTCTCCGGAACCACAGTATTGCAAGTGAAATATGATACTAATGGTATTCCTATAGATACTCTAAACTTTTATGGCAAAAAAACATTTGAAACCTTTTACCCAAATGGTCAGAAGGAATATAACATTCCTTATGTAAATGGACAAGCTCATGGACTAGCAACTTGGTATTATGGGAATGGGCAGATTTCTAAAAAAGGAGAGTTTAAATTCGGTGAAGAAGAAGGCCTTTGGACAAATTATTTTCCAAATGGTGAAAAATCATTGGAATATCGATATGAGAATGGAAGCAGAAATGGTAAAACTACCCGCTACCATGAAAATGGTAAAATTGCCGAAACCTATAATTATTTATATGGAAACTTAGATGGATTAGACACCTATTATAATGAGGAAGGCATTAAAACCAATATCTACAACTATGAGATGGGTTTGAGAAATGGTATCGCTAAATTTCATGATCCATCGGGGAAATTAGACCATGTTCGCTATTATAGTTATGGTAAAATTATCGGTTATAGTTATGAAGGAAAAGATGGGAAATTGGTGGAGATGATACCTATTAAGGATGAAACGGCGGAGGTGAAGAGCTATTTCTCCAATGGAAAAGTTGGTAGAGAATACCATTTGGCAGCTGGGGAATTTGATAAAGCCTATATAGAGTACTATTCAAATGGCCAAATATCCGAAGTTTCAAATTATAAAAATGGTAGTAGAGAAGGTGAATTCCTGAAATATTATAAAAACTCAAAACTTAAAGAAAAAGGTCAATATGAAAATGATGAGGCTGTAGGTCATCATTTTGAATACTATAGTAATGGCACAATGAAATCGGATAAAAAATTCCTCAAAGGAGTGCTCCATGGAGAATCAAAATTTTATTCCAAAAGCGGTAATTTGGTTTTAACCAGATACTATTACAACGGCGATCTTATTTCTGAAAAGAGCGCTTAGACCAAATTGACATTATAAAATATATATGCTGAAATTAAAAGAATTACTAAGCCTTGTTTTCTTAGCAAGCTCCTTAATGCTATCCGGGCAAAATGAAGATTTCTCCTATTTCCAAGAAAAATATAAAGGAAATACTGCAGTGAATAGTTTGGATAAAACTATTGTCAATATTAAACTCGATAAAAAGAAGGGAATTTCAATTCAAGTGGAAGAGGAGGCCCGAAAAATTTTTTTGAAAGATAATGCAGCGCAATTTTCCAAAGATTATATCACCTTCTCTGAGCATTTTAAATTGGGTGATATTGAAGTTTACTCCCTAATTCCCAATGGTGATAAATACAAAAAGGAAAAAGTAAAAGAGTTTTCTAAAAAAACAGAATTTAGCCCAGGCATATTCCACAATGGATCTGAATCCATAAACTTTTTTTACCCTTCTCTTTCAAAAGGATCGGTGGCTGTTGCCAAATACAGTATGGAATTGTCTATTCCCCAATTGATGAGCTCCTTTTATTTTTCTAGTTATTATCCTACCGAATTAAGGGAAATTGTTATCAATGTTGAAGCTGGAATTGAGCTGGATTTCTCCTATCAGAATGCTAGTGATGAGAAATTTAAACCTACCATTCTTACTACCAGAAAAGGAAAGACCTATACCTGGAAGGTTAGGGATATTGCTCCTGTGAGTATAGAAGACAATTCTCCATCTTCCTTATACTTTTCTCCTCATATCATCCCAAGGATTACAACTTATGAAACCAAAGAGGGAAATGTTCAGGTTCTAGGGGGGATTCAAGAATTGTATAATTGGTATTCTTCCCTGGTAAAGGAAACAAATAAGGAACCTTCAGAAAATTTAAAGGAAATTGTTGATTCACTTTTACTAGGTGAAGATGATGATTTGGAGAAAATTAAAAGAATATATTATTGGGTTCAAGATAATATCCGATATGTGGCTTTTGAAGAAGGGATGGAAGGTTTTATTCCGGATGATGCCGCCAGCGTTTGTGATAAAAGATATGGAGATTGTAAAGGTCTAAGCTCCATTTTATACACCATGATAAATTATGCCGGATTGGAAGCTTATTTCACCTGGGTGGGAACAAGAAATAGACCTTATCGCTATGAAGAGGTACCAACGCCTATAGTTGATGATCATATGATTTTGAGTTTTAAATATCAAGACCAATTCTATTTTTTGGATGGGACTTCTAATACCAATCCCATTACTGAACCAACATCTTTTATTCAAGGTAAGGAAGTAATGATCGGAATTAATGAAGAGCAATTTCAAATTGAAACGGTGCCTGTTAAAAGTGCAGACTACACCAAATATGTGGATACCTTAAGGGTGAGTATTGGAGAGAATGCAAGCCTTGAAGGACATGGCCAGGTTACCCTTTCCGGATTTTACGCCAGTAGAATAAAATCTTTAGTAAAGCTCAGAAATACAGATGAGTTGGAGGATTTTATGGAAAGCTACCTAGAAAAGGGAAGCAACAAGTTTGAGCTTGATACATTTTGGATTTCTAATATTAGTGATAGGGAAGCAAATTTGAAGATTGACTACAAATTTCACATTAAAGATTATTGTAGGATTAATGGTGAAGAAATCTATGTAAACCTTTCTTTAAATAATATCTATACCAATGCAAATCTGAAAAAAGACCGCAAAACTCCCTATAGTGTGAAATTCAAATCGAGCTTTAAATCTGTGGTAATATTAGATATCCCAGAGGCCTATGAGCTCAGTTATTTACCAAAAACCCAAAGTTTTGAAAAGGAGGAATTCGGCTGTTCTATGAAAGCTGTGTCTTCAGAAAATAAGATTATCCAAAACATTGAAGAGTATGATAACTTCCTAATCTTGGAAAAGGAATCTTTTGGAGATTGGAACAATATGATCAAAAGCTTACGAAAATATTACAGAGAATCTGTTACCCTAAAAAAAGTTTAACATGTTAGATAAATATAATTTTACCAAAGCAATTATTGGAGTTTTCCTATTGTTCATCAGTTCAAACCTTAATGGACAAATTGAATATGAGGATTATACTTGGGAAGATGAGCCAAATTTTGAAACTCCAAAAATAGTTGGAGATATCTCTGAGGTAATTGTAAAGGACAAAACTGTCCTGGAATATTATTTTGATGGCAATGGTTTTTATCAATTTGATTTAAGACATAAGGTTACCTATATCGCCTCTGAAGCTGGTGTTGAAGAGAATAATAAGATTTACCTCTCCTCAGCTGGAGACGATCAAATAGTTTATCAAATTGCAAGAGTAATCAACTCCAAAGGTGAGTTAATTGAGTTTGACGAAAAGGATATTCAAGAAGGGGAGAATGAAGAAAGTGGATATACTTATAAATATTTTGCGCTGGAAGGTTTGGATATTGGATCTTTTGTAGAAGTATTATTTCTGCAAAAAAGAACGGATATGTATAATGGTGATCGCGAGTATTTCCAGAGTAGAGTTCCGACTTACAATATTGATTTTGAATTGATTTGTCCTGAAGGTTTAATTTTTTCCTTTCACTCCATCAATGGATTAGCAGAGGTGCAGTTCGATACCCTTAAGGATGAAAAAAACTATTGGTCCCTATCTATAGATTCCCTGCCAGCCTTTGAAGTTGAGGAATTGGCTTTTGTAAATTCTAATTTACAATCTCTAGTTTATAAGCTATCTGAAAATGAATTCAATGGTGCTTCAGATTTAGCGTCCTATGGTTCGGCATCCAAAAACTATTACTCCTTCGTTTATAAATCTCCATCCAAAAAGGATATTAAAGCCTTGAAAAAGTTTCTAAAGGAAATTGGGATAAATGAGCAAATGGATGATGAACAAAAGATCAGAAAATTTGAATCTTATGTTAAGGAAAACTTCGCCATTTTACCCTATGTTCAGCCAGCATTTGCCCAAATTAAATCTTTGATTAAAAATAAGGCTAGCAATGCCGCAACCTTTACTCAATTCTATGCCAATGCATTTAAATTGATGGATATCAAGCATCGATTGGTGCTCACTACCGACAGATCCAATATTCGTTTCGACAAAGATTTTGAAGCCTATAATTTTTTGCAGTCAACGGTATTTTATTTCCCTAGTCTCGATAAATATTTACAGCCAAATTCCGCTAATTATAGATTGGGTTTTATTGATCAGGAATTGATGCATAACTATGGTTTGTTTATCAAAGAAGTGGAAATAGGAGATATTACCAGCGCCATAGGTCAGGTGAAATTTATTGATGCTCTTTCCCATTCCGAAAGCGCAAACAATCATTTTGTAAAGGCAGATTTAAGTGTTGATCCCCTAGAGCCAGAAATTCAATTTGAACTTCACATGAGTGGATACTATGCCTCCTATCTTCAAACCGCCTATTCCCAAATTTCTGATGATGAAAAAACTCGTCTTGAAGAATCTTTAGTGGAAATGGTGACCATGGAGAAAAATGATCAGGCAGAACTGGAAGTGATAAATGGTAGTGCTGAGGATTTTGGTTTGAAGCCAATGATAGTAAAATCTACAGTGAATAGTATTAGGTTTTCTGAGAAGGCTGGAGAAAAAATTATTTTTAAAATTGGAGAACTTATCGGACCTCAATCTGAAATGTACAGCGAGAAGGAAAGGATTCATGCTGTGGAAAGTGATTTCAACCGTGAGTTTATTAGAAAGCTAGAAATAATACTTCCAGAAAATTATGATGTTAGCAATTTGGAAGGACTAAATTTTGATGTAGTTTTTCCGGATGAATCGGCATGGTTTAAATCCAACTACAAACTAGAAGGAAACCTTCTTATTGTTGAAGTAGAAGAGTATTATAAGCGTATTGAATATAGTAAGGAGGAATTTGAAGATTATAAAAAGGTGATAAATGCCGCTGCAGATTTTAATAAAGCCGTTATCTATCTTACCGAAAAATCCTAAAATTTATTGCTTCATTATTTTATACTGAGCTTGATTTTCCCCAGATTTTATTTTCACTAAATAAATGCCACTGGCCTCCTCAATGGTAAAGGGAAAGATTCTTTGGTGATGAATTTCTTTTTGGAGAATTAAGCTTCCTTTTAGGTCATAGATTTCCACTTCAAAACGATCAAAATATTGGCCCATGTCTATTTCAAAATAACCTTTACCAGGGTTTGGGGAAATGCTTATTTGACTTTTAAAATTACTAGAAACTAAGGAGGCATTAGCATTATAGCGTATCCTATACATGAATTTATAGGTTTCTGAAATATAGTTATTTGCCCCCTTAGCAACAACCTTAAAAAAGATTATAGAATCAAATGGAAAATTTGGAATCGCCGTTTGAGATTGCCAAGTACTGTCCGAAATATTGATCATCGCAATGCTTTGGTCCAAACTTGGTTTGGAAACCGACCATTGAAGCTTTACCTCACTCAAATTCCCATCATAAGAAATTACAGAGCTCACTTTTTGTGGAACATTTTCTTTTGGGTGATCCAAATCTGGTAAATCATTGATGGTAGTACTGATGATACAAGGATGGTTGGAACGTCCTACTAAACTGGTTTCCCATAATCCTCTTCCCCAAGTAGCTGCCCTTAAGGTATTGGAACCGTATTGTATTTCCAGATCTCGGACTGTAGCATTTGGTAAATTTTGTCCATATAGTTTCCAATTGTCAGACTGCATAGATTTGTAATAAACTCCAATTTCGGCACCTAAATAAATATAGGACGAATCGCTGTGATCAATCACCACCGACCTTATGGGCATATCATTTAAATTATGTGTAATATTTGCCCAGCTATTGCCAAGGTCGTGGCTAATAAAAACCTTTTTACCATCATTTTGGTAGCGCCTATAACTAACAATTATGGTGCTGTCTCTTTGAGGATCAAAAGCTATATCACTAATGGATTGGTTGGGTAAATTGGATCGAATATTTTCCCAGGTTAAGCCCCCATCATCAGAAAGTTTTATTGCCGAATTTCTAGAAGCAATGATTAAATTGGAATTATTTTCTGCAATGGCCGCTACAAGAATATCACCGATTAAAGGATTTCCATAAGGTTGGAAAAAATCCCCAAACTCGCTAGAAATATGAATTTGAGAGTCAAAATGATAGACGGTCATTTGCTCATTAGGATTTAATAATAAAGGTGCCTGCCATGCGGCATTTCCCGTACCACTAAGGCCATTCCTACTTTGTCCGGCATCCGTCGTTCGGTTTCTACTTCCATACTGCCAACTTCCTATCATCCAATTGTCATTTAAAGGCTGAATTATAGCCTCCATTCCATCACCACCATTCCATTCAAACCATCCTGTTTCATCGAGTATTGAGGTGCCATTGTCCTGTGAGCCGGCCATTTGTGTACTTGCCTGACTTTGACTTAAACCAACAGCATAAAATTCACGGATCCCGGTACCATCATTTAGGCGGATCCATGTAATACCATTGTCTAAACTTTTGGCCAAATAACCATCTGTTCCTACATAATAAACTCCATTTACAGATTCTGCCGTTCTAAGGTCTGCATGCACATAGGTAGGATCCGGCGTGGAATTGGCCCACCAAGAAACTTGATTAAAACTTGTGCCACCATCCGTACTTGCTAAAAGGTCTACATAACCATAAAGCATTTTTGAACTATCCAGATCAGAAACAGCAAAACCCCTACAACTTTGATTAGGGTTCCCCATATTTTTAAAATTTTGCCCTCGATTGAATGACTTCCAAAGCCCGTTTGCAGATGCAGCATAAAGGCAATCATCACAGGCAGGACTTACAGCAATAAACAATTGAGCAGAACCATTAGAAGAGAAATTTGGTCCACTCACAAAGGAATCTCCAAAATCATCAGAAATACTTACAGCATTGCCATTAGAATTATTTACATCAACCAAGTAAATTATACTATCGTTGGAGGGATGAAATTCAATATCCGTAATTCTACCGCTAGAAAGAGGTTTGGTCCATGTTTGAAGATTGTCGATAGATTTGTAAAAGCCATTATTAGTACCTACATATACAAGGTTTGGGATTCGTGGATGGTAGGCAATTTTATAAATTTGGTCGCTACTTCCCAAACCACCCCAACCCAGTGAATCTGGAGTGAAATTGCTTGGGAACCAAGTTTCACCGGCGTCAGTAGATCTGTAGATGCCATGGCTGGTATTATTTCCACCATTTCTCACATTTATCAATACACTATCTGGGTTAAATGGAGACACGGCAATGGTATTTACTCCCGATGCAATTAAATGATCGGTGGTGTTTTTCCAGCTCTGTCCTTCATTAATAGTCTTCCAAAACCCACCACTTCTAGAGCCTAGAAAAATATGAGAGCTATTATTGGGATTTACCCAAAAGCTTTCTACCCTGCCAATACCAGGTGAATAATGGGATGTAATCCTATTCGCATCATAAGGCCCTAAATCCTTCCAAATACCCGCCGCCTGGGCTTTGTTTTCAGCTGAGGAATTATTTTTTAAGAAATTCAAATATGCTTTTTCAGCAAAAAGTGGGTCTATTCCACTTCTATCACCACTAGGGAAATATTTAGGCTCATTTTCTGCCTTCCATCTCTGGTATGGGGTCCAACCGCTACCTTTTCCTTTCTCATGAGTTGCAAAATAGGATTCAGCAGCCTCCACAACTTCGTAAAAATTATATTGAAGATCCTCCATCATTTGCTTATATGAAGGGTTTTCAACCTGACAATAGATCAATCCACCTGAAAGTAAAAAGGAAAGTAAAAGGAAAAATTTATTCATGTTCAACAGAATTTTTGGCTAGCAATACCAGGACTTGAGCTTTGGGTTAAAGGGGCTCAGGCCTCATTAATTTGAAGCAATAATAAGAAACAAAAAAAAAGGAATCGAGATTTTAAGTTTCTAAATCTATTCGATTCAGAACAAGGCCTGAGGCAGGGGCGATGGATTTCATGCTGCCGAGGCTTGGGTTTTTTAAACTTTCTCGGATATCCTCTAGTTCAATTTCGCCTTTTCCAAGATTGAATAATTGGGCCATTATTAATCTCACCTGATTTCTCATAAACCCTTTAGAACATATGCGTAGGGCATAGCTTTTTTTGGGGAAAAAGGAGGCTCTAAAAAAGTCATTATCTACAATTTCACATAAGGTGATCATTCGCACTGGATTAACTGAAGGAGATGGTTTGGTACAGTAGGATAGAAAATTATGTTCACCTTCAAAAATTTTAGCCCCTTTTTTCATTAAATCAATATCCAGGTTTTCGGCAATATTCACCAAAAAGGAAGTGCTGAAGGGGTGAGGCTTTGCTCCAAATGAAAATAAGTATAGGTATTCCTTGCTTTTGGGAGATTGTATGATATTAAAGTTTTCTGGGAAATCATTTATTTCCAGGGCTCTAATATCTGGTGGGAGGTTTAAGTTCAGGAGATCCAGAAAATTATCATTTAGCTCATTCACAGTTTGTAAATGAACCAAACTTTCATTGGCGGATACCTTAGCATCTGTGCGGCTACTGCCAATAGATTTGTATTGATTTTCACCGAGGATAAATTCAAAGGTTTTATCCAGCATTTGGTGAATAGTTTTCAATCCAGGCTGTTTTGCCCATCCATGAAATCTAAATCCCAGGTATTGAATTTTTAATAAATAGTGATATTTCTTCCGGCTATCCAATCTCTAAGCAGAAACATTGTATTCCCTTAATGCATCATTTAAGGAAGTCTTTTTATTGGTACTTTCCTTTCTTTTTCCAATAATTAAAGCACAGGGAACATTATATTCACCAGCAGCAAATTTTTTGCTGTAAGATCCAGGAATTACAACAGATCTTGCGGGTATATAACCCTTTATCTCTTTGGGTTCCTCTCCGGTTACATCGATGATTTTAGTAGATGCGGTTAGCACCACATTTGCACCCAATACCGCCTCAGATTCAACCCTAATGCCTTCCACAACTATACATCTCGAACCAATAAAACAATTATCTTCAATAATTACCGGGGAGGCCTGAACAGGTTCGAGAACACCACCAATTCCTACACCACCACTCAGGTGTACATTTTTACCTATTTGAGCACAGCTACCTACTGTTGCCCAAGTATCTACCATTGTGCCTTCATCTACAAAGGCACCAATGTTTACATAGGAAGGCATTAAAATCACCCCTGGAGAGATATAAGCGCCATGTCTGGCTACAGCATGAGGAACTACTCTAATTCCCAATTCTTCATAATTTGATTTCAAGGGAATTTTATCGTGAAACTCAAGTGGACCAGCTTCAATGGTTTGCATTTTTCGGGTTGGAAAATATAGGATTACTGCTTTTTTAACCCATTCATTCACTATCCAGCCCTTTGAACTAGGTTCAGCACATCTTAATCTTCCTTTATCAATATCCTCAATTATTTGCTCAATGATTCCAACCACCTTTGGGTCTTCCAGTTTTGTTCTATCATTCCAGGTTTGTTCAATAATTTCTTGGATTTCATGCATTGTCATCAAATTTTTGATTGCTGATAAAAAGTCTAATTTGCAGGCAAAAGTAAGAAACCCTTTGGCAAAGATTATAGCATTAGATATTGGCGGAAAAAGAACTGGAATTGCGGAAACCGATTTTTTGAAAATTGTGGCTTCCCCACTGGAAACCATCGCCACAGAAAATCTTTTAGAAAAGCTAAAAAAAATGTGGGAAGCCGAGAAATTTGAGGCTATAATAATCGGTGAGCCTATAGGATTGGATGGTGGAGATTCTGATAATTCGGAAAGAGTAAGAGATTTTCGTCGGCAAATAGAAAAACAATTTCCAAATATTATTGTTGACCTTCAGGATGAAAGGTTCACCTCTAAAATGGCGAAAGACCTAATGATAAGCGGAGGAATGAAGAAAAAACAAAGGAGACAAAAGGGGGAGATTGACAAAATATCTGCTGCTGTAATTTTACAGGCCTACTTATCTAGAGGTTCTGGCTATTAATCAGCACATCATTTCTTACTTTTGCCGCAAATTATTTCTATGATACTACCAATTGTAGCATATGGTGATCCTGTTTTACGAAAAATGGGGGAGGAAATAAGTGCTGAATACCCAAAAATTCAGGAGCTTATTGATAATATGTTTGAAACGATGTACAAATCTAGTGGCGTAGGTTTAGCAGCGCCGCAAATCGGTTTGGCCATTCGTTTATTTATTGTTGATACCTCTGGATTTGTGGATGAAGATGAAGAGGATGAAGAAGGATTGAAAGATTTTGTAAAGGTTTTTATTAATCCTGAAATTATTGACGAGGATGGTGATGATTGGTCTTTCAACGAAGGCTGCCTAAGTATTCCCGATATCAGAGAGGATGTAGTAAGGCCAGAGCAAATAAAAATTAAATATTTAGATAGAGATTTTAAAGAGCATGTTGAGGTTTTTGATGGTTTAAAAGCCAGAGTTATTCAACATGAATACGATCATATTGAAGGCATCCTTTTTACGGATTATCTGTCTCCATTAAAGAAACGCCTGCTAAAGGCTAGATTAAATAATATTTCTAAAGGAAAAATAAATGTTGCTTACAAAATGCGTTTCCCAAAAAAATAATATGAAAATTATTCTACAACTTTCTTTGTTATTCAGCTTTCTTATGGCTTCATGCCAAAGCAAAATGGATCCTCTACAAGCAGAAATCCAAGAGATGGAAAGTCAATTGCAAGAGGATGTAAGCATAGACACTAGCTTGGCGAAGAGAATTACTAAAGCTTATTTAAAATACGTAGATCAACATCCGGAGGACAGTTTAGCTCCCGTTTATTTAAGTAGATCCGCAGATATAATGAAGGAGATTCCGGAATTGAGGTTGAAATCAGTAAATATTTATAACCGCGTTTTTACCGAATACCCAAATCATGAGCTTGCAGCGAGATCAATTTTTATGGTAGGTTTTGTTTTTGACGAAAAGTATGACGACAGTAAAAGGGCGATAAAGTCTTACGACTTTTTCCTTGAAAAATTTCCCGATCACGAGCTTGCTGAACAAGCGAGGAACCTAAGAAGCCTGAGACAATCCGATCAGGATATTTTAGGTCAAATTAAAGAGTGGAAAGAAAAAGCAGATAGTTCAACAACAAAAAAATAAAGATGAATTTAGAAGGTATCCTATCCATTGGCGGAAAACCAGGTTTACACAAAATGCTGGCCCAAAGTCGAGGTGGAATTATTGTAGAATCCCTAAGCGATAAAAAAAGATTTCCCGTTTCCCAAACGAGTAATGTTAGCGCGCTAAAAGATATTGCCATTTACACCTATGATGAGGAAGTTCCTTTGACAGAAGTGTATCATAAAATTGCAGTAAAAGAAAATGATGGCCCTTGTGTAGATCATAAATCTAAACCAGAGGTTCTTAGCCAATATTTAGAGGAAATACTACCAGATTACGATAAGGATAGGGTGTACAATTCTGATTTGAAAAAATTATTCCAATGGTATAATATCCTCCAATCCGAAGGATTAATAGACCAAGTAATTGAGGAAGAAACTGAAGAAACTGAAGAAGCTTCTGAAGGAATTGAAGAGGCGAAACCAGAATCTGATAAGGACCAAGATTAAGCCATGAATAGCTTGCAGCAAAAGCTCAATTCCTTTTCTAGATTATTAGAAATTATGGAGGATTTGAGGGAGAAATGCCCATGGGATCAAAAACAAACCATGGAAACCCTTAGGCCTCTAACTATTGAAGAAATTTATGAGTTAGGTGATGCCATCCTAGATGCCGACCTTGAAGAGGTAAAAAAGGAATTGGGGGATATTATGCTGCATATGGTTTTCTATTCAAAAATAGCTTCTGAAAAAGGAGCTTTTGATATTGCAGATGTGCTCAACGGAATCTGTGAAAAACTTATCTCTAGACATCCTCATATTTATGGAGATTTAAAAGTTAGTGGGGAAGAAGAGGTAAAGTCTAACTGGGAAAAATTAAAACTCAAAGAAGGAAAAAAATCTGTTCTTTCGGGTGTGCCAAATTCTTTACCCTCTATGGTGAAGGCTACTCGAATTCAGGAAAAAGCAAGGGGAATTGGATTTGACTGGGAAAAAACAGAGCAGGTTTGGGAAAAGGTAAATGAGGAATTAGAAGAATTGAAGGTAGAAGTAGCCAAAAATGACATGCAAAAAATTGAGGCAGAATTTGGCGACCTATTATTTTCCATCATCAATTTAGCCAGATTCCTAAAGGTGGATCCAGAATCAGCATTGGAAAGAACCAATAAAAAATTCATTAAAAGGTTTACTCACATCGAGGAAACTGCAGTGAAAAATGGAAGTCAAATTTCTGATTTAAGTCTTGATGAAATGGAGAGAATTTGGCAAGAGGCAAAATCGCTTTAGCTGAGATAATAAATTTCATTTCAGGTAAATACAATATAAAGCCAATATTAATTTTTTTTTCTAGGGTTTTAGATGGCCATTGCTTTTAGTAATTTCCCAAAAAATTTGGCTAATTGGCAGCTCTATGAAAAAGTTATATTTGGTAAGACATGCAAAATCATCCTGGAGAGAGGAAGGAACACATGATATGGATAGACCCCTAAAAGGCAGGGGAATTCGAGATGCTCATAATACCTCCATTTGGTTACAGGAGGAGGGTTATTTACCAGAAATCATAATATCTAGCCCCGCCACCAGAGCTGTTCATACCGCTTTAATTTTTGCAAAAAACCTCAATTGTGCTTATAGTGATATCCGAATTGAAAAGAAAATTTATGAAGCGAGCACAAAGGAAATGCTAGAAATAATAAGGGATTTAGATGATGATTTTGATTCCGTAATGCTCTTTGGTCATAATCCTACCATTACCAATTTTGTAAATAAGAGAATTGATCATAGAATTGATAATGTTCCTACAACCGGTGTTGCCTGCCTAAAATTTGATTTGGAAAAATGGGCAGATGTTGACAATAAAGCAGAATTGCTGTTTTTTGATTACCCAAAAAGAAGAAATAACTTGTGAAGTTTAAAAATAGCACCAATGTAATTGCCAGAGACATTAGTTGGTTATCCTTCAATGAAAGGGTTCTGCAGGAGGCTTGCGACGAAAATAATCCCATTGTAGAAAGATTGAGATTTATTGGGATATTCTCTAGTAATATGGACGAATTTTTCCGTGTTCGCTATGCCAGTATCAAACGGCTTAGTCAGATCAGTAATTCTCCAAAAAGACGATTAGGAGGATTAACACCAAGAGAATTGCTAGCAGAAATATCCCAGATAGCCGGAAATTTACAAAGTAGGGCGGAGGGCATCAGTGATGAATTGCTAAATAAATTGGAAAAGGAGGGCGTTTCCTTTGTAGATGAAACCGAACTCACCACCGGACAACAAAGCTTCGTTAGGAATTATTTTATCGAAAAGGTTAGCCCATCCGTATTCACACTGATTTTAGATGAGAATTTTCAACTTCCAGAAATAAAGGATAAATCCATTTACTTGGCCATAAAACTGGTAAGGGATAATCAAGGAGAGAAACCACAATATGCTCTTATTGAAATTCCCTCGGATTTGGTAGGTAGATTTGTTGAACTTCCTAAATATGGCAATCGATATGTGATGTATTTAGAGGATTTGATTCGCTATAATCTAGCCTATATATTTTTTGTTTTTCAGTTTGAAAAAATTGAAGCTCATATTATTAAAATTTCTAGAGATGCAGAATTGGATTTGGATGAAGATGTTTCCAAAGGATTTTTGGAGAAAATGTCTAAATCCCTAAAAGGAAGAAGAACCGGAGATCCTGTTCGATTTGTACATGACGAAGAAATTAGTGCGGATTTATTAGAATTTTTAAAGGAAAGGATGGAATTGGATAATCTAGACTCCTTAACGGCTGGAGGTAGATATCACAATAAAAAGGATTTTATACAATTCCCGAATATGGGGAAAAAGGAATTGGAATTTAAACCCATTGTCCAGCTCAAACATCCTGATTTAGATATGGATAGAAGTATCCTAAATGTGCTGAGAGAAAAGGATGTACTACTTTTTTTACCCTACCATAGTTTTTCATATATCATCAGAACTTTAAGGGAGGCGGCTATTGACCCTCATGTGAAAAGCATTCATATTACCTTGTATAGGGTAGCGTCTAAAAGTAGAATAATTAGTGCCCTTACCAATGCTGCTAAAAATGGGAAGCAAGTAACAGTAGTTATTGAGCTTAGAGCAAGATTTGATGAAGCAGCGAATATCCGCTGGACTGAAGAATTGCAAGCTGAAGGAGTTCATGTAATATTTGGAGTTCCAGGATTAAAGGTGCATAGTAAGATGTTTTTAATCAGTCGCCAAAATGGAGATAAATTGGAAAGATTTGCCTCTATTGGAACCGGGAATTACAATGAATCTACCTCTAAATTTTATACAGACTATCACATGCTTAGCTCCAGAAAGGAGATTTGCAAAGAGGTTGAAATGGTTTTTGATTTTTTACAAAAGAATTATAAAATCAATAAATATCAGCACCTATTGGTGTCGCCACACCACACTCGTAAATCCTATATTAAGCTTATTGATAATGAAATAGAACATGCTAAAAAAGGAAATCCATCAGGGATTTTTCTAAAGATGAATAGCCTCTGCGATATTAAATTAATAGACAAGCTTTATGAAGCTAGTAGTTATGGGGTAAAAATTCGATTGATTGTGAGAGGAATATGCTCCTTAATTCCTGGGGTAAAAGGATTAAGTGAAAATATTGAAGCCATTTCCATCCTAGATCGCTTTTTAGAACATTCAAGAATTTTAGTTTTTGAAAATGGTGGCGATCAAAAATATTATCTTTCCTCCGCAGATTGGATGCAAAGAAATTTAGACTATAGGGTTGAAGTTTCTGTACCGGTTTATGATCCAAATATAAAGCGCCAACTCAGAGATCATTTGGAAATTATTTGGAAGGATAATGTTAAGGCTAGGTGGTTTAATGAGGATCAAAAGAATGAATACAGATTTATTAATGGCCCAAAAATCAGATCTCAATTTGCCTTATACGACTATGTAAAGAATCAGTTAAAAAGAGGAAAATAAGTGATTATTCATAAAATAGCGGGGATTGATTTAGGTTCCAATTCCGTACGATTATTGATTACTAATGTGATTGACAAAGGTGGAGAAAATCCAATTTTCAAAAAATCTTCACTTACCAGATTGCCCATTCGCCTTGGTGATGATGCTTTTGAAAAGGGGACAATTAAAAAATCTACCCGAGATCGTCTAACCTTAGGAATGGAGGCATATGCAAATATTATGAAGGTTCATGGTGTAGAAAAGTTTCGGGCTTGTGCCACATCAGCTCTCAGAGATTCCGACAATGGAAAAGAAATAATTAAGCATATAAAAAAGAAAACTGGAATTGAAATCGAACTCATTTCTGGAAAAGAAGAGGCGAAGATCATTTTTAGTTCTGGGATGACCGATGTGATGAAGGATTCTGATGACACTTTTCTATATATAGATGTTGGTGGTGGAAGTACAGAATTAACTCTTTTCCATAAGGAAGAGGTAAAAGCCAGCAAATCATTTAAAATTGGGACCATTAGGCTTTTGAAAAATCAAGTGGCCAAAGATACCTGGCAACAAATGGAAAGCTGGATTAAGGAAATAACCCAAGACATGGACCAAATAATGATGGTGGGTTCTGGTGGAAATATAAACAGGACCTTTAAACTATCTGGTCAGCCAATGGGTTCTGCATTGGAAATTGATTATATCCAAAACACTTTTAATGAATTAAGTGAGTGTAGTACTGAAGAGCGAATCGTAAAATTTGACCTCAACCCCGATAGGGCGGATGTAATTACTCATGCACTTCGCATTTACCTTTCTGCTATGAAGTGGGCAAGGTCTTCAAAAATGACAGTCCCAAAGAAAGGTTTGGCAGATGGGATGGTGAGAGATTTGTATAAGAGAACGAAATCAAACAAGAAATAAAAAATGCCCATTTGGGCATTTTTTATCTCTATTCACTTATTATTTTAAGGCATTTAATGCCGAATCATAGTCAGGTTCGATGATAATTTCAGGAACCTGTTCACTGTGTATCACTTCTCCATTTTCATTAAGCACCACTACTGCTCTAGACATTAATCCTTGAAGGGCTCCTTCAAGCATATCTACTTCATAGGCTTTCGAAAAATTTTGATCCTTGTATTGAGAAAGGTTTTCTACATTTTCTATGCCTTCTGCTGCACAAAACCTTTTTTGAGCAAAGGGTAGATCCTTACTAATATTAAGCACTACAGTATTTTCTAATTCTGCAGCTTCCTTATTAAATCTTCTTACTGAAGCTGCACAGGTGCCGGTGTCTATGCTGGGAAAAATATTTAATACCAGTCGTTTTCCTTTGTAATTTTCAAGGCCTACCTCTTGCAAGCTCGAATTTGTTAATTTGAAATCCGGAGCTTTTTGTCCTTTTTTTGGAATATTTCCAAGGGTGTGAATTTTTTCACCTTTAAATGTTATTTCTGCCATAATTTATTTGGGTTTAAATTTCAATCATAAAAAAAACCGTCCCGAAGATCGGAACGGTTTTTCAATATTAAGTCAAAGATGAATTATTTATTTTCATCATCTACTTCTTCAAACTCTACATCTGTTACATCATCAGCTGAGTCTTCAGCAGAAGCACTGTTAGCATCAGCTGCTTCAGGACCAGCTTGAGCACCATCTTGTTGAGCTTTATACATCTCTTCAGAAGCTTCTTTCCAAGCTTCATTGATTTTCTCCATTGCGGCGTCTATAGCTGCAAGGTCTTGACTTTGATGTGCAGCTTTCAATTCAGTTAATGCACTTTCTATTGGAGCTTTTTTATCATCAGAAAGCTTATCGCCAAATTCTTTTAACTGCTTTTCTGTTTGGAAAACCATGGCGTCGGCAGAATTTATTTTATCTACTTTTTCCTTGGCAGCCTTATCAGAGTCGGCATTGGCTTCTGCTTCGTTTTTCATTTTTTCGATTTCCTCTTTAGAAAGACCAGAAGAAGCTTCAATTCTAATGCTTTGCTCTTTTCCTGTGGCCTTATCTTTGGCAGAAACGTTTAATATACCATTGGCATCAATATCAAAGGTTACTTCAATTTGAGGTACACCTCTTGGTGCTGGTGGAATATCACTTAAATGAAAACGACCTATAGTTTTATTATCCTTAGCCATTGGTCTTTCCCCTTGTAGAACATGAATTTCTACTGAAGGTTGATTATCACTTGCGGTAGAAAAGGTTTCAGACTTTTTAGTTGGAACTGTAGTATTAGCTTCAATAAGATGAGTTAGAACACCACCCATGGTTTCAATACCTAAAGAAAGTGGAGTTACATCTAAAAGAAGAACATCCTTTACATCACCGGCTAAAACACCACCTTGAATAGAAGCACCTAAGGCTACTACCTCATCTGGGTTTACACCTTTAGAAGGATCTTTTCCAAAGAACTTTTTAACGGCATCCTGAATAGCTGGAATCCGTGTGCTACCACCTACTAAGATTACTTCGTCTATATCTGAAACACTCATATCAGCATTTTTCAGAGCTGTTCTACAAGGTTCAATAGTTCTTTTGATAAGACTGTCTGCCAATTGTTCAAATTTTGAACGGCTAAGTGTTCTTACTAAGTGTTTTGGTCCACTAGCAGTAGCAGTGATATAAGGAAGATTAATTTCGGTACTGCTAGAAGAAGATAGTTCAATTTTCGCTTTTTCTGCAGCTTCTTTTAAACGTTGAAGAGCCATTGGATCTTTAGTAAGATCAACTCCTTCTTCAGATTTAAACTCTTCTGCTAACCAGTCAATTAAAACTTGGTCAAAATCATCACCTCCAAGGTGAGTATCTCCATCTGTAGAGCGTACTTCAAATACTCCGTCACCTAATTCAAGGATAGAAACATCATGAGTACCACCACCGCAATCAAATACAACGATTTTTTTGTCTTCGCCTTTTTTATCAATTCCATAAGCTAAGGCTGCAGCAGTAGGTTCGTTAATAATTCTTCTCACTTGCAATCCAGCAATTTCACCAGCTTCTTTAGTAGCTTGGCGCTGAGAATCATTAAAATATGCAGGAACAGTAATTACTGCTTCTGAAACTTCCTGACCCAAATAATCTTCGGCCGTCTTTTTCATTTTCTGCAATACCATTGCTGATAATTCTTGAGGCGTATACATACGACCATCAATATCAACTCTAGGAGTATTATTGTCTCCTTTTACAACTTTATAAGGAACTCTATTTACTTCTTTTTGAACTTCAGAAAAACTGGAGCCCATAAATCTCTTTATAGAAGAGATGGTTTTTTGTGGGTTGGTAATAGCCTGACGCTTAGCAGGATCTCCTACCTTACGCTCACCACCTTCTACAAATGCAATTATAGATGGTGTTGTTCTCTTACCTTCACTGTTAGGAATTACTACTGGTTCATTTCCTTCCATCACTGCTACGCAGGAGTTAGTCGTTCCAAGGTCTATTCCAATTATTTTTCCCATTTTTTACTAATTATTAGGATTTGGTAATTTATTTCTGTCCAGCAAATGTCAATCACTATGCCAGTGGGCCAAATCAAAAAAGCCTGCCATTTATGACAGGCTTTTCAGCTATAAAAATTTTATGACAGTCTTTTGGGGTGTCTTAATGTCAGATTTATAAACATTCAACAGTAAGCGTGCTACCAACATCTTTACAAATACAGGTGTCAGTTCCTTGATACCTTACAAAACGCAAAGGACACATATTTGGATTAATCAGCAGATTATCCTTTAGAGAAACTGGATTTCCACTTGAATTGAATTGTACATTGTCATACTCCTTATTGTAGCGACTGGCTAATATTCCAATACCATTTTCTACCAGGCCTAAAGCATCAGCAGGGTTTGGGCGATTTTGGTTTATTCCTGTACTGGGAGTTTTTAAATCTGAATAAACCAATAGATTTTCATCAGAGGCCCAAACTTCAAATTTAATTTTCAAAAATTCTCTTAAAACATTTTCCTTTTGAGGAATGCGATTGGCAATAAGGGCAAACATTGCATCTGTACCACCGGAAGGCCCAATTACATATTCTGATCTTGCCCTTTGTTCACCATATTTAAAACGTATGGAATCCAAGCTTACAGCCCCAGTAGTTTGATCAATTTCCTTCCAGTAAAAATTCATATAAACCTGGAAAATAGCCACAGAAGACCTTTCTGAACCATCAGAATTTCTGAAGTTTAAGGTAGATGATCTAAGGGTAGGGGAATTGGAATTAGGAGAATTTAAACTGCTACCATTGATGACAATTCTATCTGGATTTAAAATTCGAGTTCGGGCAGTGGTAACTTCCTCATTGGGTTTAATAATACGAAGTTCATATTCAAAAGCTGGATCTATTGGAGTGCCATTGGGAATTTTATACAAACGGTAGTCTTGGCCAACATCAAAAGGGCCATTGTCATTTAAAACCTTGGTTCTATCTTCTAAAAGACTTACAGTTCCCTGAATATTATCGTTTTCATCATACCAATTCATCTCTACATTTAGGCTGCTGTAGAAAAATGAATCAGGTTCACTAAAGGAATTTGAAGCCGCTTCAGAGCCTAAATATCCCCTTTCAATTCGAATATAATTCTCATCAGATAAAGGGTCCAATAGTCCGAAAACCACTGTGGTGTCTTTCCAATCTGCCGTAACTTTTAGCTCATTATCGCATGAACTTATAGTAAAAAGCAATAGGAATGATAGAAAATAGAAAATGCGCATTTATAAAATATTATGGTTCTTTGACTTTGGAAAGAACAAAAGGTTGTTTTCCAAAGGCAACAAAGATGGCCGCAAAAATATAACTTTGCAGCAATCATACTAGATTATTTTAAATATGTCTTTAGCTAAATCTGATTTTAAGAAGGTAACGACCAATTCCGTGCAAGAAATGAAAAGGAAGGGAGAGAAAATTTCCATGCTCACCGCCTATGATTATACCTTGGCAAAAATTATCGATTCCGCCGGGATTGATGTCATCTTAGTTGGTGATTCAGCATCAAACGTTATGGCTGGCCATGAAACCACACTGCCAATAACCTTGGATCAGATGATCTACCATGCCAGTGCTGTTATTAGAGCTATTGATAGAGCCTTGGTTGTAGTAGACCTTCCTTTTGGAAGTTATCAAGGAAATTCTAAAGGTGCTCTTAGTTCTGCTGTTCGTATTATGAAGGAAAGTGGAGCTCATGCTGTTAAACTTGAAGGCGGGGTAGAAATTCTTACCTCTATACAAAGAATTCTAAGTGCAGGAATTCCAGTAATGGGGCATTTGGGATTAACTCCTCAATCCATTTATAAATTTGGAACTTATTCTGTAAGAGCCAAAGAAGATGAGGAAGCTGAAAAATTAATTGCAGATGCTAAAGCCTTAGAAAGGGCAGGATGTTTTGCTTTGGTTTTAGAGAAGATTCCCGCAAAACTTGCCAAAAGAGTTGCAGAAGCATTGAGTATTCCAATTATTGGTATCGGTGCAGGTAGTGATGTAGATGGACAAGTTTTGGTATTACACGATATGTTGGGTATGACCCATGAGTTTGAACCTCGATTCTTAAGACGCTATCTTAATCTTTACGAAAGTATTGGAGATGCTGTTCAAAACTATGTTAAAGATGTAAAGTCCGAGGATTTCCCAAATTCTAAAGAACAGTATTAATTGTCCTTAAAAAAGTCCAGAATTCTATTCGAAGACAATCACCTGATTATTGTCAACAAACTTGCAGGTGAACTTGTACAAGGTGACTACACCGGCGATCAGCCTTTGGTGGAGGTAGTTCGGGAGTATATTCGTACCCAATACAACAAACCTGGAAATGTTTTTACAGGTTTGGTGCATCGACTAGATAGGCCAACTTCTGGAATTGTCGTTTTCGCCAAAACATCCAAGGCCCTTAGCCGTATGAATGCCATATTCGAAAAGAGGGAGGTGGATAAAAGGTATTGGGCATTGGTGAGAGAAAACCCACCAAAAAATTCCGAAAGATTGCTTCATTATTTAAGGAAAGATGGAAGCAAGAATAAATCATTTGTTTTTGACAAGGAACAAAAAGGGGTGAAAAAAGCGGCATTGACCTACACCATCCTAGCGAAATCAGAATCTTATAAATTGCTGGAAATTGAATTAGAAACAGGTCGCCATCATCAAATTAGGGTTCAACTTGCTGCCATTGGCTGTCCTATAAAAGGAGATTTAAAATATGGCTTTCCAAGAAGTAATAGGGATGCCAGCATTTCATTACATGCGAGAAGCATTTCTTTTCAGCACCCAGTAAGCAAGGAAATTTTGGCGATAAAAGCCCCCTTGCCTGATAGTGATAATGTTTGGAAGTATTTTAATAGCTTAGAGATTTCCAATATTAACTAAATGCCACTTATTTTAGAAATAAGTTTTTTCCTAATATTTTTGGTTTTCCTACAATTTGTAATCAATAGTGGAAATGCAAAAAGCAAAAGGGATTCTAGAACCGAAAAACTTGGTTTTAAGAAAGCCTTGAAAATTGTGATTCGCTTTTTTATTTTCAGTTCCCTGGCTTTAATTGTTATTTATTTTGGCCTTTCTCTCTTTCATAAATTTTCTGGTTTCGATTATTTCCTATTTGTTGAGCCGATAAGCCTATTGCTTCCCGCATTTTTATTGGGGATATTTTGCATGAATCTTAATTTAGGAATTGATAAAGCAGAAGAGGATAGGGAGGGCAAAGGCCATCATAAACTGAGAATTGTAAAATTAATTCTTTCCCTTCTTTTGGCTCTCATCCTGCTATTTGTTCAAGCGAATCATTTTCTAAGGATGGACGATAGGCAATTGTATTTTAAAAATGGAAATCAATCAACACTTAGCTATTCTATTCATAATATCAAGGGAATTGTGCAAATGGAAAATGGACATTTTGTAATTCAATTTGAGGATGCTGAAATTAAAACAGATAAGCTAGGAGGTGATATTGCTGGATTTATGGAGGTCTTGAAGAGCAAAAAAACAAGCCTAGAAGAATAAATTTCAATTCTGATAGAATTTCTATTAAATTCCGATTTTCAAAATCATAGTATGAAGGGGAAAATTAGCTTAAATGATGAAAATCAAGCTAAATCTTTGCAAAAAGATAAATTGGATGCAGATTCAATCCAATGGGAGATATTAGATCCAGATTTAGGAGATAGCCGCAGATCATTTATTAAAAAAGGTGCATTAACAGCTTTTGCTACTCTACTGGGGTCCAAAATGGTTTTTGGAAAATGGTTTCCTGAAGGACTTGAGCCCATTGGACTGCTAAATAAAGAGCAAGAATTTGTGATTCCCGAAAAAAGTAAGGAGCTAAGAATTCTCAATCAAAGGCCATTAAATGCAGAGGTGCCGGCCCATCTTTTAAATGATTTCAGTACTCCTAATGAATTAATATTCGTTAGAAATAATGGTCTTGCTCCTCTAAAACCAAATCCCGATAACTGGGAATTAGAAATTTCTGGTGAGTCAGCTCAAAAAAAGCTGGTTCTTAGTCTTCAAGAATTAAAATCGAAGTTTAAAAGTTATAGCTACCACCTCACATTGGAATGTGGAGGAAATGGTAGGTCAGAGTTTAATCCTCCGGCCGCGGGAAATCAATGGTCTACCGGAGCCGTGGCCTGTTCCAAATGGACAGGTGTTCGATTAAGAGATGTATTAAATTATGTGGGATTAAAAACTGATGCAGTTTATGTGGCATATTATGGTGCTGATACCCATTTAAGTGGCGACAGGAGCAAGGATGTTATTTCTAGAGGTGTGCCAATTTCTAAAGCCATGCAGGATGAATCTTTAATTGCTTGGGCTGTAAATGATAAGGATATTCCATTGGTAAATGGTTATCCACTTAGACTGGTTTTTGGAGGTTGGCCAGCATCTTGTTCTGGGAAGTGGCTGCGAAAAATAGTGATAAGGAATAAGGTTCACGATGGAGCTAAAATGATGGGTAAATCGTATAGAATACCATGTGAGCCTGTGGAACCTGGAGCAAAGGTGAAGGATGAGGATATGTGTATAATCGAATCAATGCCGGTGAAATCCCTAATTACTTATCCAAAATCCGGTGCTATTTTAACAAAACAGAACAAGCTGAAAGTGAAAGGTAAGGCTTGGGCAGGAGATCTCTATGTGACTAAAATGGAGCTGTCCATAAATTTTGGAAAAACCTGGATGGAGGCAACCTTGGAGAAACCCATAAATAGAACTGCCTGGCAGGAATGGGAGACGAAATTATCCTTCCCACAAAATGGCTATTACGAGGTATGGGCCAAGGCAACAGATTCAGAAGGAAATTCCCAACCAATGCTTGTACCTGGTTGGAATCCCAAAGGATATTTAAATAATGCAGCCCATAGGATTGCTATTAAAGTAGAAATGCCAGATGGAAAATAAGAATGAAAGTTTTTTGATAGCCTTTTATAGGTGGTTGAAGAGTATCAATCTCTTATTAATTTTCGGGCTGATATTATGGTTGTGCTTAATCCTAATCAAGATTTAGTTTGGAGGAAGGGGATTCATTAATATTTAGCAAAATCCACAAAAGGGCAAAATGGATGATTAGGCTGATGGCCTTAAATCTGATACTGTTTTTTGTTTGGGTTTACCTAGCTGAAAACCCCCAAAATCCAAAGCTAGTTTCTAATGAAATAGTAAGCAATGATCTGAAGCTTGATATTGGTTCCATAGACCCTGAATCCAATTTAATAGTGGATGAAGGTTATATTTTAGTGAAGCAAAACTGCCAATCCTGTCACCATTTAGATCTAGTAACTCAAAATTTCTTCACTAAGGAAGTTTGGCTAGAAAAAATTCGCTGGATGCAAGCTGAACAAAACTTGTGGGACCTTGGTGATAATGAGCTGCCTATTTTGAATTATTTGGCAAAATATTATAATCCTTCAAAAAAGACCGGATTAAATGTAAATTCGAGCAGGCGACCAAATCTTGATACTGAATGGTATTTATTAGATTAAAATATACACTAATCGTTTTTACTTTGCTTCTAATATCCTGCGAAGGGCAATTGTATTACAAGGAACGAGGGGAAAAGCCATCACTTGCAAACATTGTAAATCACGAGCTTAGGTCAATTGCCGAGCAGCCCTCTATTATTAGTTGTACGGAATTACAATCAATTTTAAATTCCTCAAGATCCAGTAAAATATTGGATGTTCGGAAACCTGAAGATTTCAAAACTGGCCATATTCCAGGAGCATTACAAATTTGGAGAAATGATTTCAATGAACAAAAAGATGGCCTAAACAGCTTTAAAGCTTCCAAGGAAAAAATTGAAATTCTCTTCTCCGAAATGGGCATTAGAAATGAGGATAGTTTAATCCTTTATGATGACAGAGGTGCTGTAAATGCTGCTCGGTTATGGTTTATATTAAGCCATTATGGATTTGATAAAATAAGATTTCTCAATGGTGGTATTCACCAGTGGAAATCATTGAACTATCCTCTTCAATATCTAAATTCAAAATATCCAAAATCAAAATTCAATTTTACTGTAAAAAGAAAGGCCAAGCTCGATATTGAGCTCGATGAATTGCTGAAAATCAGAACCGATATTGTGCTTTTAGATTCTAGGACAATAGAAGAGTTTTCGGGAAGCGTAGTGAAAAAGGGTGCGGCAAAGGGGGGTAGAATCCCAGCCGCTATTCGTTTTGACTATTCGGAGGTGAACCGCATTTCTGATGGCGAGGATTTTTGTTTTAGGGAACCGTGGGAGGTAGAAGAGAAGCTTCAATTTCTCAATCTAGAAAAGGATAGTGAAGTTGTGGTTTATTGTCAATCCGGTGCTCGATCGGCATTGTTAGCCTTTTACTTTCGCGAAATTCTTGGAATGCCAAATGTTTGGAATTACGATGGCTCTTGGATAGAATGGAGTCATCACGATGAACTAGAGTTTGAAAAAGGCTAAAAAAAAATGCCTCGCCGGCCCCTAAATAAAGGCCAACGAGGCGTGATATATATAGACTAATCTGCAGATTAGGAGATCTCAATTAATTTTGGCTCCTGAGATTTTGCTTCCTCTTTTTTTGGAAGACTTAAACTTAATACACCATTTTCATAGCTGGCATTGATGCTCTCCTCAGAAATTTTATTTTCTGGAAGGTGGAAAGATCTTGTAAAGGAATTTTGGATAAACTCACGTCTTGTAAAGTTTTCGCCTTCGGTTGTTTTATCTTCCTTCCTCTCGGCTTCAATGGTAAGTAATTTGTTTTCTATTTTCACTTTAAAGTCCTCCTTGTTGAATCCTGGTGCAGCAAGGTCCACCTTAAAATCATCTTTGGTTTCAGAAATATTTACGGGTGGTAATTTGCTCCATTTAGAGTTTGAAGATTCTCCAAAATTGAAAAAATCATCATCAAATAAAGAACTTAATGAAGGTTGAAATGGATTACTTAATGCGGGGTTTCTTTTTATAATTTTCATGATATCTGAATTTAAATTTGTTTTATTAATCATGACTTGCTCTAGTCAAATCAAATACCAAATCGAAAATTCAGTACCCCTTGGCGAAATTAAAGACATCGTGTCAGTTTTACTGAAAATACAATGACATATAGTCGGTAGTGTTTGTAAATTAATATTAATTTTGGCAGTGAAAAAGAGATTAGTTTTACCAAAATAGAAATAGGGTTTTATGAAAAAGATTTTTGCTTATTCCACAGTTTTTCTTCTTGCTGCTTGTAGTACCGTTTCCTTAACGGGAAGAAAGAGATTGCCTTTGTTGCCAGCTAGCCAAATGCAGTCCATGAGTTATTCTCAATATGATCAAGTAATGAAGGATAGTCCAAAAAGTAGCAATAGCGAATGGACGAAATGGGTGAAAGATGCTGGGAATAAAATCCGAGTTGCGGTAGAGCAGGATAAAAACAGAAGAAATGAAGCCAAGGACCTTGAAGGTTATGCTTGGGAGTTCAATCTATTAGAGGAGGCGAATACAGTAAATGCATGGTGTATGCCTGGTGGTAAGGTTGCTTTTTACACAGGAATAATGCCTATCTGCAAGGATGAAAAAGGTGTAGCGGTAGTTATGGGACATGAGATTGCACATGCTGTGGCTAGGCATGGAGCAGAAAGGATGTCTCAGGGCTTAGCTCAGCAAGCCGGCGGAATAGCATTAGCCCTTGCAATTAAGGATAAGCCAGAACAAACACAAGCTATTTTTATGGGTGCCTATGGAGTTGCTTCTCAATATGGTGCACTTTTGCCATTTAGCAGATTGCATGAGAGCGAAGCGGATAGAATGGGATTAATTTATATGGCAATGGCTGGATATGACCCAAGAGAGGCTCCTAAATTCTGGGAAAGAATGTCCGCAAATTCTGGAGGTCAAGCCCCACCTGAATTTTTATCTACACACCCTAGTCATAGCACTAGAATTAAGAATTTGGAAAAATGGATGCCTGAAGCATTGGGATATTACAATCCTAATAAATAGACTTGAGACTAAAGGATTTTTCAAAATTATATTGGGCTTTTGTAATTTTTCATTTGGCCATAATTTATAAACCCGATCCAGCTTTATTTTATATAAGCAAGCCTCTGGTTTTATTTTCCTTGTTATTGTTTTTCATCAGCAAAATTGAAAACCTAAAGAATTCCACAAAATGGTGGGTGGCTAGCGCTTTGTTGTTTTCCTTGCTTGGCGATGTTTTTTTAATGCAATTAAATAAGGACTATTTCCTTGCAGGAATGGCATCCTTTGGATTGGCTCATATTTGCTATGCTATTTTTTTTAATAGAAGGCGCCAGGGGAAGATGCATATTCCATCACTTATCATCAATATCATTTTTGTAGGCTTGTTGATTTTTAGCCTGAATAGATGTATTGAAATTCCCAGTGATATGTTTGTCCCCATTAATATTTATGCTGCATTAATAGGAATAAACCTCCTGAGTTCCGTCCAATTTAATTTCACCAATCGCACAAAAAATTATTGGCTCCCCTTAGGTGTTTTACTTTTCGTATTATCTGATTATTTAATAGCTATAAATAGGTTTAAGGGGCTAAATGAAAATTTTGAATATTTGATTTTCGCCACCTATGCCGCCGCACAATTTTTAATTATCCTAAGTGTCTTGAAGCATTTTAAGCTTGTGGATGATAAAATTTCTGTTTAGAAAGGATCTACATCAAAAATTACCCTAACCTTTTCTTTTGGATGATTTTTAAAGAACATTTCTATATTTTCTCTAAGATTGAATTTTACCTTTTTTAAAGATATTTCCTCCTCTAATTTTAATATTATTTCCATTTGAAAGAGGTTTCTCAATCTGGCAATTAATGGAAATTCAGGTCCTAATACTCGGGCGCCGAATATTTCTCTTAATTCCTTTCCAATTAAACTCGATGAATGAGCAAGGTGGCTCCTATCCTTGTGCTTTAAAGTAATTTTTATCAATCTATTATAAGGAGGGTAGCTATAGTTTTTCCTTTCATAAATTCCATCCAAATACATATTTAGATAATCATTGTCCATCACCTTCCTTATAACCTGGTGGTAGGGATCAGAGGTTTGTATTAAAACCTTTCCTCTATTTCCTTTTCTTCCAGCCCTTCCTGCCACCTGGGCCATTAGGTGAAATGCCCTTTCATGGCTTCTAAAATCTGGGAAATTCAAAAGAGTATCAGCATTCATTATTCCAACCAGAGCAACATTTTCAAAGTCTAATCCTTTGGTTACCATTTGGGTGCCCACCAAAATATCTATGGCTCCATCTTCAAATTCTTGGATGATATTTTCATAAGCATTTTTTTTTCGGGTGCTATCCAAATCCATTCTTCGGATCACCGCATTTTCAAGGATCAATTGAAGATCATCCTCTAATTTCTCCGTTCCAAATCCCAATGCTCGGATTTCACTGCTATTGCAGGCCGGGCATCGTTGTGGGACTTTCCTGGAAAACCCACAATAATGGCAACGTAATGAATCTATATGTTTGTGGTAGGTGAGCGTGATATCGCAATTTTTACACTGGGTAACATGTCCACAACTATTACATTGAACCATAGTGGAAAAGCCTCGCCTGTTCTGAAAAAGGATAACCTGCTTTTTGTTTTTTAAAACTTCCTTAATCTCATTAATTAAATCCACACTAAAATGCCCCTGCATTTCTCTTTTAGAACGCGCACGTTTTAGATCTATACATTGAATTTCGGGCAAGGGAATGTCGCCATGGCGTTTAAATATTTCCACCAGACCAAACTTTCCTCTTTTAGCATTGTAATAACTCTCAAAAGAAGGTGTAGCAGAGCCTAAGAGCACTTTGGTATTATGAATTTTTGCCAGAACTATTGCAGAATCTCTAGCCTGATAACGAGGAGCAGGGTCGTATTGCTTAAAGCTAGTTTCATGTTCCTCGTCAACTATAATAAGCCCTAAATTTGAGAAAGGTAGAAGGAGACTGCTTCTCGCTCCAATAACTAAAACAGGTTTTTCTGGATTCCGAACCAGTTCCAACCAAGTTTCCACCCTTTTCCTATCACTGAATCTGGAATGGTAAATTAATACCTGATCTCCAAAATAATATTGTAATCGGCTGATTAGTTGCGTCGTAAGAGCAATTTCTGGAACCAAATATAGAATCTGCTTACTTTCCTTTAATACCTCGTTAATTAGGCTAACATAAATTTCAGTTTTACCAGAACTGGTAACTCCATGAAGCAGCACGCAATCTTTTGATTTAAATTCATTTTGTATTTCTAAAAGCGCCTTTTGCTGATGTTCGTTTAAGCTTTTTAGGTCATAAGTTTCATCAGCGTATTTTTCTGCTATATCCTTATCAAAATAGATTTGAAAAATTTCTTTTTTAACCAGGGAATTTAAACTCGCGCTAGAAGAACCACTCTCTTTTAGCAATTGGCTGGCTGCCATTTTTTTGCTGCTACCTAATTGCGATTTTAAGGAAAAATAACTAAGTAATAAATCTCTTTGTTTAGGAGCTTTGCTAAGTTTTTCAAAGTAGTCTGAAATTTCCTCTTCGCCTAAATCTGGATTAATGGTTACATATTTTTTCTGCTTGGGCTTATATCCCGTTTTTAATTCTTCCTCTAAAACTATATAGTGCTTACCTAAGAGGTTTTGAATAATTTTCAATGGATTCTTTATGTCGATAATTTCGGCAATCTCTTTAATAGATAGGGCATCTTGACTTTCTAATGCCTCTATTATCAAAAATTCATGGTCGCTGATTTCGTCATCAACAATTTCCTTCAAATGGTTCCTTAGTACCACGGTTTCACTTTCTAGTTTTAGTCCAGAAGGAAGGGAGGCCATCATCACCTCTCCTTGGTAGCACATATAATATTCAGAAATCCACCTCCAAAGCTGCATTTGTTTGGGGCTTACTATCGGTTCACGATCTTCAATCTCTAAAATTTCCTTTGGATGATAAGCCTCAGGAACTTCAGAATGGATTTTTGCCACTAGTCCAGTATATAGCTTCCTCTTTCCCAATTGAACAACTACACGCATTCCAATATCCAAACTTTGTTGCATTGAAGCAGGGATTTGGTAGGTATAATTTTGAGGTAAGGCAAGTGGTAATATTACTTCAGCAAATAAATCCATTGAAGGCAAAAGTGCTATATTTTAGGAGAATAAGAGTTTTATGCTCATCAAATTAATTTAATGATAAAAGCTTTGTCCCAATATTTTCCAGTAACCAAGAAATTTCCAGTTTCCTTTATATAGGCAATTCCATTTAATACCTCTGCTGCTGGATTATTCAATTTTTTTCGAAGTGGTGCTAAATCTACATAGGCCTCAGCTACTCCGTTTTGAGGATTAAAAACAAAAATATAATCGGTGGTGTAAATATTGGCATATATCTTATTATCAACATATTCCAGCTCGTTTAATTGTCCTAATGCCTGCCTTTGATTGTAAATTTCCTGGGCTTTTACAATATTCATTTTACTATCTAAATAATAGATAATATGGCTTCCATCAGAAATAATTAAATGCTTTCCATCATTGGTTAATCCCCAGCCTTCCACGGTGGGAATATTCATTTTTGCAATGGGATTTAAATCGAGGTCATAGCTTAGGCATTTTCTAGCTTTCCAGGTTGCCTGGTAAACGGTATCTCTTAGAATACTGAGTCCCTCAGCAAATAGCTCACTAGGCAAAGCAAATGATTTTAAAATTTTCGTGCTTGGGAATTCTTGTTTCCGGATTTCAGATTGTCTGTATTGCCCTAAACTTTCATATAGGAAACCATTGTACAATTCATAACCTTGAGTATAGGCCTTTGGATCATGAGGAAGAACCTTTACAATTTCATAGAGCAATGGTTTTACTGCTTTTTTGGAAAGAATTCTGAAATTTACATTCCCAATTTTTTTGTCACCATCACGAAAGGCTAAAATTTTTAAAGATTTACTTCCAACCTGTGAATAGCTCAGTGCAATTTTTTTGGTATCTGGATCATAATTATCCCATCTAGAACCATTTACAAAAATGGAATCGAAACTTTCCTCCTGTTTGCCGATACCAATATAAAATTTGTTATTGATAAAAATGTCGGCCTTTTCGAGCTGGAGGCTTAGCTTTTCATTTTTAATTTTTCGGCTAGGGTCTTCACAAGAGCTGAAAATAGCCAAGATAGAAAGGCCTAAAAATGATAGTTTAAAAAGATTATTCACTTTGATATTTTGCTTTTTTACTGCCTTCATAGAGGTCATATTTTACTAGCCAACTTTCTAATTTTCCATTAAAAAGCTGAATTCTTTTGGAGGGTTTTAGGCCAATGTTTTTAATTCCTTCGGATGAGGAGGTGAAAATCCAAGCTGTATATCCTCCAAAGTCTTTCTTAAGACTATCTCCAATTCCTTTGTAAAGTGCAGGAATATCGGCTTCCATTTTCTCACCATAGGGTGGGTTAAAAACTAATAGCCCCTTCTCTTTAAAGTCTTCATGCTTTTTGAAATTTAAAAAATCCATTTTCTGAACAGAGATTTCCTCATCCATCAAAGCACTTTTTAAATTTTTCCTGGATTTCATTACCGAAAGTGTATCCTTGTCGTAGCCTTCAATGCTAAAATGAAAGTTTTTTTCCTTCTCCATGGCCTTTTCAAACAATAATTTAAAAAGATCTTCATCGTAATTGTTCCATTTTTGAAATCCAAATTCCTGCCTAAAAATATTGGGAGCAATATTATGGGCCATTAATGCAGCTTCTATCAATAAGGTTCCAGAACCACACATCGGGTCTATAAAGTTTTTCATAGCATCCCATCCCGCCAAGGATAGAATTCCAGCTGCCAAGACCTCGCTTAATGGAGCAATATTGGCATCCACTCTATAACCTCTTTTATGAAGAGAATGACCAGAACTATCTAGGGAAACCGTAACATTCTCATTGTGAATATGAACATTAATCCGAATATCTGGATCGCTGGTGTCTACCGATGGTCTATCATTAAATTTTTCCCGAAAACGGTCTGCAATAGCATCCTTTGATTTTTGGGCAATAAACAAACTATTCCTATACTGCCTCGCATTTACCACGGCATCAATAGCTATGCTTTTGTCAAGATCAAAGTGATCTTCCCAGGGTATGGATTTAATTTTTTTGTAGAGCTCTTGTTCATTTCTAATTTTAAACTCAGCCAATGGAACCATTATTCTAAGAGCGGTTCTACACCAAAGATTGGCCTTGTAGACAAAGCCAAGATCCCCTTCAAATCTCACCCCTCTTTTTATGATTTTTACATTTTGGGCACCAAGAACTCTCAGCTCTTTTGCCAAAACATCCTCCAAACCATGATAGGTTTTTGCGATGATTTTTAGATTTTCAGGATTCAATATCGAAGCTTTCAAATTTATAGCTGGGCTCGCCTTTTTCAAGACTGTTACTTTCGGTAAATATTACTTCACTAATTAAAGTGTCAGAACCATTTAATTCAGCGAATATAGTGTCTATCCACACTTTTTCGTTTTGGTAAAAACTCAACTTTATTCCTTTAAATTCCTTGATATTTTGAGGGGATTTTAGCTTTAGGCTGATGCCATATACCTTATCCTTTCCTAATTGAGTTTCAAAAATTTCGCTTTCAATTACATAGTTGCTATTTTCAATTTTTTCTTCATGACAAGAGTTGAGCATAGTCAGAAAAAAGATAAAGCCGAAAAATTTTTTCATTTGAATCATTTTTTTGCCTTGCAAAGGTACTATTGTAATTGCAGAAAAACTGGATTGTTGAAAATCTCCTAATAGTGTAGAATCGCAAAGCTCAAAAACAAGAAAAAAATAATTTAGGTTTGTAATTATGAGCAATTTACATTTCCTGGATTGGGCCGTGATTATTGGCTTTATGAGTTTTTTTATTTTTATCGGTATTCGATACAAAGCTAAGGCGGGTAATAGTTTAAGCGACTTTTTTTTAGGAGGTAGAAACCTCCCTTGGTATATTGCGGGAGTAAGTATGGTCGCTACTACTTTTGCTGCTGATACTCCTTTATGGGTAACTGAAAAAATTGCTCAACATGGAGTTTCTGGAAATTGGTTGTGGTGGAATATGCTTATTGGAGGAATGTTTACCACCTTCTTTTTTGCTAGACTTTGGCGTAGAGCAAACATCCTTACCGAACTGGAATTATTGGAAATAAGATATAGTGGTCCTATAGCAAAATGGTTAAGAGGGGTAAAGGCAGTATATCTCGGTTTGTTTATGAACACTATAATTATAGGTTGGGTAAATGCTGCTCTTATTACCATCTTAGAGATATTTTTTGATATTGATTATTGGACAGCTTTTAAAATTGTGGCCATAGCCATGGTTTTAGTGGCTATATATAGCGCTCTTTCTGGACTATTAGGAATTGCTATTACCGATTTTTTCCAATTTATTATAGCCATGGGGGGTTGTATTATTTTGGCCTATATAGTATTAAACTCCCCCGAAGTGGGAGGGGTTCAAGGTTTGAAATCAAAGCTACCTTCTTGGCGGCTTGATTTGTTTCCAAAAATTTCTGGTGCTTCTGATTTGGCAATTGGCACTTTCTCCTTATCCGCAGGCGCCTTCTTTTCCTATATAGCCGTTCAGTGGTGGGCCAGCTGGTACCCAGGATCTGAGCCCGGTGGTGGTGGTTATATTTCCCAGAGAATGATGAGCGCTAAGGATGAAAAGAATGCTGTTTTCTCTAGTTTATTTTTTCAAATCGCCCACTATTGTTTAAGACCTTGGCCATGGATAATAGTTGGATTGTGTGCTCTCGTCTTATATCCAGAATTGGAAATTGAAGAATCGAGAAAAGGATTTGTTTATATCATGAGGGACTTTTTACCAGTTGGTTTAAAAGGGCTTTTATTGGTTGGTTTTTTCTCAGCCTATATGAGCACTATTTCTACCCAATTAAACTGGGGAGCCAGTTATTTAACCAATGATCTTTATAAACGATTTATCAGACCTGAGGATTCTTTTCCTTCCAAGGAAGAAGCCCAAAAATCCTATGTTTTTGCAGGTAGGATTATCACCGTATTTATAATGATAATAGGTTTATTGGTAAGCACTAAGATTGGGACTATAGATGAGGCTGCTCAATTTCTTATCGCCAGTGGTGCTGGTTTAGGAATGGTGCTGATTTTAAGATGGTATTGGTGGAGAATTAATGCCTGGAGTGAGTTGATTGCAACTTTGGCGCCTTTCCTGGGAATGATTATTTCAAAAACCATCTTAAGAGATATTTTACCGGAAAGTTTTTTTGAACAAAACGGAGATTTTTTATTTACGGTAGTCTTCACCACTATTGCTTGGATCTTGGTTACATTCCTTAGCAAACCAACCGATTCCTCAGTTTTGAATTCATTTTATGAAAGAGTAAAACCCGGCGGCTGGTGGAAGGGAATCCATTCAGATACAAAGTCAAACAGCGGTTTAAACTTTCTCTTTCTATGCTGGGTCTCAGGTGTTTTAATGGTTTATTCCGTTTTATTTCTTCTAGGTTATTTGATTTTCAAGGAATGGTCATCTTTCGCTATTTGGACTCTAGTTTTCCTTTTCAGTTTTGTTTTGTTGAGGTGGTCTATGAAAAAGGCTGGCTTTTTTAATTCATAGTTGAGATTGGGTTTTAATTATTAAATATAGGCCATCATCGGTTTTACTATGTTTATTTTGTAGAAAATTTAGCAATTGGGAATCACGGATTACATTTTATTATTTGCTGGAGGTTTATTGGCGGGAATTATGAATACCCTAGCAGGAAATGGATCGGCCATAACCCTAAGCCTTTTAATTTTTATGGGATTGCCAGCAAATGTGGCAAATGCTACCAATAGAATTGGGGCAATGGTTCAAACCTTCGCAGCTGTGATTAGCCTTCGAAAAACTCCTAGAACTAAATTTATGTTTAAGGAGAGTAAATGGTTTTTTATCCCTTCCCTTATTGGAGCTACCTTAGGTGCTTTTCTTGCGGTGGATATAAACCCTGATGTGCTGAGGTTTATTATTGGCCTAATAATGCTTTTTCTGCTTATCACCCTTCTCAATAAACCTAAAAAGTGGTTAAAAGCAACCAATGTTTCTGAAAGGTCAAGATCAAAGTTAAATTGGTTTTTAATTTTTTTGATAGGCTTTTACGGTGGTTTTATTCAAATGGGAATAGGAATAATGATTCTTAGTGTTTTGGTCCTTTTAATGGACTATAGCCTTAAGGATGCAAATATTATTAAGCTTCTTTTGGCAATGGTATTCCTTATTCCAGCTTTTTTTGTTTTCCTTTGGAGTGGTGATATGCAGTGGAAACCTGGAATTGCTTTAGCATCAGGTCAAGCAATTGGAGCTGTAATAGGAGCCAGGTATATTTTATTTTTACCAAAAGCTAATACCTATGTTCGTTGGTTGTTGATAGTAATTTTAAGTTTATCAGCCATGCTTATGTTGCGCATCCCCACCTTAGTATTTAATTTGTTTCAATAATCTATTAATATGAGCTCCGAAGACTGGTTTGAATCTTGGTTCAATACAAGTTATTATCATAAGCTTTATGCCCATCGAGATGATCATGAGGCCCAATTTTTTATAAAAAATGTTTTAGGTGTTTTACCAATTAACCCACAATGTAAATTGTTGGATTTAGCATGTGGTAGGGGTAGGCATTCTATCTTTTTAAGTGAAAATAATTGCGATGTAATAGGTTTAGATCTGTCGGAAAAGAATATTGAATTCGCCAAGTCCTTTGAAACCGAGAAATTAAAATTTGAGATCGGAGATATGCGCGAAAATTTTGGAGTACAGCGCTTCGACTATATTTTCAACCTCTTCACTAGCTTCGGTTATTTTCAAGATAAATCTGATAATAGTAAAGCATGTAATTCCATTCATCAAGCCTTAAAGCCGGGGGGGATGCTAATACTAGATTTCATGAATGTAAATAAGGTGAAACTGGGATTGGTGAAAAAAGAAATTAAAAGGGTAGAAGGCCTAGAATTTCATATTGAGAGATTTATTAGAGACAATAAGGTTATAAAAAAGATTTCCTTTTCCGATAATAGCAAGGATTTCAATTACGAAGAACAAGTTCAGCTTTTGGAGCTTTCAGATTTTGAAGAACTTTTTGAAAAGAGCAATTTGAGGATAGAAAAGATTTATGGCGACTTCAATTTACAAGATTTTGACCCCATAAATTCCGAACGATTGATTTTATTTGCTTCCAGAAAATTATGATCGAATCCTTAATTTTAATTTCCTCTGTAGCTCTAGGGAGTATAATTGCTTACCTCCTCAAAAGTGCTAAGAATAACTCCCTAAAAATTCTTCTAACATTTAGTGGTGCCTATCTGTTAAGTGTTGGATTACTTCACTTACTTCCTGAAATTTACGATGGTCATAATCATCGAATGGGGCTTTATATCATGGCTGGATTTCTTATCCAATTGATTTTGGAATTTTTCAGCATGGGGGTTGAGCATGGCCATGCACATACCGAGCATTTTAAAAACAAGGGAATTCCAATAAGCATTATCCTAAGCCTTTTTGTTCATGCCTTCATGGAAAGTTTACCCATTTCCCTGCATTCTGATCATGAACATAGCAATTCCTTCTTATGGGCAATTGTGGTCCATAAATTACCCGTAAGTATCATTCTCTTTTTAATGCTTTCCGAGGTTTTTAAATCAAAATGGAAAATTGCTATCTATATGTTGAGTTTCGCCCTGATCGCCCCAATTGGAGTGTTTGTGGGTTCATACTTTGTTTTTTTAGCCGATTATTACAGGGAAATCACAGCTCTGGTTTTAGGAATATTTTTGCATATTTCCACCACCATCCTTTTCGAATCCAATCAATCACACAGCTTTAATATTATTAAATTTCTTACCACTCTCGCTGCGGTAGCTATTGCTTGGTTGAGTTCTGCTCATTAGTTTTTTTAAACTGCTTTTTTTAAATAAATAATAGAGATCAGTTGGGTAATAGAAATTTGCAATTGACAATATTTCCATTGGCCAACTTAATGCTTACTTTTGCAGCCGCTATTCCAAAAATATAGGGGAAAGCCGAATAATAACGAATTAAAAATTTAAATAAAATGGGTGTACTTGTAGGAAAAAAAGCTCCTCAGTTCAACGCTTCAGCTGTAATTAACGGCGGAGAAATTGTTCAACATTTTAGCTTAGAGCAATATGCCGGAAGTAAACATGTGATTTTATTCTTTTATCCAAAAGATTTCACTTTTGTTTGTCCAACGGAACTTCATGCTTTTCAATCTAGACTGGAAGAATTTGAAAAATTAGGTGTTGCCGTAGTTGCGGTTTCTACAGACACTGAGCAGTCTCATTGGGGTTGGTTACAACTAGCTAAAAGCGAGGGTGGAATTAAAGGAATTACCTACCCAATTGTTGCTGATACTAACAAAACTATTTCTGCAAACTATGATGTTTTGGCAGGAAACTACTATTTCGACGAAAACGAAGAAATGCAAGCTGAAGGCGAAATGATCGCTTACCGTGGACTTTTCCTTATCGATAAGGAAGGTATTGTTCGTCATCAATTGGTGAATGATTTACCACTAGGAAGAAATGTAGATGAAGCCTTAAGAATGGTAAAAGCTTTACAATTTGTGGAAGACAATGGTGAAGTTTGTCCAGCAGACTGGAACGAAGGTAAATCTGGAATGAATGCTACTCATGAAGGAGTTGCTTCTTACTTAAGTTCAAACTAGAATTCATATCCTTTTGAATAGTAAAGAGGCGGTTCCATTTGGTTCCGCCTTTTTTCTTTTTTGTGCGGGCTTTTCCAATATTTATTTGGAAATAAGCCTAGCAAGATTATCATTTTATTAGCCGAATTAATTTTCTTTGTTTCCCTTTTAGAAAGCTCTAAAATCTAAATTTACAATATGGCAAATCCTTTAATTGAAAAGTTTAACACCGCATTCGAAACTCCTCCCTTTCACCTTATCAAAGAAGATCATTTTTTAGAAGCTATTGAAGAAGGTATTGCTCAAGCTAAAAAAGAGGTAGATGAAATTGTAAACAATCCTCAAACACCAAGCTTTGAAAACACCATTGAAGCCCTAGAAGCTAGTGGTTCATTGGTGGGCAGAGTTGCAGAGATATTTTTCAATCTAAACTCCGCAGAAACAAATGATAAAATCCAAAGTTTAGCACATAGTATTTCTCCTTTGCTTACAGAATATGGAAATGATATTATGCTCAATCAAAATTTGTTTCAAAAGGTTAAGCATGTTTATGATAAAAGGCAAGAATTAAACTTGGGAATGGAGGAAACAATGCTCCTAGACAAAACTTATTTAGGTTTTACAAGAAACGGAGCCTTATTAAATGATGAAGATAAAAACACCTTAAGGGAAATTGATAAAAAATTATCGGGCCTATCTCTAAAATTTGGCGAAAATGTTTTGGCAGAAACCAATGCCTTTGAATTGCAAATTGAAAATCAAGAGGATTTAAAAGGATTGCCTGAGGGCGTTGAAGAAGCCGCTGCCGACGCAGCCAAAGCAGCAGAAAAAGAGGGCTGGTTGTTTAATCTCCAATACCCTAGCTATATTCCTTTTGTAAGTTATTCAGAAAATAGAGCTCTTCGGAAAAAAATGACTCTCGCTTTTGGAAGTAGAGCTTTTAAAGGGGATGATTTTGACAATAAGGAGAATGTATTAGCTATTGCCAAATTGAGATATCAAAGAGCTCAGCTATTAGGATTTAAGCACCATGCAGATTATGTTCTACAAAGGAGAATGGCTGAAAATTCTCAAACGGTTCATGATTTTTTGGATAATATATTGGAATTTGCCAAACCAGCAGGAAAGGCAGAAGTGAAAAAACTGAATGAATTTGCCAAAAGCTTGAATGGCCCTGAAAAGATTGAAAAATGGGACTTTGCCTTTTACAATGAAAAGCTTAAGCAAAAAGAATATAAAATTGATGATGAAATTTTAAAGCCCTATTTCAAACTTGAGAATGTTATTGAAGGAGCATTTGAAGTGGCGAAAAGGTTGTATGGCATTGAATTTAAAGAGAGGGAAGATATTCCTAAATATCATAAGGACGTGATCTGCTATGAAGTGCTGGATAAGGATGCTAGTCACCTCGCTGTTTTTTATGCAGACTTTTTCCCAAGAGCAGGAAAAAGAAATGGAGCATGGATGACAAGTTATAGGTCGCAAAAAAAACAGGAAGGGAAGGATATTAGACCCCATATTAGCATAGTTTGCAATTTTACCAAACCTACTTCTAGTAAACCTTCATTATTAACTTTCCAAGAGGTGAGTACCTTATTTCATGAATTTGGTCATGCCCTTCATGGTATTTTGGCAAATGGTAAATACGGCAGTTTAAGTGGTACAAATGTTTTTTGGGATTTTGTGGAATTGCCATCACAGATTATGGAAAACTGGTGTTATGAAAAGGAATGTTTGGATTTATTTGCTAGGCACTATCAAAGTGGAGAATTGATTCCTGAGGATTTGGTGGAGAAATTAAAAAGCAGTGCCACCTTTATGGAAGGATATGCTACCGTAAGGCAAGTGGGATTAGCAAGCTTAGATATGGCTTGGCACTCTGTAAACCCAAATGATATTGACGATGTTGCCAAATATGAAAATGAGGTTTTACAAAACACAGAATTATTACCAGGAATAGAATCCAGCAACACATCTTGTGCCTTTTCACATATTTTTCAAGGTGGTTACTCCGCTGGCTATTACAGCTATAAATGGGCGGAAGTTTTGGATGCCGATGCTTTTGAATTTTTTAAAGAAAAGGGTATTTTTAACGAGGAGGTAGCTCAAAAATTTAGAAAATTATTATCCTCAGGAGGTAGTATTAAACCGATGGATTTATATAAGGAGTTTAGAGGAAATGCCCCAGACCCCAAAGCTTTGCTTAGAAGAGCAGGCTTGATAAATAAGGAATAAATGAAATTAAAATTATCGGGATTTTTTGGCCTAATGAGCTTCTTAACCTTGGCGGATGATGGAGCTTTAAGGGCTGCAGGTACCGGAGGCTTGGTAATGGTTTTGTTGCCGATAATGGGAATTTTAGCCATCCTTTTTTTAATTGCGAGTGTAGACAGGTTTTTAAAACCAAATGCCCTCTCCTCCAGGATGATGAACTACAATGGCTCCATGCTCATGTTTCTGATTTTTATACTTCTATCTCTTTTTCAATCCCAAAATTTTTTATTCTATAGTTTAATTGCATTAGAAGTAATACTGCTCTTTATCCTTTTTTTAAATTGGAAATACAGGGCAAACCTTCCAAGCAAAGATTCTGAAAAATGAATGAGGTAGAAGAATTTATTTATCAAAAAGAAGCAGAACAAAAAGAGCTGCTACTTTTCCTTCATAATTTATTAGTCTCGGAATTTCACCTTCTAGCAAAAATTAGATTTAAAATTCCATTTTATTATAAAAACAATTGGGTAATTTACCTTAATCCCTTAAAAAACAATAATATAGATTTTTGTGTGCTCAGGGCCAATGAACAGGAAACTCCCCATGAGCTGTTGAATTTTAAATCTAGGAAACAAGTGGCTTCCATTGAATTAGACCCCAAAATGGATCTAAAACTAGAAATTATAAAATCAATTATCCAAGATGCTTTGGAAATTGACAAAAAGCCATATCATAAAGTCAGTAGCAAGAAATAATTTATATCATGAAATTAAAGTTTATCCTTTCCTTCTTCGCCCTTTTGGCATCCGTTCTCCTTGCTGGCGTTGCCCTTCTTACCCTTCCCTCGCTTTTTAATACTTTAAAAAACACCTTTAGTCTAATTACAGGCAATGGTGAAAATGTGGAGGCTGATAAGGTTATTGGTTGGCTAATTTATTGGTTTACTCATATTTCCATGGTTGTAGTGCTTTGGGTTTATGGTAGAAAATGGCTTAAAGAGTCTAGAACTTAATTGGGCTTTGGATTTATTTAATCAGGAAATAGATCAAAATTATTTGCCCTATGATGGGGAGGTGAATTACTATGGTCCGATTTTAAGTGCTGAGGATCACAGGCTATACTTCCATAAACTGATGAATAATATTGCTTGGAAACACGATGAGGCTTTCCTTTTCGGAAAAAAGATAATAACCAAAAGAAAGGTAGCCTGGTATGCAGATTCTGAATACGATTATACTTATTCCAATCTTAGCAAAAGATCCCTGATCTGGACTAATGATCTTTTGGAGCTTAAAGACCTTGTTGAATCAAAACTTCAAACAAAATTCAATTCATGCCTACTCAATTTATACCACAATGGGGATGAGGGTGTATCCTGGCATAGTGATGATGAAAAAACCTTGAACAGAAGCTCTGAAATTGCTTCTTTGAGTTTTGGAGCGGAACGAAAGTTTTCATTTAAACATAAAAAAACAGGAGAAAAGCAGAGCATCTTATTACAAGCAGGAAGCCTTTTAGTGATGAAAGGGCAAACTCAATTTAATTGGCTGCATAGTATTCCAAAAAGTAAAAAAATAAAATCTCCAAGGGTCAACCTTACCTTTAGAAAAATGCTATAGTTATAGGCCTTTAAGCTTTTCAGGCAAATTCTAAAAGCCTAATTTCGCAATACATGGTAAGAGCGAAAAAACATTTAGGTCAACATTTTCTCAAGGATCAAAATATTGCCAAAAGAATTGCTGATTCCCTAAAAGCTGAGGAATACGATGCTGTATTAGAAATTGGTCCCGGAACAGGGGTATTAACTCAATTTTTAATTCCAAAATTTAAAGATCTCACCCTAATTGAATTGGATAGGGAATCAGTAGAATATTTACATGAAAATTATCCAAGTCTTAAAAACAAGATTATAGGAGGTGATTTCTTAAAAATGCCAGTATCGGAAATTTTTAAAAAGCAATTCGCCATTATTGGTAATTTCCCCTATAATATATCTACTCAAATTGTATTTAAAACCTTAGAAAACAAGGAATTAATCCCAGAGTTTGCTGGAATGTTTCAAAAAGAAGTGGCCGAGCGTATTGTGGCTGGTCCAGGGTCTAAAACCTATGGAATAATGAGTGTTTTGGTGGCAGCCTATTACCATGCTGAATATTTGTTTACGGTGGAACCTGAGGTTTTTAATCCTCCACCTAAGGTAAAGTCTGGAGTTATTCGCTTAAGCCGAAAGGAAGATTATAATTTAGATTGTGATGAAAAACTCTTTTATAAGGTGGTGAAAATGGCTTTTAATCAAAGGCGTAAAACTTTGAGAAATGCTTTAAAATCACTTAATTTGAGCTTAGCTGAGGATAGGGAGGAGCTTTTAGGGAAGCGCGCCGAACAACTTAGTTTAGAAGATTTTATTTTCATCACCAAAAGCCTGGAAACTCCATGAGTTTTGATCTACAAAAAATTGATATTGAACAATTGGAAGAGAATATCCTCCAAGGCCATACAGAGCTTTACGAGGATGTTATCCAAGAATTACACCCAGCAGATGTTGCGGAGATTGTTGATGAAATATCAATAGAATCGGCGAAAAAACTCCTTTCTGAAATTGGTGGTGAAAGAGCGGCTGATATCCTAATAGAATTAGATGAGGATTTAAGGGCAGAATTAATTTCTGATTATTCTGGAAAAGAAATCGCGAGAGATCTTGTGGATAATTTGGATACCGATGATGCTGCTGATATTATCCATGAATTGGATGAAGACCTTCAAAGGGAGGTTTTGGAAAATATTGAAGACCCTGAGCATGCAAGAGATATTGCCGACCTTTTAGTATATCCAGAAAATACTGCCGGTGCCTTAATGGGTACCGAGTTGATAAAGGTTAATAAGAAATGGAAGGTGATGCAATGCGTTCGTGAAATGAGATTGCAAGCAGAAGAGGTAGAAAAGGTTCATGCCATTTATGTTGTTGATGATGATGAAAAACTTCTCGGTACATTATCCCTAAAAAAATTACTCACCACCTCATTAAAAAACCCCATTGAAGAGGTTTTTCAGGAAAAGGTTCAAAGTGTAAATGTTACTACCGAAGCTGAGGAAGTAGCCAATAAAATGCAAAAATATGACCTGGTGGTTGTACCTGTTGTAGATCCCCTTGGACGTTTGGTAGGGCGTATCACCATTGATGATATTGTAGATGTAATCCGAGATGAAGCAAAGGAAGATTACAACTTAGCTTCTGGTCTTACCGATGAAGTAGAATCCGATGATGGAATAATCACCATCACTCGTGCCCGACTACCTTGGCTTTTGATAGGGCTTTTTGGAGGTATTATGGCGGCCAGTGTTATAGAACAGTTTGATGGGGCTTTAGCTTCAGTTCCTAAGATGTTATTTTTTATCCCTTTAATTGCCGCCATGGGAGGGAATGTGGGAGTACAATCCTCAGCAATTGTGGTTCAGGCTTTGGCTAGTAAATCTTTTATGGGGAATATCAGCGACCGATTATTTAAGGAAATAGGCGTTGCCTTATTAAATGGAGCTATCTGTGGATTGCTAATAATTGGTGCCAGTTTATTTTTGGGATATGGTATTGATTTAGCATTAACGGTAGGATTTTCCCTTTTAGCCGTAATTTTAGTTGCCGCCCTTGTTGGTACCTTTGTTCCTATTGTACTTGATAAATATAAAATTGATCCCGCAATTGCAACAGGTCCTTTTATCACCACTACAAATGATATTTTAGGACTTTTTGTGTATTTTTCTATCGGCAGGATGATTTTGGGTTTTTAATTTTAATCTTTTTCCACATGCGAAATTTTAAGAGGTGGTTTTTTAGTTCTACCCTAATGCTAGCAATGCTAACCACCGCTTATAGTCAAGCAGCAAAGGATAGCCTTAAAATTCCGAATCCTATTCAATTGGATTCCAGTTTATATAATACAAGAGCAGCAATCCTTTTAGAAGACGACAGTATTTTTATGCTCTATGAATGGGTTCATGGATATAACCCTAGCACCCGGGCAAAGCTTGCTACAGAAAGGATTTATGACCTGGTACACCAGAGAGATTTTGAGCCAGATAGCTTTCACCTTATTAAGAAAGGGGAATACTATCATATAAATTATCAAAATGATTTTATTGTAAATATTGGGCAAATCGATGCGGATTGGACTGGCCTGAGTTTAGATAAAGCCTCACAAAATTTTCTTATTACCCTGAAAGAAGCCTGTATAAAATCCAGTTCAGGTATAAATTTAAAGAACCTCATTATTCAAATATCACTGGCCATCTTGGTGATAGTGGTTTTTTATTTTGTTGTAAAATATATCAACAAACTTTTTAAATTTTTCGCCAGCAAAATAGAAGGCCTTAAAGGCACTTATCTAAAAGGTGTGAAGTTTGGGAGCTATGAGTTTATTGGTGAAAACCGATTAACCAATATCGCCCTCATAGCAAATAATATTTTTAGGATAGCCTTTCTGTTATTTCTGCTATATCTAACCCTTCCTATACTTTTTAGCATTTTTCCATGGACAGAAGGGATTGCCAAAACATTGTTTGCTTATGTCTTAGATCCTATAAAATCGGTTTTAAAATCTATCATAGATTTTATTCCATCATTGTTTAAAATTTTGGTGATCTTCTTTGTATTTAGGTATATCATCAAAGGTGTAAAATTCCTTTCTGATGAGGTTGAAAAAGGGAAATTGGTTATACCTTCTTTTTATCCAGATTGGGCCAAACCCACCACCAGGATTATCAGCTTCATCCTTTTTGTTTTTATGTTTGTTTTGATCTGGCCTCTTTTACCGGGATCAGACAGTGAGGCTTTTAAAGGAGTATCGGTATTTCTGGGTATTTTAATTTCCTTGGGATCTTCTACTTCCATTGCCAATATAATGGCGGGATTGGTAATTACTTATATGCGTCCATTTCGAGTCGGAGATAGGGTAAAGGTTGGTGAAGTATCTGGGGATATTCTTGAGAAGAACCTATTGGTAACAAGAGTAAGAACCATAAAAAATGAAATTATCACCATACCTAATAGCATGGTGCTAAACAATGCCAGTACTAATTTCACCATGAGTAGCGAAATGTCTGAAGGCCTGGTTTTACACACTTCTATAACCATTGGATATGATGTTCCTTGGAGATTAGTTCACAGTATGTTACTAGAAGTAGCGGATAAAACTCCCTTTGTGGAAAAAAGCCCGGCCCCCTTTGTTTTGCAAACTAGTCTAGACGATTTTTATGTGTCCTATCAGTTAAATGCCTATACCAAGCAGCCGGCAAAACAATCATCTATTTATTCTGATTTACACGCCCTAATGCAGGATGTATTCGCCAAAAATGATGTTGAAATAATGTCTCCTCATTATCAAGCCGATCGTGAAGGACCGAGCACCATTCCACCAAAAAATATAGATTGAAAGTATTAGTAATAGACAGCGTTCACCAAGATTTACTGCAAGGGCTAAGAGATCTTAATTTTGAAATTATTGAGGATTATAGCACTTCCAAAGAAAAGCTGATTCCCAAATTGGGCGAATATAATGGGCTCATTTTACGAAGTAGATTTCCTATAGACAAGGATTTTTTGAAAGCGGCTTCAAATCTCAAATTTATTGGAAGAGTAGGTGCTGGAATGGAAAATATTGATATTCCCTTTGCAAAAAAGATGGGTATTCACTTGCTTAGTGCTCCAGAAGGAAATAGAGATGCAGTGGCCGAACATGCTATAGCTATGATTCTCATGCTTTTTAATAATTTGAAACGAGCGGATGATGAGGTGAGAAATGGAATTTGGAGGAGAGAAGAAAATAGAGGCTTGGAGCTTTCAGGAAAAACCATTGGAATTATTGGATATGGTAATAATGGATCCGCCTTCGCCAAAAAATTAATGGGATTTGGCAGCGAAGTTTTAGCATACGACAAATACAAAAAAGGTTTTTCAAATAATATAGTAAGGGAAGTGGAATTGGACGAATTGAAAATGAAGGCCGATATTTTAAGTCTACATATCCCACAAAACCCCGAAACCATAAATATGCTGAACCAAGAGTTTATTGATGGCTTTTCCAAAGATTTTTATTTGATCAACACTGCAAGGGGTAAAATTGTAAATACCAAAGCACTTATTGAAGCAATAGAAAAGGGTAAAATTTTGGGAGCATGTTTGGACGTTTTAGAATTCGAAAAAAGCTCTTTTGAAAATATGTTTGATGGTGAAATGCCTGCGGAATTTCAGCAATTAATAAAAACAGAAAAAGTAATCCTAAGCCCTCATATTGCGGGTTGGACCCAAGAGTCTAAACAAAAAATGGCAGCCACCATAATTCAAAAATTAAAAAGCATCCAATTTTAAAATGTCGCAGGTGAAACAGGGATTTTCTTTTTGTTCAGTATTAAAATTTTCTTTTGGATGGGCATTGGCCATTTTCCTGGTCCTTTTGAGTTCCTGCTCCCAGAAGATTGAATATGATGATAAATTAATTTTTAGGTATAATTCCCATTCTGGAATAAGCTCTTTGGACCCTGCATTTTCCAAGGCGCAATATGAGATTTGGGCTTGCAACCAAATTTTTAATGGTTTGGTTCAAATGGATAGGGAATTAAATGTACTTCCAGCTATTGCCGAAAAATGGACCATGGATAGCACAGCAACCATTTATAGTTTTAAAATTCGAAAAGATGTTTATTTTCATGAAAACGAATGCTTTGCAGAGTCCAAAAGCAGAAAGGTAAATTCATTTGATTTCCTTTATAGTTTCCAAAGGCTCCTATCTAAAGAACTTGCTGCTCCAGGTTCTTGGGTTTTTAAAAATGTAAAGCAATTTTCTTGTCCAGACTCCAATACTTTTAAAATTGAATTAAAGCATCCCTTTCCTCCATTCTTAGGTTTGCTGAGTATGAAATACTGTTCTGTAATTCCCAAAGAGGCTGTAGACTTTTATGGAGCAAATTTCAGATCCAATCCGGTAGGTACTGGCCCTTTTTATTTTAAAATCTGGCTAGAAAATGAAAAGCTGGTTTTTAGAAAAAACAACAATTATTTTGAAAAGGATGAAAAAGGAAACTCCTTACCTTATTTGGAATCCATTGCCATCAGTTTTATTCCCGACAAGCAAGCCGCATTTCTGGAGTTTATTAAAGGTAATATGGATTTTATATCCGGAATTGATGCCTCCTATAAGGATGAATTATTGAATCCTTTAGGGGAATTAAATGCCAAATATGTTGAGCAATTTGAATTATATCGCAGTCCATACCTGAATACAGAATACCTGGCATTTTTAATGGATAGCACTCAAGATGTTTTAAAAAATAGTCCCTTAAAAAGCAAAAAGATAAGACAAGCTATAAACTATGGCTTTGATAGGAAAAAGATGATGCGCTATCTCCGAAACAATATTGGAAGCCCCGCCTATTCAGGTATTATACCCAAAGGTTTAAAAGCCTTCGATTCCTTAAAAATAAAAGGCTATACTTATCAACCAGAACTTGCTGCAAAACTCTTGGAGGAAGCAGGATTTCCAAATGGACAAGGACTTCCAGCAATAAAAATACAAACCAATGCCTCCTATTTAGATCTATGTGAATATATCCAAGGTGAGCTGTCCAAATTGGGAATGAATATAGAAGTAGAAGTTTCTCCACCATCAACTTTAAGGCAGGCCATTTCTAGCTCCAAGGTTGATTTTTTTAGAGCCAGTTGGATAGGAGACTATCCAGATTCAGAAAATTATTTATCCCTTTTTTATTCCAAAAACTGGTGTCCAAATGGCCCAAATTACACCCATTTTAAAAGTGAATTGTTCGACCAATGGTATTTACAGTCATCTAAAGAAACGAATGATAGTTTGAGAATTTTACTTTATCAAAAAATGGACAGTTTGGTGATCAGTGAGGCTCCAATAGTACCATTATATTATGATGAGGTGCTTAGGTTTTATCCTAAAACTATCAGCGGTTTGGAAGGAAACCCAATGAATTTATTGGATTTAAAAAGAGTTTCAAAAAAATAAATGGGCAAAAAGAACTGGATATATCGTCTCTTCTTTTTAGCCTTCCCTTCGGTATTAATCCTTAGCTATTCATTTACAGCCATGGATCCATCTCTAATGCCGAGATTCACAATTTTGTGTTTTTCATCTGTGATAATTGGAATAATCTCCATATTTCTATTGAAAAAAACGGACTGGAACATTTCCTGGGCTTTTATTAAATCCAAGGCATTTTTTCCATTTTGGATTTTCCTGGCCACAGCATTATTATCCCTTTTTGTAGCTGTAAATAGGGTGGAGGCCTATTGGATAATTTCTAGGGATTTCTTTCTTTTTTCGCTAATGTTGGTACTTCCAGCAATATTTAATTTTTTTAAAAGCTGGAAAACTGATTTTTTAAAAGGTTTTGTAATAGCTATATGGCTAGCAATGCTTATCGGGTTTTTTCAGCTAAATCAAGAAATTAAATTACATGGAGCTGAAATCCTAGATCTATATCAATTGAAGTCTAGCTTTTCCCATCGAAATTTGTGGGCGGGTTTTTTAGTTCTTAGCCTGCCTTTTTTAGTGCAGTCAATCTATTTGAGGTCTCGGTTTTGGACTTTGTTTTCAGCTTTGGTTTTAGTTGTTAGCCTATTTTGGATTTATTTTTTAGAATCTAGATCGGCGTGGATTGCGCTATTAGTTTTCGCTTTGAGTTATTTCGGTATTTTGGGAATTCAAAAAACTAAGTTTAGACTTAGCTCACTTTTCAATAAGGTTTCGGCAAGTATTGTCTTCTTAACATTTGGGCTTGGTTTTGTGGTCTTTTACTATTCTGCTGAAGACAATTTGCAATCACAAGAATTAGCATTTAACCTGGAACTAAAATCTGAAACTGAGAAAACATTTACCGTAGAAGAGCGAGTATTGATGTGGAAGGGCAGTGGATTGATGATTCAGGATAATGGACTTTTAGGAGTTGGGATGGGAAATTGGAAAATACAATTTCCAAAATATGGATCAGATATTTGGCGAGCCAGGCAGGGGCTAGTTCAATTTCAAAGACCTCACAACGATTTTCTTTGGGTGCTGAGTGAACAGGGGATTGTAGGTCTTATGGCTTTCCTTTTCATGTTTTTCTCCATTATTTTTATGGGATTGAAGAATACTGAAAATTCCATTTTAAGTAATGCAGAGAGGCGGTTCAACCGATTGCTAATCGCTGGGATTATTGCCTTTTTAGCCATTTCATTTTTCAGCTTTCCGAGAGAAAGAATTGCTCATCAATGGATACTTATTATCTCCTTTTCCATTATTGGCTTCTATTATTTCAAATTTTCCAACATCAAAATAAAAAACCTAAAAATATACCAGTTGATTCCGCTGGCCTTTTGTGTATTGGGATTAATGGGTTTTACCATAGGGCTGCAACGATGGAAGGGAGAAATTTATACAAAATCACTATTGTCCTATAAATCCGCGAATCAATGGTGGCAAATGTCTGAGGTCTCCGAAAAAATTGAGGACTACTCTTTTTATGATTTGGACCCAAGTTCAGTACCTATTTCATTTTACAAAGGATTAGCAAAATTAAATATGGGGCAAGAAGAGGAGGCTTTACAACTTTTCTTAGAAGCAGAAAGTAAACATCCAAACATGATCCATGTCATTAATAATATTGCTTCCGTTTACCAACTGAAAAAAGATTTTGACCATGCGATTATTTATTATCAAAAAGCTTTAAAAATTTCACCTAAATATCAAGACGGTATTCTAAATCTGAGCTCAGCCTATTTTAATAGCAATCAAGTAATGAAGGCTTATGATTTGCTATTGAGTCGTCAGTCTTCATTTCCGAAAAATGATGAGAGGTATTCTGCCTATGTTCTTTTCCTTCTGAATATAGTACAGGAAAATATTGCAGATTCTATAAAGGAGGAGGAATTAAAAAATGCTTTATTGGAATTAAACGACGAATGGCTTCTTCAGATTCATCAAAAGGTTCAATTAGATTCTATTAAAGTGGAGCAGAGAATGATTATGGATGCCATTTATGGAATGGAGGTAATCCAATCCAAAATCTCAACTAAACAAGCCGATGAATACCGAAACTTATATTTAAATAACTTTTCTAAGGATTTAAAATGAGAATTCGATAGGCCCGCAACCAATGTTGTACTTTTATCATCTATTACCATAATGCTACTAAAACTCTATGCTTATAATGAAAAAATTATCTCTACTTGTTCTTTTTCTAGGAATTTCATGTTTTGCTTTTGCACAAGTAAATAGCATCACTCCAAACATCGCCAATAGGGGTCAAACCTTACCGGTTATTATTTCTGGGCAGAATACAAATTTCACCTCTCAGGGATCAGGAAGTTTGGTATTGAGCCAAGGATCTTTTACGATTTCCTCTGGTACCGTAACTTTTGTAAATTCTAATCAAGTGAATGCAATTGTTAATATTCCCAATAATGCACCTTTGGGATTATACAATTTATTTGTTGCGAAAGGCAGTGCACATAGCAGACCGAATAGCTTTATTGTTCAGCAAGGAACAAATACTAATAATATGAGTATTATTCCAGCCGGTTCTCAACCTAATAAGACCCTGAATAATGTAATTTTTAATATTCCAAGAGCTCAATTTAAAAAGGCCCAAGTTGCGGGTATTTCCAAAGTTTGGTTGAGTATCAAGGGAGAGGTTATCAGCAGCATTAGCAATATTAATATTATCAGTGGCACTAAGTTTAGTGCTGATATTATTATTCCACAGGGAGCTAAAACTGGAGTTTGGAATGTAAATGTCCTCAGTAATAATGATGAAGTTTATGTGAAAAAAGCTGGGTTCTTAATTAGCACCGATTTTTCCGTTGGAGAATGGGGAATCCCTATTAATGATTTTAAATTATTTCCAAATCCTGTAGTGGATTATGTACATATTAAGTTCGATCAGGAAGTAAATGAAGATATAAGCATTAGAGTGTTAAGTCTTAATGGACAAATGCAAACTGTGGATTTTGAGGTTAACTATGATGATAAAATGATAAAGGCCAATGTTGAAACCTTGCCAAAGGGTAGTTATTTAATGCAACTTGTTTATAAAGATGCAGTGCTATCCACTAAACAATGGATTCGTCAGTAAAATTTTTGTTTCCCCTTTTTTAAGATATAGGTGCTTAATTGCTGAGGCTTTTAAGCACCTTTTTTTTACATTCAAGTGCAGACCTTTCCGAAAGCAATTTCAGAGCCAGCCAATTTTCTTGAAAATCCCTTTTTATCGGAACCTAATTTTTTTTGAAAAGCGATTTTAGCTGGTCTTTTTTTGGAATATTTCTGCCATCATACATCTAACACTTCCCCCACCATACAGCTCTATGCTTGGAATGCTTATGCCAATAATTCGGTCATGGTGTTTTTGAAATTGATGCAATTGCATTGGACTTAAACTGGAATAGGCAGATTGCGAAATGATTAGAAGTCGGTCGCCATCCTTATTCTTCAATTGAAGTATATTTCCAGCAAAACAATGATTTATTTGAAATGGGCTTAATTCAATGATTTCCTTTTTCAAGTTTTTCAGGGAATCAATAATTTGAGATTTTTGCTTTGGATCAATATTTTCTAAGCCAATAGCCACAAAATTTTCGCCTATACTCATCAATACATTCGTATGGTAAATGGGTTTGCCATCACTTGCATAAGCATCAAAACTTATGGTTTTATAGGAAGCTGCTTCTCCAAATGTTTTTAATGCTGAAACACTAGTTCTACTTGAATTTACGGCAAAGGCAATTTTATTTACCCTGTCCAGAACCATGCTGCCCGTACCTTCCAAAATTTGAGGGGGTTTTCCATTTTCCAAATGTTCCAAGGAAATATGTTCAAAATCATAATCCTTTATCAGATCGTGAAGAATATCCTTCCTCCTTTCCCTTCTCCTGTTTTCAGCGAACATTGGATAGCTTATTAATTTGCCATCAGAGTGTGTGCTGAACCAATTATTTGGAAAAATGGAGTCTGGAGATAAGCAAGGAATTTGATCTTGATATTCTTTTACTTCAATATCATTTTGCTTAAGCTGATTAACAAATGCATTAAATTCCGAAAGGGCCAATTTTTGGATTTCTTCTACAGCCAAGCCAAAGCCTTTTTGTTGGAAACTATTGCTTTCCGCAGTTTGGTCATTAAAACCAAATTGGCTCGGAGAAATCATCAGTACGGTATCCGTTATTTGATCCATTCTAAGTCGCTATTTTTTCTTTCAATTGTCTGATTTTAATATTAAAAATAGCGAATATTAAGGTCATTATTGGACTGATAATATTGAAAAAAGCATAAGGGATAAAGGCAAATGAATCTAATTTTAAAGCTCCAAATTGGTATGCTCCACAAGTATTCCATGGAATGAGAACAGATGTAACAGTACCGCTGTCTTCCAAGGTTCTACTCAAATTTTCTGGAGCCAAACCCTTTTTGCGGTAGGCATCTTTATACATTTTACCAGGAATTACAATAGAAAGGTATTGGTCTGATGCTGTGATATTCACAAATAAACATGTGCCCACGGTTGTAGCAATTAGCGATGCTGTCCCTTTGGCTAAAGATAGTAGTGATTTGCTAATGGCCTCAAGAAATCCACAGGCCTCCATAGCACCTCCAAAAACCATGGCCGATAGAATAAGCCAAATGGTGTTTAGCATTCCACTCATTCCTCCTGTGCTAAGGAGCTCTTGTAAAGTAAAATTTTCGGCCTGGATTTGTACATCCACAGTAAGGGAATTGAATAATACCTTATAATATTCTACAAATCCTGGGTTTTTGGAACCACTTAAGTTTTGAATTTGCTCGGTCTGAAAAATACCAGCAAAAAGCATCCCTGCTAAAGTTCCAATTAAAAGTGAGGGAAGTGCAGGAACCTTTTTTATGATTAGGAAAATCACTAATGCTGGAACAAAAAATAACCAAGGGCTGATATAAAATAGGGAATCCAATTCATTGAGAATAATTTGTATATCAGAAGTGTCACCACTTTCTTTCATACCAAAACTCATAAAGGTAAAGATGATCAATGCCAAAACAAAAGAGGGCACCGTGGTGTAAAGCATATATTTAATATGGGTAAACAAATCTGTGCCAGCCATTGCTGGAGCGAGATTGGTGGTATCTGAAAGCGGGGAGATTTTATCACCAAAATAGGCACCTGAAATTACAGCTCCGGCCACCATAGCCTCCGATATCCCCAAGGCCGTTCCAATTCCAACTAATGCCAAGCCAACGGTGGCGGTGGTGCTCCAACTGCTTCCTGTTGCAAGACTAATAAATGCACAAATAATTGCAGATGAGGGAAGGAAAATTGCTGGACTTAAAAATTGAAGTCCATAATAAATCATGGCTGGAACAATTCCACTAAGCATCCAAGAACCAGCAAGGGCACCTATCATTAGTAAAATTAAAATGGCTCCAGTGGTACTTCCAATGCTCTTTTCTATTCCCTGCATCACCTGTTTCCATTGGGTTCCATTTCTTAATCCAATTAATGCGGTTAAGGCTCCTGCAAAAATTAATATCAATTGGTTCGACCCATCGAGGGCAGAATCTTTAAACACGAATTTTACATTTACAAAAAGTGCGGCAATAAGGAAAATAACAGGAATGAGGGCCAAGCCCAATTTGGATTTTTGCATAGAATTATTTTAGCTCCTTTTCTTGGAGCTCTAAAATAAGGGTATTTTTTCCAAAATTCTATGGGTAGGTAATCCCATAACGGTGAAAAACGATCCTTCAATTCCACTTATCGCTACCATTCCTAGCCATTCTTGAATTCCATAGGCCCCAGCCTTGTCGAAAGGTTTAAATTTTTCAATATAATGGTCAATGATTTCTGGGCTCATTTCCATAAAATGAACCTTTACGGTGTCGTGGAAAAGGATTTTTTTATCATGGGATTGAAGGCAAACACCTGTAATTACCTCATGTGTTTTTCCTGAAATTTTGCTCAGCATTTTTTTGGCATCCTCAGCATTCGTCGCTTTTTCTAAAGATTCTCCAGCACACCAAACTACAGTATCCGATGTTAACACAATTTCTCCTGGCATTAGATCTTCGAGAAATGCATTGGATTTTTTCTCTGCTAAATACTCTGCAATTTCCCAGTTCCTTAGGCTAATAGGGTAGTCTTCTTTTACTTCTTTGGTCCTCACTTCAAATTCTATCCCAAGTTCCCTAAGTAGTTGCTGCCTTCTTGGGGATTTAGAACCTAAGATTAACTTTTTACCTTGAGGGAGAAAATTCATTATTGAAAGTAAATAAGGGCTTTTGTAAATATCAGCATTGATAAAATCCCTGTAAGCATGATAAATTTAATAAGCTGGCTGCTGATTTTAAATTGAGCAGAAAACTTGGCTTTTACAATTGAATACATGAAAAGTAGAATGGGGATATTGATACTTAGAAGAACATAAATGGCAGAAACAAGATCAGCCTTTTTTACATGGTCTTCCATCCAATTGTCAAACAGATAATAATTATAAAATCCAGTAAAAGAGATTAACACAATGCTTAGAAATATTATTACATAGCGAATTTGTTCCTGGCCTAAAATTACGGCAAGTGTAGAATAGCCTTGTTTTTTATCCCCTTCATAGTCTTCTGCATCTTTTACAATTTCTCTAATAAAATTTGTCCAAAATGCAAAAAGGGAATAAGCGCCAATAATGTATACTCCGGCTTTTATCATTTCATTATTGCTTCCATCTATTGCTGGCAATAGATCAAAAAAGGCTACTAGGATTACGGGTAGGGCGGTAAGAAATGAAACCACCAAATTTCCTACTACAGCTATTTTTTTAAGGTTAATGGCATAGAAGTATAAAACACCTGTAGCAACAAGAGGCAACATCCAAAGTTTGGGCATGCCTGAGGCCTTAGATATTAAATATCCGCTAATCAATGCAATTAAATTGAATCCGATATAGAGCTGTTTGGCTGATGCTTTACTAATATTAACTCCTATTACCCTTCGCTTTGGTTTATTGATTTTATCTGTTTCTATATCGTGGAGGTCATTTATTATATAGCCTCCAGCTGCTAAACTTATACTGCATAAAACCCCATAGAAATAATGTAAACTATCCAGTACATGTGGAATATTCAGAGCGTCAATTATTGAATACTTGATGAGGTATTGCAAGAATACTATCATCAACAAATTGGGCCAGCGGATGAGTTTTAGTAGAGACATATTACCAGGTGAAATCTTCTTCAAGCATCCAGTTTTCCTGAACCTTTAATGTTTGTTCAATTACATCCCTTACACAACCATTTCCTCCATGAATAGGAGAAACATAATGTGATATATTTTTTATTTCTGTAGCCGCATTTGATGGGCAGCATGCAATTCCAGCTCTTTCCATAACCAGGTAATCGGGAATATCATCACCCATATAAAGTACATTTTCGGCTTTTAAATCTTCCTCATAAATCGCTAAGAAGTCATTCCAAGAATCTAGTTTAAAATGAGAGCTAGTATAAATATCCTTTACTCCAACAGTGGCTAAGGCCTCTTTTACTCCTTCAGCTTTTCCACCGGTAATTATTCCAACTTTATATCCTTTTTTTATGGCTAACTGCAGGGCATATCCATCCTTGCTATTCATATTTCGTATGGGTTGTCCTTCCAAAGTAATATTCAAATTCCCATTGGTTAAAACCCCATCAACATCAAATACAAAGGCCTTAACCTTGTTCATTAAAACTTTATAATTTTCCTTCATTCTCTTCTTGAATACTTTGACTGATAATACTGTAAATTTCTTTTTCGGATCCTTTTAATAAATCTAGATGTCTTTCTATTGTTTTATGATCCTTTCTTTTTGCCGGACCAGTTTGATAAATCTTGGGATCTTCCTTCCCTAAACGATTTATGGTTTCTAAAAGTATGGGTTTAAAAAGCTCCATATCTAAATCTTCCTCTTTCAATATATTGTGACTTATATGAAAAAGGTGATTTGAAAAATTCTGACTAATAACCGCTGCCAAATGCATTTTTAGTCGTTGTTCATATCCCCTCCAATAGAATTGTAAATTAAGTTGATCACAAAAATTTTGAAGAAGATTTCGGGCATTTTCGGTATTCGCCTCTAGGCAGAAGGGGATGTCTTTCAGTTCGGAAATACTGTGAGGAGACAAACTCATCAGTGGCCAAAATACGGCCTTGTTTTTATGCTTTTCATCAATAGCAGAAAGTTCAGTAGTTCCAGATAAATGGATAATTACCGTTCTTCCAGAGCTTATGGTTTTGCTAAAACCGGATATTTCCCCATCGGGAATCGCTAAAAACAGAAAATCGAGATTTAGTTCTTCGGAATATTCCTCAACAGCCAGCCTAGCAGATTTTGGATTTCGAGAAAAATGTGAAACTTCCAATCCTTCTTTTACAAATTGATTTGCAAAATAATTTCCTGCATTTCCATCCCCAACAATTCCAATTCTAAATGCTCTTGCCATTTGCCAAAAATAGCAAGGCTAGTTGAAAAAGGATAGTGCTAATGTTTTTTTTTCCAACAGAGCCATCCTTTTAAGGAATCCATTTGGGACGAAAAGTTTTTCGAGAAATAGCTGTGTATTGCACAAGACTCGTTTCTTTGTATATTGATCGATGTTTGAGCATGAAGCTCAAGTATGAAGAATTTTATCAAAACTCTAATCCTATTTCTGTAGTGAATCAATTCTTAAGTTTTATACGCTATAGTATTTCATTCAAGGCCCCAAAAATTATTTTGGGCTTTTTGGTTTTTATCCTGTTTGGGATAGATTTAAATGCTGCACATCTTGTTGGTGGTGATTTGTCCTACACCTGCACAGGAAATAACGATTATCGGATTCGTCTAAGAATTTATAGAGATTGTGCAGGTGGTGGTGCTCAATTTGATTCAGATGTAAATATTGCGGTTTACGATATCAACAATGTACTCATTAAAGAAATTAATATTGCCAAAGGACCCACCGTAACCTTATCAGCCAGCGCTACGGGAAACCCTTGCGAAACTGCGCCTCCCAGTTCCTGTACAGAATACGCGGATTATATCATTACCGATAATTTACCGCCAATACCTGGTGGATATACCCTCACTTGGCAAAGGTGCTGTAGAAATAATAGTATCCAGAATATTTTAAATCCTGGATCTGAAGGAAATACCTACACAGTTAGCATTCCAGATAATGACGTGGCCTGCAATAATTCACCACAGTTTTTGGATCCTGCTCCGGTAGTATTATGTGTTGGAACTCCATTAAACCTAGCTTTAAATGTTCAAGAAAATGATGGAGACTCTGTTCATATTGAATTATGTGATATCCTAAAAAGTGAAGGTACTAATGGCTGTAATAATGGTACTACCATTCCAAGTCCCGCCTGTCCACCTCCCTATAATACCATTAACTTTTCAGCACCTTATACAAGTCAAAGTCCTGTTCCATCTTCTCCAGCATTTGCTGTAGATCCCAATACGGGGGTGATAACAGGAACTCCCAATCAATTGGGAAGATATGTTGTTGGTATTTGTGCCAGTGAATATAGAAATGGCGTTTTGTTAAGCACCGTTCGCCTCGATTATCAATTTGTGCTTACGGCTTGCGTACCCAATATTGTTAGTGATTTTGTAACACCCATAGAGGAACCTGAAATTTTATGTGATGGACTTACCATAGCTTTTACCTCTCAAAGTGTTAATGCCAACCAACAATTGTGGGATTTTGGTGTGACGGGTGTAACTACAGATACATCAACTTTTAGAAATCCAACATTTACCTACCCTGGTCCTGGAATATATGAAGTGAAACTAATTTCTTATTCCAATAATGGGGTTTGTAGTGATACCAGTACAGCAGTATTCGATCTTAGAGAGCCTGTAGATCCAGATTTTTCTTTCCAAGGAGAAACCTGCTATGAAAATCAAAATGTATTATTTACTCCAGAAGGGAACTACCCGGCAGATGCAGATTTTCTCTGGGAATTTGGAGCAGCAAATGTCCCAGTTTTTAATGGGCGAACTCCACCACCAGTAAGGTGGTTATTCCCTGGTTGGCAAAAGGTAAGGTTGCTAATAAGCACCGGTGTTTGCACCTATTTTAAGGAGGACTCGGTGTTAATTAGTAATTTATCTTCTGTAGTAGATGCCGGCCCGGATACCACAATCTATCTTGGTGATGAGCTTGATATTACCGCCTCCGACGGAATTGATTGGTATTGGTATTCTGAGAAATATGTTAAAATGAGTAGTAGGGTTTCCCAAACTACAACCATAAAACCTCTATTTACTGATACCCTGAAATTTTATGTCCGTGTAACTGATAAATTTGGATGTCAAGGGATTGATTCTATGAATGTTATTGTAATTGATAGACAGGTGATAAGTCCTATTAATTTTATTTCTCCTGACGGAAATGATAGGAATGAAGTATTGGATTTGGCAGAATTAAACCCAGATGGAGAATGTTATATTATGATAATGAATAGGTGGGGGACGGAAGTATATTCCAATAATGCATATAATAACGATTGGGCTGGAAAGGATAATTCTGGAAATGATCTACCCGATGGCACTTATTATTATCTCCTTCGATGTGACAAACAAATTGTGTTTAAATCGGCTATTACTATCGTGAGAAATCCAGATTAAAAATTAGCGGCCTAATTCGTTTTCAATTCAGGGAAACAAATAAATTGAAACTCTATCAAACTCAAAAAACATAAAATTGCCCTATTTCTAATATTTATGGCAACGACATTTGCGGCTAGGTCTGGCCACATTGTTGGTGCACATATGGCTTATCAATGCCTAAACCCAATTTCAAATTCCTATAGGATAAACCTCACTGTTTATCGCGATTGCTTCAGTCTATCTTTTGATATTGCCTTAAATGTGGCCATTTATGATAGTTTAAACAATTTAGTTCAGGATTTACCTATGCAAAGGGGAACGCCTTATACTATTCCAAAAGAACTTACCACCCATCCTTGTGCTGTTGCTCCTCCTTCCGTTTGTTTGCAATCAGTAGTATATTCTGCAATAGTGCATTTACCACCAATCCCAGGTGGTTATACCGCTAGTTGGCAAAGGTGTTGTCGGGGTTCTGCAATTCAAAACATCAGTGGATCAGGGAATTATGGTTTAACAGCAACTGTTCAAATCCCTAGAATGGATACTATTGGCAACAGTTCTGCTCATGTGGCTTCTACCCTTACAAATATTCTTTGTATTGGAGAACCCTTAAATTATAAGTTTGATATTGAAGATTCTGATGGCGATTCATTAGTATATAATTTATGCGATTTATACGCCGGAGGTGGAGGAACTGCAGGAAATTTTGGTTGCACAACTACCGCATCCATCCCTTCTCCAGCCTGTCCACCGCCTTATGTGCTTATTCCTTTTGCAGGGACCTATACAGCTCAAAATCCCATGCCTGCATCTATTCCAATATCTCTAGATCCACAAACTGGAGTTCTTACGGGATTGCCAGATCAACAGGGAAGCTTTGCTTTGGGAATTTGTGTAGATGAGTATAGGGATGGTATATTGATTAATACCCTGAGGATTGATTATCTATATTATGTAGTTTCTTGTTTGTATGCTGAGGCAGATATGCTTACACCAACCGAAGACACAAGCATGTTGTGCAATGGCCTAAGCGTAGATTTTACAAGTGAAAGTTTAAATGGGACCAGCTTGTTTTGGAATTTTGGAGATAGCACCACACTTGCGGATACGGCTTTAGGAACGAATCCAACTTATACATTCCCAAGCCCTGGGAATTATACTTTAACACATATTGCAAAAGGCAAGGTGTATGATTGCAATGATACCATGGTTTTAAATATTACAGTTCGCGAGGAAGTTTTACCAGATTTTGACTGGTTTGGAAATACTTGTTTTGAAAAACATGAAATTGAATTTTTCAGCAAAGGCTTTTATCCAAATGATGTAAAGTTTAGATGGGTTTTTGGTACCAATGCTAGTGTTGATACTTTTTATCATAAAGAGCCTCCAAAGATTAAATGGGATAGTCCGGGGAATTATATCGTAACACTAAGAGTAGACTACGGAACTTGCTATAATGAATATTCTGAAACCATTAACATTGAAGACTTTAGTATTGGTGCGGGAATAGTTGGGTCAGACTTTAAGGCGGGAATAGGCGAGGAGATATTGCTTCAAGGATTTGGTGGGAATGAATACTATTGGTTTGCTGATAAACCTGTGCAATTGGCTAGTAGGCTTACCAAAAACACCTCGGCAATAATGCCTCTAGAGGAAGATACCATTACCTTTTATTTAAGGGTGAAGAATACAGATGGATGTGAGAAATTAGATTCCATTAAGGTTTATATTAGTGGAAACTCCTTTGATGCGGCTATCAATTTTTTTACGCCCAATAATGATGGATTAAATGATGTGTTTGATTTGCAAGGACTAAATCCCGGGGGTTGCGAAATTAGTATTATGAATCGCTGGGGTAAATTAGTTTGGGAGGTTAAGAACTATGAGAACAATTGGGAAGGTAAAAATATGGGAGGCGATGAGCTTCCTGATGGTACCTATTACTATATTTTAGAGTGCGATGGAATTATCATACATAAATCTGCAGTTACCCTTATGCGAAAAACTGGAATTTAGGGAGGGTTTTTTTACATTGTAAACCCAAACCAAAAACAAGCCTCCTGAAGCTAATCACCTATTTAAGAAAATATTGGATTGTTTATGGAATTGCAGTCGGCTATTTTTTAGCCTTATTCTTTAATTCCATAGGCTTACATATTTGGCTAGCCCCTTGTCCAATAAAAGCTAGTACTGGAATGGAATGTCTAGGCTGTGGTATGAGCCACGCTTTTATTGATCTTTTGCAAGGGGATTTTAGCGCTGCTTATTCACACAATCCATTAATTTTCCCTTTTCTAGCCCTTGTTTTTACGGGCATCAAAATTCACTATTCTAAATTTCAAGAAACTTTTAAACCAATCAATTCATAAACTATGATCAACAAACCAGATTTCTCAGAATTGCTAAACCAAGGTTACCATTTTGATATTGGAGAAACCATTAGCCAAGGTTGGAAATTTTTTGCAAAATCAGCAGGAAATTTTATCGGATTCACCCTAATTTATATCATCATTTCCTTTTTCGGATCCTTAATTTTTGCTTTCATCCCCATTCCATTTCTTTCAAATATTATTTCAATAGTGTTCAATGTTCTATTGGCAGGAATATTTGTCTTTTCTAGAAATTTGATGAATAAACAAGAAGACTTTGGAGATTTTTTCAAAGCATTCCAATCCTTCGGGCAGATTTTTCTTCACTATTTGGTGTTTTATTTACTGCTTAGCCCAATTATCGTTTTACTGTTTTTGGCAATTTTACCAAGCGAGCTTTTTGAGCTTTTCAGCAATCCCAATTCCTTAACTTTTATGGATGAAAGTGAGTTTGTTCCTTATTTCAGTTTTGGAGCTATTGAATGGTCTGGAATCTTGCTTTGTGTTTTGGCTATGGTTTACCTAAGTATTTCCTACATTTTTGCAATACCCTTGATTGTAGATGCTAAACTGGGATTTTGGGAGGCAATGGAAATGAGTAGAAAGGTAGTAGGAAATAAATTTATTTCTTTTTTTGGCTTTGCTATAATCTTTATGATAATTACTATAATCGGAATTTTGCTTACTTGCGGACTAGGAATTTTGGTTGTCATCCCTTTCTACTATTGCGCATCATTTTGGGCCTACAATTCCATTTTCGGACCTTATCTAAATGATTCGAATTCGCAAATAGACAATTTTGGTTCTGATGTAGAATTTTTGGATCCCAGCAGAGATAATTAAAGAAGGCTTCGAGCTTTAAGCTCAATATATTTATTAATGGTATTTATAGTAAGATCTTGCGGTTCTGTAAGAATACTGTAAATACCATTTTTATTTAGCTCTTTAATAATCCTCTTTTTATCATGCTGAAGCTTTTCGGCCATTGTTTGATCATAGAGATTTTTGCTACCCTTAGTTTTACTATTCGCCTTTTGGTTTACCTCTGTATTATCAAAAATTACTGTACAAAGTAGATGATTTTTGGAAATAGCCTTTAAATATTTCATCTGATTCTGAAGAGATATCAAAGAATCAAAATTGGTATACAGCATCAATAGACTTCGCTTTTTGATTTTTAGCTTTATCAGCTTATAAAGGTTTAGAAAATTACTTTCCTCATTTACAACTTCTTGAGAAAAAAGACTTTCTGAAATTCTATTCATTTGGTTGCTAAGGGATTTAGCCATCACCAAAGAGCCCATTTTGTTGGAAAAGGTCAATATTCCTGCTTTGTCTCCTTTCCCTAAGGCAATTCCAGAAACTACTAAAGTGGAATTTATGGCGTAATCAACCAATGACATACCTTCAAATGGCATTTGCATCAATCTACCTTTATCAATAATGCAATAAACATTTTGCGATTTTTCTTCTTGATGTTGGTTTACCATCAGTTCTTGCCTCCTTGCTGTTGCACGCCAATTTATTTGACGAAAATCATCACCGATAACATAGTCGCGTATCTGCTCAAACTCCTGACTTTGACCCACCCTTCTTATCTTTTTTACACCTACTTCCTGTAATCTGTTGGAAATGGCTAAAAAGGAATACTTTTTCAATTGTATTACCGAGGGATAAACCTTCAGCTCCTTTTCCAAATCAATGCTTAGCCTTCTGCTTATTAATCCAAATCTTGTATTGATGAAAATTCGAAGTTTTCCGAAATGATATACTCCTCTTTGTGTTGGTCTTATTTTATAGATTATCTCTTCCTCAAATTTGGAGGAACATTTTAAATGAAAAGATTTATCCCTTATTCGAAGTTGAATAGGAAATTCATCGATAATTTTTAGTTCTGAAGCAAAACCCAAATGACCTTTAATTTTCAGAATCACAGGATTATAATCTCCATTGGAAAGCTTTTCATCTACAATTCGTTCGGCACTAATAGGATTTGAATTTAAATATAATCTTATAAGTTCCGTCAAACACAAAGCGCATATACCCAATAGGCATAGCTTTGCCAAACCTATAAATAGGGGATAGGGAAATCCTAATACGAATAAAAAGGAATTTAAAACCAAGAGAATTAACAATCTTTGGTTCAAATAAATGTCTGGAAAATGCCTAGCGAGGAACTTCAATCTGTTCAATTATATCTTTGATTACATCTTTAGTACTTATGCCTTCCATTTCTTTTTCTGGAGTTAAAACCACTCTGTGATTCAGCACTGGAAAGGTAGCTTGGCGAATATCATCTGGAGTGATGAAATCCCTGCCTTTTATGGCTGCTAAAGCTTTACTGGCATTTAGGATTCCAATTGAAGCCCTCGGTGAAGCACCCAGGAATAATTGAGCATTTTCCCTTGTGTTTTCTACCAGACTGGCAATGTATTTTAAAAGGTTTTTCTCCACCCTAACCTGTCGAACATCATCGCGAAGTTTTTTCAAATCTTTAACGTCCAATATCTTTTTCACATCACTTAAATCTCCACCAATCTGCCCTGTGGAGACTCTTTCCAAAATTTCTATTTCTTCTTCAAGCTTTGGATAGTCTACCTCAATTTTAAATAGAAATCTGTCGAGCTGTGCCTCGGGGAGTTTATAGGTTCCTTCGTGTTCTACAGGATTTTGGGTTGCCAACACTATAAATGGAAAATCCAGGGAATAGGCATTTCCATCTATGGTTACTTGTTGTTCTTCCATACATTCAAACAGCGCCGCCTGCGTTTTAGCAGGAGCTCTATTTATTTCATCAATTAAAACAATATTGGAAAATATAGGACCCTTTTTAAATTCAAATTTTGAATCCTTCATATTGTAAATATTCGTCCCCGTAACATCCGAAGGCATCAGGTCTGGAGTGAATTGGATTCGGTTAAAAGAGGTATCTAGAACTTTGGACAGTAATTTAGCTGTAAAGGTTTTGGCAATACCGGGAACACCTTCAATTAAGATATGGCCATCAGCCAAAATTCCGGCCATGATAAGTTCTACAAGATTACTTTGTCCTACCAATTTTTTCCCTAATTCCTCTTTTATTTTGTTTACGGCAATAACCAATGCGCTTTCCTTTTCAAAATCTGGAATATTGCCTTCTTCATTTACATCTTCAGCATCTGCCTGTATAGAACTAGAAATAGCTTCCTCCTGATTTTGTTCGATTTTATTTCCCTCTAAATCTTTATTTTCCAAATCATTAGATTTTTTATCATCTTCCATATTTATCAATTTTTAAAATGTTGTAAGAGCTCGCAAAGGGCTTGAAAATCTTCGGAAGTAACTTCCTGGCGAGCATTTATATAATGGTATTTAATAAATAACTGTTTAATTATTGTGCGGTCAACCCCACTTTTCTGACTTAATTTTAAATAGAATTCTTCATTAATATTTTGGCTGTCTAAATGGTATTCCAATCGGATGCGATTAAGGAAATAGTTCATTTTTTTCCGAGAGGTTTCCTTGTGGTTATTGTGCAGAAGGTAAAGATTGCTTAATGTTTCAATGTATTTTAAACTAGTATTTTCAGGAGGCTTTACGATGGGGATAATTCGTTGGCTTCGCCTTATCCTAAATGCCATAAATATTAAAACTGAAAACAATAAAGTATAAAATGCCCAGGTGAGAGATTCCTGGGAATGAATAAAACTCATTATGTTCGGTTGTTTGGTATAATTATCCGTTCTACCGCCAGTATATTGGGCATAATAGGTATTCCGGTTTGGTAATTCTAGGAGAAGGCTTTCAACAATTTCTCTTCTGTCTTTTAGAAGATGAAGATTGCTAAATAATATCGGCATTGAAAAATAAACTAGGCTTCCCGTGCCTATGTTTAAGCGAATACCGATAACCTTGCCCAATTTATTTGTACAGATTATTTCCGCATCTGGAGGAAAGGCCTCAATAAAGCTATACTGGGAATAGGATTTATGTGTTAGGTAGTTTCTATTTCTATATCTTAAAGAGAAGGCCTTTTCTAATATTTTGGCATCATCTGAACTGCTAATTGAAGCTTTAATTCCCAAAGTTTGGCCAAGTTCATCATTTAAATCATCTGCTAAAAGTAGAGCCGCATTTCCTTGGTAGCAGTGGCTTAAAAGGCTATTGATATCTACTTGGCTCATTTGTAGCTCACCACTCAAGGCAATAAAATTGAAGTTTTCGGCTCCGATATTATTTAAGGGTCTAAAAACTAGACTGCTATCAAAATCATCAGAGCTAAAATAGCCATAATCATCATAGTTGGTTACATAGTCATAATAGGGTTTAAGATCTAAAGAACCGAGGGCTCTAACATTTTTATTAGGATAAAAGGAGGGTAGTTCCGATTTAATAATACTACAACCATAAGGCTGTTTGGAAAGCATATTTAAACTGTAATGGAAGGAGTGAGGTCTGGGTTGAAAAACCGCAAAAATGAGGGAGCCAATAAACAAGAGTCCAAGAATAGAAATAAGCGCAAAAAGAATTTTCCGAATCATGAATTGAGCTTTTTCAAGTGAGTAAAATATCCTTGAATTCTTTGGAAAACTATGGGCTTTATATCCATTTCTCCATACCACACATATTCGTATGCTCTAACCAAATTCGAAAATGGTTTTTGCAATTCCGGACTTAGCTCATTTAAATATTCATGATTGGTTTTTTCTAGATGCCATTTTATCTTTTTGTGTTTCTGGAGATATTGTAGGGTAATGAGAAAGGTAAACCTTGTTGCTAACCGCATATCATTAGCTTGAATCGCCATTTCCAATAGTTTTTGGTAGTCTGTGGTTTCCAGATCTTCTTTGCTTAATAGCACAACAGAATCCCTTTCTTTTATAGGTTCTAAAAGTCCAGACTTCCCCCTTTTTACTATGGCAATAATTACTATAATAATCAGTACTATTAGAATTGCTAGCCCAAATGGACTGGCAAGGATTTTAAAAATGAAGGAAAATATATTGAGGAAAATTTCCAAAACCGGATTGGAACTTCTTTCTACTTCCTTATAATAATCATACTTCTCCTGTTGATTATAAGAATCAATTTTCTCTTGATTGAAGCCTCTGGTCTCAGATTGTACTTCTGGCTCATCTGGGCTAGAACAAGAGCTAATTTGAATGAATAGCCCAAGGATAAAAAGGATGAAAAGGAATTTATTCTTCAACAAGCTTCCTTTTTAAAAGTTGATAAGGATATATAGCGAAGTACCAAATTATAAAAGCAAATGATCCTCCAATAATAGATGCCTTTACAAATATTGAGGAATCTGTTAATCGGGTGATATAGCTTTCTAAAAAACCGGCAATAACAATAAGAGGTAAAATTCCAATGAAAATTTTAAAAGCTCGTTTTCCGCCAATCATAAGACTTTTTTTTCGCCTTAATGTTCCAGGATAAAGTAAGCTGCTGCCCAAAGCAACACCCGCTCCACCGGCAATCACAATACAGGAAATCTCGATGGTACCATGAATCCAAATACTTAGAAAAGAATCCCAAAAAAGGCCTTTCTGTAGAAAAAAATACTGAAAGGTTCCTACCATTACTCCATTAATAAAGAGGAAGTAATAGCTTCCAAGACTAAAAAACAGCCCAGCAACGAAGGTAAGAGTCGCCACTCGTAAATTATTGGAGCTAATGGCTAAAAACATATTACCAGATTCTTGGGATTTATAAATCCCCATAGGATCGTTATTTTCAATGTTTTCTAAGGTTAAATCCACATAACTATCTCCCAAAATTATTCTCGGAAAATTTTCATCATAATGAGTAGAAACAATTCCAATAGTCATGGACAATAAAAAGAATAACAAGGAATAAAATAGGGCATGTCTTTTTTGGGCAACAGCTAGGGGTACATCTTCCCGCCAAAAGACTAGAATCCTATTCCATTTTTCAACTTTTCGCTTATTAATTTTTTGATATATACCGGCAGTTAATAAATTTAAATACTGGGTAGCAATACTTTTTGGATAATTTGTCCTCGAATAGGATAAGTCATCCGTTAATTCCTGAAATAAATCTATAGATTCATCAGGGTGCATATCTATGCGTTTGTCAAGTATAGTCTCGACTTTACGCCATTTTTTTTCATTTTTCGCGAGAAATGAGGCTTCTCTCATAGAGTTCTGTATCTTCCCCGAATATTACAAGAATTATCTTGAAATTAAAAGTTTACACGGCACAAAACGTATTAATTGAATTACCATTAGCCAATGCTGGGATTCGATTAGCTTCAGGATTTTTGGACCTAATAGTTCAAATTTTATATTTTTTGATGGCTCTTTGGATTTTTGATATTGGATTTATCGAAAATCATGAGACAAGTTTAATACTCATCCTTATTCCTCTTTCCCTTTATTATCCTGTTTGTGAATACTTGTGGAATGGGAGAACTGTTGGTAAATTTCTTTTAAAATTGAGGGTTATTAGAGCCGATGGATCTGCAGCAAGCATTGGAGATATTATTTTAAGGTGGTTATTGAGAGCTATTGATGTAAAAACGGGTTTATTTCTTTTGATTTTTTTCCCAGATGTATTTAGTGGTCCAAATTCTTTGGAAACTTTAGCCGTCTTTTTATACCTACCTATTCCTTTCGTTGGATTTATTAGCATGATGTTTAGCAAAAAAGTTCAGCGGATTGGTGATCTGGTGGCTAATACGGTGGTGATAATTAGTAAAAGACCATTTTCCCTCGAGGATACTATACTTAGGGCACCACAGGATAATTATGAACCGGTATTTAAGAATGTACTTTTATTAAGTGATAGGGATATTTATATAATTAAAAATGTATTGGATAATTCCAAGAAGTCAAAAAGTAAAAAGGCCATTTTTGATTTAGCCATAAAGGCTAAAAAGGTTTTGAAAATTGAAGAAAATATTCCACCGGAAAAGCTTCTTAAAACTCTCATTGAAGATTATAATCACCTTGCTAAGAAGAAAGATGAAGTGATTTAATTTAAGCTTTGATTCTCTGCCAAATAGCGATTCCTGTTCCCAATGCCATCAAAATACAACCCAACCAAAGGAGGTTTATTAAGGGGAAGATTATGGCTTTCATGATGATAAAGTCACGATCATCCTGAATTTCGGAAAATGCCTTAATCAGCAATTTCTTGCTATCTGGTTCATCAGTATCTATACCTGCCAATCGGAATTTAAATTTTTGAATTTCCAAATAGGCATCCTCAAAACCAGCACTTTCTCCTTCGATATAATAAACTGGTCTGGCCACAAATTCCTCACCCAAAATATTGATTAAAACTAATTTCACCTCTATCCTTAATCTTTCAATCTGGTCAGAATCATCTTTAAACCTAGCATTCACTTTAATGCTATCTAAAATCACAAAATGCTGCTGGTAAATGGCGGTATCTCCCCTTTCCATTTTCACTTCCATTTCATTACCATAGCCATCCTCAGATTTAGCCTCAAGTAGAGAGGAGTACACCACATGGGTATATACATCTTTATTCCAATAATGTTTGGTAGAAGGGTTTGCAGATGTACCCATTTCATCGGACTTTTGAATGTAAGGCTCAAGGCTAAATAGTTTTTCCTTTTTACCTGGAAGGGTATCATAATATTCTACATCATAATATTGAATTCCCAATCCACTATCTCTGGTTCCTGTCCAAATAGCATGGTATTGATATAGGTCTGTTGTATCATTTAAATACAATACAGAGTTTTCACTAGAGGGAAGTTCATCGGATAGGCGAATATTTGTATTGCTCACAATTTCTTGTTTTCCATTGGCAATTAAAGCACCGATCATAACAAAGGCAAAGCCAATATGAGCAATGGAACTTCCGGTAAATGGCAATTTCCCTTTTCCCACAAGTAGCCAATAACTGATATTACTAACCGTGGCAAAAACCCCAGCAAAAAGTAAACTTAAATAAGCAGGATGCATCCAAAACTTATAGATGGTAGCAAAGATTCCTGTTACTATAATGCTTATGGCTAAACTCGAATATAGTCTCTTTTTAAATTTAGCTGCACTTGTCCTTTTAAAGCTCAAAAACTGGGTAATAGCAATAAGGAAGGTGATGACAATAGCAAAGGGAAGTTGATATTTCTGATAGGCCTCAATCGGATCCAATGGAGGAGCCCAATCCTCATCTAGTAGCGATAAATAACTATCCGGACCAATCAATTGATTGTATACAGGTACTGATGTAAGGAGGATAATTTGAAATGCTGAGATCAAAAGAATCAAACTCCCAATAAACATCCAAAATTCTTTGGAACTCAATTCCTCTTCTGAGGCCGATTTTTTCATTTTTGGAGCATGGTAGAAAAACAGTCCAAATGCCGTAATGCTAAAAAATAACAGGTAAATTAATAATTGTCCATTTAAGCCTAAATCCACAAAGGAGTGAACTGAAGAATCTCCTAAAACCCCGCTTCTAGTTAGAAATGTAGAATACAATACCAAAACAAAGCTGAGTATCATCATAAAATAACTAGAACGCAATCCTGATTGGCTATTTCTTTTAACCAGGAGTAGGTGAGCAGCACCAACCATAGTTAACCATGGAACAAGAGAGGAGTTTTCTACAGGATCCCAAGCCCAAAATCCTCCAAAACTTAATGCTTCGTAGGCCCAGGCGCCACCCATCAAAATTCCGGTTCCAAAAATCATCACACTGAAATATGCCCAAGGAATACTAGGTTTTACCCAGCTAGAATAATCTCTACTAATTAAGCCCGCAATGGCTAGAGCAAAAGGAGGAAGTACCGAGGCGAAACCTAAAAATAGGGTAGGAGGATGAATGGTCATCCAATAGTTTTGCAAAAGAGGGTTTAATCCTCGACCATCCATAAAAACCGGAAATTTTTGCAGGTAGTCTTGAACTTCTGTCCAGGGCAGGCCAATATTTTCACGAGCATTTCGCATTAAAACAAAAGGGCTGCTACCAATGCCTATATCTCCAATATAGATTCCTAAAATCATGCTCAGCAAAAATGCTTGAACTAGAGAAAAGACCATCATTGCAGAAGCTTCTAACTTTTTGGAGCTGTACATAAGAATTAAGCCCAATACAGCATGCCAGAACATCCAAAGGATAAAACTACCTTCTTGTCCTTCCCAAAAAGCACTAAATATATATCGAGTGGGTAGCTCTAGAGAGGAGTGTTTCCAGATATAATCATATTCGAAATAATGGCTAGACATTAGAAAAAACAAAACCCCAACAATGGAGAATATGCTTATAGCATGAACCATAAAGGATGCCCTTGCCAACTTTTTATAATGCTCATCTTTTTTGAGGAGGTAAAATAAATTTGCAAAGGCACTTATTAATGCTGCTGCAAAAGCAAGGCTAACAAAAAAGCGACCCAGTTGCCCAGGCAATAAATGTTCACCAATATATTCCATGAATTAGTAAGTTTCGTAGTCTCCCAACTGATTGTTTTCGTTGTATTTGGAAGGGCATTTCATTAGTATTTCTTCGGCCACAAAAACGCTGTCTTTGGCGTATCCTTTCATGGTAATTTCTTCACTTCTTTCAAAATCCTGTGGCTTTGGTTCATGAAAATGAACTCGGCTAGAGTTCCCGTCCTTATCTACTGCTACAAATGAAAAAGTACTAGAAAGTGGATCGTAATTCATGGATTTTGTAGTGTCTAATTGGCCAATAACCGTGTATTTTGTTCCAGGTTGTTCATTGGCTTCATGGAAACCTACATAAGTAGAAAAATCGCCCGTTGCGGAAATTATTGCGCCTATGGAAATGGCAATAAGAATGATGAGAGCAATATGAGTTTTTTTCATTTTAGGATTCTTTTTCTAATTTCCTCAGTTTTCGATCTATGCTAATGAGATAAACTGTTATCACAGCAAATACTATTGCTACAACGGCCACTACAACATATATTTTCCCATTAGACCGCATCACATCGGCCATTTCTACACCTTCTGGACCTTGGGCCAATACACTTCCCGATAGGAGAAGAAACAGGGTGCTTATTAAAAGGACTAGCGTATTTTTCATTTTGTCATTTTTTTATAATTGTTCATCCTTTACATCTTCCTTTTTCCAAAGTAGCTGGTGGTATCGAATTTTAAGTGTAGTTATCCAAACCGCAATTAAAGTCCAACCGATAACGGCTGGTCTGAAAACCATTTGCATTTGGGCATCCAAATCATATTGGTCGAAACCTGGATTACCACCATTTCCGGGATGCAGTGAATCAGTCATTCGAGGTAAAATTCCTAGAAATACTATCATCATTACAAAGGCAAAAATATTATAAACCGCTGCTAATCGCCCTTTCTTTTGTTGATCCTCAACGGAATTCCTCAAAATAAAATAGGCTAGGTAAATGAGAAAAGTTACTGCTGCACCATTAAGCTTTGCATCGTTCACCCAAAAAGCGCCCCAAGTATATTTTGCCCAAAGGCTGCCAGTTAACAATCCGGCTATAGCTAAAACAACTCCTGTTAAAGCCAATTCTTTGGCACGTAAATCCGAAATTCGAGTACCAGAACTCAAATGTTTTACACTATATACAACGGAAGCAAGCATAAGGATAATCATGGCAAACCACATAGTAACATGGAAATACATATTGCGTATGGTTTCATTTAAAATGAAATAATGAGGTACCTCACCCAGAAATCCTTGTATGATGGTATAGAAGATTATAATTACGCCAAGTGCTTTCCACCAGTGTCGTTTCATAGTCGTTTTTTAATCTCGCCAAAGGTAGGCAAATAAGACATAGCTTAATAGGGTAGTTACTAGTGTGAGTAGTAATAGTACCCATAAAATTGGCCCATTAATAGCCCATGAAAATCCAGTTAATGCTCTTACACTAATACTGCTTAAGGATATAAGCTGAGGAAACAATAATGGGATGCTTAATATAGCCGGTAAAGCCGGATTGTCTCCTGCTTTTGCTGCAATTCCAGATACAAATGTGAGAATGGAAGCAAAGCCCGAACAGGCCAATAATATTAAAATTATAAATGCCAAAGGATCCTCAATTTCTGATCCCATAAAAAAAAGAAAAAGCAGAAATGTGAAAAGCCCGATTATACTTAGGTAAATAAAATTATAAATGATCTTTCCCAATATTAGGGCCTGGGGTTTTACCATGCCATAATACAATAGAAAACGACGATCAGCCTCATTCTGAAAGCTTCGGAAAGCAGCCTGGATGGCGGCAAAGATTAAAACCACCCAATACAAGGAATTCCAAGTTTCCTTTTCTACAGAACCCTTAAAAACCAAATAGCATAAATAGGTGGTGCTGAGCACATAAAGAAGAATGGCCAAAACACTTTGCTTTTTTTTCCACTCTAATTTGAAGTTCAATTTTACTATTTCAGAAATTTGTAAAACCATTTTACAAAAATAGTTTAGGAGAGCTATTCTATCGATCTATTAACACTTTTGTTTTAATTTAGAATTAATAAAAATAAAAAATTAAAAGTCTGAAACAGAAAAAACTGATGTCTTTGCTTTTGCAGATTTATCGAGAACAATTTCTTCCTATATCTGTTGAATTAGATTTGAGGGAAACAACTGAGGCTAGGAAATTAAGTATCTTCCCAGCCAAATTGAGCCAATAATGAAAAAACTAACATTACTAATAATTGCACTGAGCATGGGATTGTTTTCATTCACCTTTAGATCTTCTAAATCCTCAACCGAAGAGGTGATTAAATCTTTTTATGATTTTAAAACCAAAACCCTGGAAGGGGAAGAATTTGACTTTTCAGATTTAAAGGGTAAAAAGGTCTTAATTGTAAATACAGCCAGTAAATGTGGATATACTTATCAATACAAAGAACTGGAAGAGTTATACAATAAATATAAATCCAAAGGCTTCACTATCATTGGTTTTCCAGCAAATAATTTTGGTTTTCAAGAGCCTGGTTCGGATGAGAAAATTGCCGATTTCTGTGAAAAAAATTATGGAGTGAGCTTTCCTATGATGTCTAAATCGGATGTAAAAGGAAAATCTAAAAATGCCTTATACGCTTGGCTTAGCAGCAAAGAACTTAATGGTAAACAGGATGCAAAGGTTTCCTGGAATTTCAATAAATTTTTAGTGGATGAAAATGGAGAGTGGCAAGCTCATTTTGGATCTAAAACCAGCCCCCTAGCCCCCGAAATAATATCCTTTATAGAAGGAAAAGAATAAGATCCTAAATTTTGAAAAAGGGCTATTACAAGTATTTTCTTAGGTTGGAATTTATTTTTGTCTTCCTGGCGATATTAAACATTTGGCCAATTTGGTTTAGCAATTATTTTCCTACTGTAGACGGTGCATCACATCTTTACAATTCTCAATTAATATTAGAATTAGGGCAGTCCAATTCCTTTTTTCAAAATTTTCATGAAATAAACCCTGAGTGGCTTCCCAATTGGAGTGGGCATCTAATTCTGCTGATATTTCAAAAAATGGGAATTCCAGTTTTTCTCGCAAATAAACTTTTACTAAGCCTTATTGCCCTTGGAATTCCACTTGCATTTAAAGGTCTCTTGAAAGAAATGAGAATTCCACTTTCTGGAATTAGTTTTTTTAGTTTGGTTTTGGTCTATACCTTTTTGTTTGGATTGGGCTTTTACAATTTTGGACTGGGAATTTTAGGTTTCTTTATCGCACTAAGGCTGTTGATCAGGGCAAAAAATCAGATTAATTTTAAAAATCTACTTTTTCTATTTCTCTCTATAAGCTTCACCTATTTCTCACACCTTGTATGCTTCGGAATACTTGGGATTTATTTTGTCTTGGATTTTATTCTAGACTTTCTTAAAAAAGACCAGAGCTTCACCCTTCCTAAAGGACTTTTACTTTCAGCCTTATTTCTTCCTTTTGTTGTTTTGGCTTTTCTTTTTCTTTTCGATAGGGAAGCTCCAGATGTGGAAAGTTATTTTGGTGCAGCAACCCTTTGGTATCTGCTTACAAAGCTTAAAATTTTGGTTTTATACTTCGGCAAGACCGAGTTTTTTCTGGCACAAATTGTTTTTTATTCACTTATTACCATATGGCTATTTTCATTAAGACGATTTCGGAATTTTAAGGCTTTTGAAGGGCGGTTTCAGCTTCTGTTTATTTTGCTTATCATCCTCTTTTTCTCCATGCCAGATGCCAGTAGCAATGGAAGTTTTATTTCTCGAAGAATTTTAATTTTTGCCTTTTGGTTTCTCTTGATCGCCCTTAGTAATTTGAAAATCCATAAATTCTTAAATATGGGCATCATTATTCTGGTAATCGGGATACAATTTATTCGGACCCATGATTATTTTTTGGAAATAAAAGCTCAGGATCAAAGGGTTTCCAAGTTTTTGGAAATATCTGATTTAATTGATGATCATTCTATTGTTTTGGATATTCACCATGCTGAAGGATTTAAGGAAAGGCACTTCTCATCTTATTTAGCCCTAAACAGAGATATCCTTATTTTGGATAATTACGAAGCCAATTATGCTTATTTCCCTATAAAGTGGAAGCAGGATTTTCCCAAAATAGATTTATTCAATTCCAAAGGACTTAATAAGGATTGCATTATTTGGAATTCGAATTTAGAGTCTTCTACGGAATATCAGATAGATTATGTTTTTATCCAAGGAGGGAAGGAGATGAATTCCTGTCAGAAGGAAATATTCTCTTATGTAAAGGAGAATTACAGCTTGCTGTATCCCAAAGATTCCATGGCAGATAATGCTCATCTTTCCTTATACAAACGCAAAAATAGCGCTAATAAATTCCATAAATATTAGGAGATTACATTCAATAATCCCCTTTATCTTTGCAGCATGAATATGAATGGTAGAAAGGTAGCTTTTCACACCCTAGGTTGCAAGCTAAATTTTTCGGAAACTAGCACCATTGCCAGGGATTTCAAACAAAGCTCCTATCAAGAGGTGAAATTTGAGGAAAGTGCTGATGTTTATGTAATTAACACTTGTTCTGTAACCCATAATGCAGATAAGGAATGCAAATACTGGGTAAAAAAAGCATTACAATCTAATGAAGAGGCATTTGTTGTTGTGGTGGGTTGCTATGCTCAACTTAAGCCCAATGAAATTGCAACCATCGAAGGGGTGGATTTGGTATTAGGAGCTACTGAGAAGTTTAAGATTACTGACTATTTAGAAGATCTAAGCAAAAATGATTTAGGAGAAGTTCATTCTTGCGAAATTGATGAGGCTGATTTTTATGTTGGTTCCTATTCTATAGGAGATAGGACCAGGGCTTTTTTAAAGGTTCAGGATGGTTGTGATTATAAATGTACCTATTGCACCATACCATTGGCCAGAGGGATTTCCAGAAGTGATAGCCTTGAAAATGTTATTAATAATGCCAAGAAAATTGTAGAGGAAGGAGCTAAGGAAATTGTTCTTACAGGAGTGAATATTGGTGATTATGGCAAAGGGGAGTTTGGGCACAAAAAGCATGAACATACTTTTTTGGATTTAATAAAAAACCTGGACCAGGTGGAGGGTATTGATCGTTTTAGAATATCTTCCATTGAACCCAATCTTTTAAAAAATGAAACCATAAATTTTGTTTCCAAATCACGGCGCTTTGTACCCCACTTCCATATCCCTTTACAATCTGGCTCCAATGAGATTTTGGCACAAATGAAAAGGCGCTACCAAAAGGAGCTTTATCAAGAACGTGTAAAGGAAATAAAGCGAGTAATGCCAGATTGCTGCATTGGAGTGGATGTTATTACAGGTTTCCCCGGTGAAAAGGAGGATCATTTTTTAGAGACTTATAATTTCTTAAACAGTTTAGATATTTCCTATCTGCATGTTTTCACTTATAGCGAAAGGGACAATACCGAAGCGGCGGAAATGGAAAATACTATAGATTACGGTATTCGAAAGAAAAGAAGTAAGATGTTGAGAGTGCTATCTGCCAAGAAAAGAAGAATGTTTTACGAGTCGCAATTAGGTAAAGTAAAGGAGGTTCTTTTTGAAGGGAATTTTAAAGAGGGATATATCACAGGTTTTACTGAGAATTATGTTAAAGTGAAAGCCCTTTGGAATCCAGATCTCATCAATACAAAAAGAAAAATAAGGCTTAGGGAAATAGGGGAGGATGGATCTGTACTTTTCGATGAACTAGAAGCCAGTCCTAAGCTGGTTTAATGAATTTTAATTTTCAATAATTTATGCTCAACTATCAGGCTTTGTGCGAATCCATGGTGAAATTGACAAAGGAAACGGCTCTTTTTATTGAAAAAAATAGATTTCATGTCTCAGATTCTCAAATAGAAACCAAAAGTTTAAATAGCCTAGTAAGTTTTGTAGATAAGGGTGCAGAAGAAATGCTGGTGGTGGGATTGAAAAAGATTCTCCCAGAAGCAGGGTTTATCGCCGAAGAGGGTACAGAAACTACAAAGGGAGAAAAACTAAATTGGATAATCGACCCCTTGGATGGAACCACCAATTTTTTGCATAATATTCCCGTTTTTGCCATTAGCATTGCCCTTATGGAGGAAGATGAAATTGTGGCTGGTGTAGTTTATGAAATTGGCCAAAAAGAGTGTTTTTATGCTTGGAAGAATGGTGGCGCATTTTTAAATGATAAACCTATAAAAGTAAGTCAGAAGGAATCCCTTTCCGACACTTTAATAGCTACTGGTTTCCCCTATTACGATTTTGAAAGGTTAGAAGAATTTATTGGAATAATAAAATCATTTATCCACAAAACTAGGGGTCTCAGAAGGATGGGGTCTGCAGCCACGGATCTAGCCTATGTGGCATGTGGAAGATTTGATGGATTTTTTGAATATGGATTAAGCCCTTGGGATGTTGCAGCAGGCGTTATTTTGGTAAAGGAAGCCGGAGGAGTGGTTTGCGATTATTCCTTAGGCGACGACTATCTTTTCGGTGGCGAAATTGCTGCCACCTCAGCAAAAATCCACTTGGAATTTATGGAGCTAATAAAAGCCCGCTAAGCTAGCATTTGTTTGTGCCAGCTATTTTTTAATTCCACATTCCATTTATCAAATAGCTCCGCCTTGGTTTCCACCAAATTATTAAAAACCATGGTGTTTTCATTAAACTCACTACCAATGAGGGATTTGAACTTCGGCATAGGAAGACTCAAAATTTTGCCATTAAGCTCATAGCAAATTTGCATTCTGTCCATTAAACTTAGGCCTAATTCCTTTTCAATATTTAGAATTAAATGACTTAACTTATCAATACTACAGCCTGTAGCTTGATAACTCGCTTCATCAAGAGCCACAATAATAAATCTATTATGAAAAATTTTATAGGAGGCCAAGAGATCATGACCATGGGCTTGCCAGGATTCAATAAAAGGAACTAATCTCCCCTCTAATTGATCTTCCTGTGATGGAGAAAGCTCCGTTTTACTTTGGTAAATCCAAATTCTTGCGTTGTCGGATAAATCATCAAAATTGCTATACATGGTTTAAAAGCTATTAATCCACAAATTTCGCCAAAAACTTGGAATGAATTATAGAAATTGGCTATTAGGGCTTAGTCTGGAAACCACTGCTTAAGTTTTTCTCTTAAGGTGTTGATGGTAATGGGTTTACTCAAATAATCATCAAGACCCAAATTGATAAATCTTTCGGCATCACCTTCCATGGCATTAGCGCTAAGTCCAATAATAGGGGGTAGTTTTGAGTATTTCTCTCTCAATTTTTGAGTAGCTTCCACTCCGTCCATAACGGGCATTTGGATGTCCATTAATATGAGGTCGAAATCGTGATCTGCAACAAGATCTATAGCTTCTTGTCCATTATAGGCAGCTATAATTTCACATTTCATTTGGCTAAGCATAAATTCAGCAACCTTAATATTCACCTCATTATCATCCGCCAACAATACCTTTAGGTTGTATTCTGTTTTTTGGTTTTCAGGATCTTTATTACTGGGTTTAGCTTGAGGACTGTGTTCCTTCTCTACAATTTTTGCTTTTAGGCTAAACCAAAAAGTACTTCCTTGGCCTAACTCGCTATAGACCCCAATTTCACCACCCATTAATTCTATCAGGTTTTTACAAATTGTAAGTCCTAAGCCAGTTCCTTTTTGATTCGATACAGGATCACCTTCAGCCTGTTTAAATTCCTTAAAAATCTCCTGTTGATCATGGTCGGATATCCCTGCTCCGGTATCTTTTATTTCAACTTTAAACTCAATATCCTCTTTGGTTTTTGCTATTAAGGACGAATGGATTGCAATGGAGCCCTCTTTGGTGAATTTCACAGCATTTCCTACCAAATTAGAAATCACCTGAGTAATCTTAGAATCGTCAATTAATAAATAATCTTCTAGTTCATTGTCAAGAGAGGATTCCCATTCAATATTTTGATTTTTCACTTGAGCGGAAAAAAGATTTTCCACCTGGTTTATTATGGAATTTATTTGAGCCGGTCTTTTATGAATTTGAAATTGTCCAGCTTCAAGCTTAGAAAGGTCTAAAATGTCGTTTAGAATATCTAAAAGGACTAGGGAAGATTTTTTAATAATTTCAATCTGATCCTTTTGAACCTTTTCAAAATCATGAGACTTGCTCATTAAATCAATCATCCCTACAATTCCATTTAATGGGGTGCGAATTTCATGACTCATATTCGCTAAAAAGTTGGACTTAATTTTACTGTCTTCAATGGCTAAATTTTTGGCCTTTTCTGATTTTCTCAAGGCTTTTTCAGCTTCTATTCTACCTGTAATATCATCAAAAGTGGTAAATACTTGAAAGGGAATATTTTCATCCTCTTTGAAAAGGGGTACTGAAGTAATATTTATCCAAACGGTATCCTGGGTGGCGGGTCTGAAAACACCCATAACAATATTCTTATAGGTTTTACCAGTTTTGATGGTCATCATGGCTGGATGAGTTTCTCCAGGGAAAGGGCTGCCATCCAAATGAATTGCCTCCCATCTGGGGTCTATACTCTTGCGGCCTTGCATTTGGTCGAGGCTCAAGCCCAATATTTCTTCAGCCGAACTATTAGCAGAAATAATTTCCCCATTTGTGTTTTGGTAAACAATACCCTGGGTCATATTATCATGGAGGGTCCGAAATTTTTCTTCGCTTTTTCTTATCGCCAATTGACTTAAAGTTTTATTGGTGACATCATCAATAAAACTAACTAGTATTCCTGGTCCTGGTGAAAATGCTCTAATGTCTAAGTAGATTTGTAATCGATCTGAAAATTTTTGTATATGTTGAGATTCCCCAGATTTTACAATTTCTTCATAAGCATTGAGGAGGGACTTGTCTAGTATTGGAAGAATTTCCAAGGCTTTTTTACCTTCCAGCTCTTCCTTTTTAAATTTTAAAATCCTGGCATATTCTGGATTTACCCGAACAAATTTATAGTCTATAGCCATATTATTCTCATCAAAAATCATTTGATGAATGGCAATACCAATATTTGCACCCTCGAATACGTCAAAAGCGGTTTGGGAATTGAAAATAGAATTGTCTATATACGTCATTATAAACCTTTATTGTCAAAAAAAAAGACTATTCGACAATCATGAATAATGGATTTAAGGATAGGAGGATTTAGAAATTTTTTGAGCCCCTAAATTAGGCATTTAAATTAGGATAGACAGCGGTACTAAAGATCTTGAGCTTCAGCAATTATTTCAGCCAAGTCTTTCACTTCAAGATCACCTTCTCGTGGGCTATTTTTAACCCCATCTGTCATCATAGTATTGCAAAAGGGACATGCCGCAGCAATGAGGTCTGGTTTGGTTTCCAGGGCTTCTTCCGTTCTTTCAATATTAATGTCTTTATTACCTTTTTCTGGTTCTTTAAACATTTGTGCACCACCGGCTCCACAGCAAAGACCATTACTTCGGCATCTTTTCATCTCTACTAATTCAGCATCAAGTTTGCGGATCAGGTCTCTTGGTGCTTCATAAATTTCATTTGCCCTTCCCAAATAACAGGGATCGTGAAATGTAATTCTCTTTCCTTTAAAAACTCCACCTTCAATGCTTAGTCTGCCATCTTTCAGCAATTTATTAATAAAGCTTGTATGGTGGCTAACTTCAAATTTCCCACCTAATTCTGGATATTCATTTTTTAAGGTGTTGAAACAATGAGGACAGGTTGTAACTATTTTGGTGACTTCATAAGCTTTTAAAACCTCAATATTTTGCATGGCTTGCATCATAAAAAGGAATTCATTTCCAGCTCTTTTGGCTGGGTCTCCAGTGCAACTTTCCTCCGCACCAAGTACAGCGAAATCAACAGCTGCTTTGTTTAAAATTTTAGCAAAGGCTTTAGTTATTTTTTTTGCTCTATCATCAAAACTTCCAGAACAACCAACCCAAAATAAAACTTCGGGTTTTTTTCCTTGGCCAATCATTTCCGCCATTGTAGGCACTTTGATTTTTTCTGTTTCCATAATTTAAGGTATCAATTCAAAAACAACGCTGTCTTTGTCTATAAACTTTATCAATCCATTACTAGGGCTAATATACGCCCTAGGAGCTTGGGATTCATTGTGAAAAACCCTAAGGTAGCTAGTGTTTTCTATTCTCAAGGAGTCTAAACGATTACATTTTTGGTTTTGCAATTCACATATAAGGCTATCCTGTATCTCTGCTGTAAAAAACTCCAAGCTTTGTCCATTTGTATCAATTTGAAAAATGCTAAAGGCATCTCTGGAGAACATGGGTCTTTGATTTTGGTAATTCGCGGATAGCTTCCATTTTAATTGGATATTTTTTTTCACATTTCCAATTAGAAATTCTGCCCTTTGTTCTTCCAGATAGTCCAAATCCCCTAAACTACCACCTTGATCGTAACTACCAGATTGCTTTTCATAGTATTTGCTGCTGGATATTGGGAATAAACTTATAGTATCACCCTTACTGCTTCGGTACTGAATGGAATCAGAAAAGCTGGGTACTAAGGAATTACTTAGTGAATTTAAATTTACAGTAAGGCTATTTTCTTTGGAACAAGCCCAAATAAATGGAATTAAAAGTATATAATAAAAACCCTTCATATTAGGATTTAAAAACCTGGATGGTCACTTCCTTATCCACTAAATCGGTGAATTTTCCTTTATACCTAGTTGCTCTAACGAGGTGATTATCTATCCAATGGTAATTTCCACCTCTGGGTTTTCCCATTAGAAGTCCATGGTAATTAAAACCATTTTCCTCTAGCCATTTTTCAGTCACCTCTCGGTGATCTTCGGTTCTTGATGTAAAAAAAGTGATTATATGACCTTCTTGAAACCAATTGTTACAAGTTATTTTGGCATCTGGATAAAGTTCAGCGGTGGCCATTCTTTCTGGCTCCTCATTTGGGATGTCGTCACAAATGGTTCCATCAATATCAATGAGGTAATTTTTTATTTCTGAAGGTAGTATTGGACTAAGAGCTTTTCCATTTTCCCTCAGCTCTTGAAGCTTTTCATCTATTCCCATTATATCTTACATTTCATCTTTCCAATTTGCCCTGTCCGCTTGTGGGTAGGCCCATGGAGCACCATTATTTTCAATATTAGTCATCATCATATTTATAGCCTGATCGGCTGATGATTCTTCCATTACCAAGTATCTCCTCATATCCACAATAATGGACAATGGATCAATATTTACAGGGCAGGCTTCCACACATGCATTACAACTTGTGCATGCCCATAATTCTTCGCGGCTGATGAAATCGTCCAACAAAAATCTACCATCATCTTTAAACTCTCCTTTGTTGGCATCAATGTTTTTACCTACTTCTTCTAGACGGTCTCTGGTGTCCATCATTATTTTTCTAGGCGACAATTTTTTACCAGTAATGTTTGCTGGACAGGAAGATGTACATCGTCCACATTCGGTACACGCATAGGCATTCATTAATTGAACCCAATTGAGATCAAGAACGTCTTTTGCACCAAACCTTTCCGGTGCTGGGGCATCATCTGGAGGTGTAGCATAAGGGTCCGCTGTGGGGTCCATCATCATTTCAACTTCCTTTTTTACACTTTCGAGGTTGGTAAATCCACCTTTATTTTCCAAATTGGAATACCAAACATTTGGAAAGGCAAGGATCACATGAAAATGTTTGGAATAGGGCAAATAATTGAGGAAGGCCATAATCCCTACAATATGCGCCCACCAAGCAATTCTTTCAATAAGGTGTAGATTTTCTTGGGAAATTCCAGAAAATAAAGGAGCTAACAAACCACTGATTAGCCATGGCCCTTTGCCTTCATCCATATTGGCTTCAGCAGCACCCAACAACAATAGGGCTGTCATTAATACAATTTCAATAACCAAAATATTATTTCCATCATTTTTGGCCCAGCCTTTAAGGTCTTTAAATCTGGCAACAACATTTACATTTCTCCGCCATAGAAAAACGAGGCAGGCGATAATGACAAATACTGCTAAAATTTCAAAAAAATTGATGGCTGCATTATAAATGGGTCCAAGAGGTTCTGCAAATATTCGATGCGTTCCCAAAAGGCCATCAACAATAATTTCTAAAATTTCGATATTGATAAGAATAAAGCCAGCATAAACGACAATGTGGAAAAAACCGGCAAGTTTTTTACGTTTCACCATTTTAGATTGACCCATGGCCACCTTAATCATGAGCTTCCATCTTTCTTTGGGATTGTCTGATCGGTTTTTATCCCTCCCTAATTTTATATTTCTCCAAATAGATCTAAACTTTCGTGAGAATAGGTAAGCAGCAGTGGCCAATAAAATAACAAAGAGTATGTTTTGAATGCCGAAGTGCATAGTTTAAATCTTTTAGTTACTATTAATTCTAGAGCTTATTTTTCGATTTTTTTGGATTTTTCCTTCCTTTCCAATTCTTCAATTTCCTCTGCAGAATATTCTTTTCCACCTCCAATAAGGGAAAATTGTACATATCTTTTAGGATTGTATTTTACATCCAATAGAAGTTTATTCAATTGATCGGTAGACTTTTCAAGATTGTGATATAAAGCAGTATCATTCACCAATAATCCAAGGGTTCCTTCACCAGTATTTATTTTATTCAACACCTCTTCCGTAAGGCTAAGGGTTTGATTAATGCTCGCAAAGGTTTTACTGAACTCCATAATTGCCAAGGAATCGGAAAGTGAGGAAACATTGGCCATTATACTGTCGAAATTCGATCCATTGTTTTTTAGGCCTTCCGTTATCTCAGCGATATTAGCCATTATTTCTTCAAAATCACTCTGGGTTTTACTTACACTGGAATTTACAATCTCCAGAGTATTTTCCAAAAGAGTAAAACTGTTTTTAATACTGCTAAAGGCCGTGAGAAAGGTATTTCGAGTTTCTTCGTTTAAAAAGCCTTGAACTAAAGTTAGGACAGTATCAATAGAACCAATCATATCCTCAGCCTTGGCACGAAGCGGCGCCACTTGGGCGTTTACGGCTTCCTTTATGGTTAACTCTACTTTGGACCTAAGGGTATCTCCCGTTTCTGCTAAATCCTTAGACTTACCGAGAATAAGCTGGACAGATTTTCCACCGATAAAATCTTGGCTATAGATTTCTGCTTTTGAATCAACGCTGATTTCTACATCATTGTCGATGATCATTTTTACAACCACATTTCCAGAAGCATCGGGGTGAAGGTAGATGTCTTTAATCCTTCCAATTTGAAGACCATTTAAATTTACGGGTCGTGCTTTATCAAGACCGTCAACATTATCATAAATGGAATAGAAAATTCTTTCTTTTTGGAAAATGCTATTTCCCTTCAAAAAATTAAATCCCCAATAAATTAAACCGAATGTTAATAGGGAAACTAAACCAACCCTAAATTCCTTACTTAATCCTTTTAGCATCATGCATTGTATTGCTAGGCAAAGATTAAAATTTTATTGCAGAATCTCCATAACTTCTGATAAAGGAATCCGTTGCCCATTTTTAATTCCAATTACAAAAGCATCTTTAAAACCCATTTCCCTCATCTTTTGTTTAATAACATTTGCATCTTTTAGGGATTGAGCTTTGCCAAAAACATATTTATAAAGGCCAGATTCCTCATAAATTTCCACTCCTTCTTGCCCTTTAAAGTTTTTGGGACTAAGTTCTTTTTTAAAGGCGCTGGTAGCAATCTGAACCGTATAGTAAACAGTAGGGATGGATTCTTTTGGTTTTATGGATACTTCTTTGGGTTTTATCAAACTGCTGTCAATACTTGGCTTTACTTCCAATTCTACATTTGGAATTTCCTCTTTGTTGCCGGCAGTTATTTTCGCAAAAGCATCTCTTTCAATTTTATAATCTCTAAAGGCTCTAAAAATGGCCGATGCCATATAATCTTGACCTTTTTCTGAATTTAAAAAATCTTCTTCAGTGGGATTGGTTAAAAATCCTAATTCCACCAAAACAGCCGGCATAGCAGTTCTGCTGGTAACATATAAAGGCTGTTGTTTTACACCTCTATCCTTGCGTTTTACACGAGTTTTAAATTCATCCTGGATCTTTTGAGCTAAGGAAATACTCTGGTTTAGAAATGCATTTTGGTAAAGGGTAATAGCAATCCAGGTTTCGGGTTTAGTAGGATCAAATCCAGCATAGGTTTCTTCATAATTATCTTCCAAAAGAATTACAGAATTCTCTTTTATAGCAACCCGCATATTTTCATCACCGTGGTTTCTTCCCAAAACTATGCTTGTAGTTCCAGTAACCGAACTTTTAGTAAAGGAATCACAATGGATAGAAATGAAAACATCTGCCTCCGCTTTATTGGCGATTTGGGCTCTTTTTTCAAGTGAAACCGCTACATCTGTGGTTCTAGTGTATATCACTTTTACATCCTTGAGATTGTCCTGAATATATTTTCCAACTTTCAATGCCACCGCTAGGGAAATATCCTTCTCCTTGGTTTTATACCTTTTGGTTCCTAAGTTGCCAGGGTCGCGTCCACCATGTCCAGCATCTATCACTACAACATGAACTCCATTTCCTTGAGACATGGCACAGTAATGGCTTAATATGAAAAACGCTGAAAATAATACAGCGGTAAATGATTGGTTTATCTTCAATGGACTATATTTTGATTAGCTTTGGCCGTTCAAATTGTGTGCCTGAATATTAAAGCAAATTTATAAGTCATCTTGCACAGATTGGGTCTAAAAATTATAATTTTATTAACGTTGATTGTTGGTTTTGTTGTGCCTTCTCAAGCACAAGTACAACCGACAGATAGCAGTGATTTCCATATGGATAGCATTGCAATTTCCCCTTTTTACCAAAACCCATCAGACACCAACCTTAAAAAAACAGATAAGATTAGACTTAGTCCAGACTCCGTTTATAGCACTAATGCGGATGGTTTTTTAGAGGACAATGTGGATTATACAGCGGAAGATTCTATAGTTGGTAGTCCGGGTGATGGCTCTGCAGAGCTTTACAATAAAGCCTATGTAAAATATCAGGATATAACCTTGGAAGCTGGTTATATTAAAATTGATTTTAACACCAGCACTTTATTTGCAAGAGGAATTCGAGATACTTCCGGTAAGATGGTTCAAAAGCCTTTGTTTACAGAAGGTGGTAAAACCTATAGAGCGGATGAGATGCGATATAATTTCGAAACCAAAAAAGCGAAAATCAAAAAGGTAATAACGCAGGAAGGTGAAGGTTTTTTGCATGGTGAAGATGTAAAAAAATTCGGGGAGAATATTCTTTTTATTAAAAATGCCTCCTATACTACCTGTAGCCACGAACATCCTCATTTTAGAATAAGAACCAATAAGGCCAAAGTAATTCCAGGGGAAAAAGTTGTAACTCAATTTGCCTATCTAGAACTTTTAGATATTCCAACATTTTTAATGGTTCCCTTTGGGTTTTTCCCTACACAAACCAAAAAGAAATCTGGAATTTTAGTTCCGGCTTATGGAAGTTCTCCTTTTAGAGGTTATTTTTTAAAGGATGGCGGATTTTATTGGGCGGGAACGGATCATGTAGACCTTTCCATAAAAGGGGATATTTATACCCAAGGTGGTTGGGGATTAAGAGCATTAAGCAATTATAAAAAGCGCTATGCCTATTCTGGAAATTTAAGCTTGAGCTACAATTTAATCCGATTCGGAAGGGAGGAATTTGCTGAGTATAACTCCAGCGCATTTGATAACCGTAGTGATTTTGGAATTCGATGGACTCATAATCAAGACCCTAAGGCGCATCCAAATTTTAGATTTAATGCCAATGTAAATATTGCTTCAGCGACATTTTATCAGGTTACAAGCACCAATCCTCAGGATATTCTAACCAATCAATTGGCCTCCAGTGTGAGTATAAATAAAAGTTGGCCGGGGAAACCTTTTAATCTTAGTGTTTCCGCTAGGCACAATCAAAATAATGCTACGAAGGCACTTTCCTTTACCCTACCACAAGCAACCTTTTCTGTAAATCGACTTTTTCCTTTTAAGAAGAAAGTGGCTGTAGGAAAGAAAAAATGGTTTGAAGAGATTGGAATTACCTATACTGCAAATACAGCAAATGAAATAAGGACCACATTAGATGCCGATATTTTTAATCGGGAAACGCTTTTGGACAATGCTAGAAATGGTATCAGCCATTCTATTCCAATTTCTGCCAACTATAAAATTTTCAACAATTTCGTTTTAAACCCTAGTGTAAATTATACTGAGAGATGGTATTTTAAAAGGCAGGATTATCGCTTTGTAGATTCTACAAATTCCATTACCTCAGACACGAGCTCCGGATTTTTTGCCAACAGAGATTTTAGCGCCCAGGTAAATCTTTCTACCAAAGCTTATGGAACATTTTATTTTAAGGGCTATTTAAAAGCTTTACGACATGTACTAACCCCAACGGTAGGATTGTCCTATCGCCCAGATTTTTCCGATGAATTTTGGGGATACTACCAAACTGTACAGTCTGATTCCTTGGGAAATACCGAACTTAGAGATAGATATATTTCCCAACTTTATGGTTCTGCAGGATCTGGAAAACAGGGTAATGTGAATTTTGGACTGCAAAATATATTGGAGGCTAAAGTAAGGTCTAGCAAGGATAGCAGCGGAATAAAGAAGGTTAAGATTTTTGAGAGGATGAGTTTGAATACATCCTATAATATGGCTGCAGATGAATTCAATTGGCAGCCCTTGAGAATTGCTGCCACCTCCACCGTGTTAAATGGGCTGGTGAATTTGAATTTTAATTCTAGCTACAGTTTTTACGGTTATGATGAAGAGCTTGGTTCGGCAGTAAATGAAAGCTCTTTAAATACCAATGGAAAGCTTCTAAGGCCTCTGCGTGAAACTCTGGCTAGTGGAATAAATTTAAATGCGAATACTTTTAAATCCAAATCCAAAAAGAAAAATACTGGAGACAAAAAGAAGAAAGAAGAAGGAGGAAAGGAAGATGAAAATACTCCTAAATTAGGTATTACAGAAGGAGATCTAAATTATTATGACCCACGAGTAAAAATTGATTTTAAACCTACCTGGAATTTAAGGTTAAGCTATTCACTTACAAAGTCCTACAACGGATTAGCTTCAACTGTCAGCCAGGCTGTTCAGGCTTCAGGAGATGTTCAACTTTCACAAAATTGGAAATTCAATTTCACCACAGGCTATGATCTGGAAAGAAAGGATTTCACAGTTACATCTTTTAATTTCTTTAGAAGTCTTCATTGTTGGGAAATGCAATGTGCTTGGATTCCATTTGGTTTCCAACAGTCTTATACCCTATCCATAAGGGTGAATTCTAGCGTACTGTCTGACCTTAAATATGAAAGAAGAAGGGGAGTAGGAGATTTTGAAAGGTAGTCCCGGATTGATTCTATAAATCCTTAGGTTGGTGAAACAACCAATTTTTTAAAATTTCTATTCCGTATTCACTCATTATCGATTCTGGATGGAATTGTAGACCTGCAATGGCCAAATGCCGATGCTCAAAAGCCATATTTATTCCTCGCGAAGATTCCGCTACAGCTTGGAATTGTTTATTTTCTCCTGAAAAATTTACGGCCCAAGAATGGTAAAGACCAACTTTAAAATGATCGGGTATTCCTTTTAATAACCAAGATTCTGAAAATGATTTATTGATTTCCTCCATCCTTCCATGGGCAACTTTTTCTTGATTATAAAGATTAAAACCAAAATACTCTGCAATAGCTTGATGACCAAGACAAATACCCAAAATAGATTTTTTACTGGAATAGGTTTTAATTACATCCAAACAAATACCTGCATCTTTAGGCAAACCAGGGCCAGGGGAAAGGACGATATGAGAAAAGTCTTCAATATCCTTCAGGCCTATTTCATCATTCCGTTTAACCGTGATATTTTCACACAATTGCTCTAGGTAGTGAAGCAAATTAAATGTAAATGAATCGTAATTATCAATCAATAATAGCTTCAACAATTTTACTTTAGTGGTCTGGAAGGCAAAAATCGAAATAATAAAATGAATTAAAATAAAATTTTTAACAATGAAGAAAATTATAAATACAGACTTAGCACCAGCACCCATAGGCCCTTATAATCAGGCGGTATTGGTAGATAACACCTTATACATTTCTGGGCAAATTGCCATGGATCCTAAAACAGGCCAATTGCATATTGAAGATGTAAAAGAAGAAACACATAGAGTGATGAAACATTTAGGTAGCATATTAAATGAGGCAGGGATGGATTATTCCAATATTGTGAAATGTTCCATTTTTATTAGTGATATGGGGCAGTTTTCCAATATCAATGAGGTTTATGGTTCTTATTTTAAAAGCGATCCTCCTGCCCGGGAAACAGTGCAGGTTTCTTGCTTACCAAAAAATGTGAATGTTGAAATTTCAGCCATTGCAGTTGCTTAGCACTTTTCTAATTTTTTTTTAGGATGGCTTAATAAATTTGAAACTCAAAATTTTAAAAATCCCAAACTATGGACCTCAAACTTATGGCAGAATTAGGTTTTATTTTAGTAAGCCTTGTCTGTATTATTATTCTTTACGCTGGGATCATTAGAGCTTCTGGAAAAATGGATAAAGCCAAAAGGAAAAAAGTGAAAAGCCGGTTTTTAATAGGAATTTTTCTCTGGATTTCTTTTTTGGCAATAGTTTCAATTTCAGGCTTTATTGGAGATTTCAACAAAATTCCGCCACCCTTTATTATTGTGATAATTCCTCCGCTTATTGTTCTGGTAATTCTTTTGCGAAGTTCTATTATGAAAGAGCTTTTGGCGAATATTTCCCAAAAATCAATAGTGTATCTTCAAACTTTTAGAATAGCAGTGGAAATTCTACTTTGGATTTTATTTTTGGATGAAATTATCCCTATTCAAATGACTTTTGAAGGAAGAAATTTTGATATTCTCGCCGGAATATCTGCACCTCTAATGGTCATTTTTTGTATTTCAGGAAACAAAATGAAAAGATCCGCCTTGATGATTTGGAATATTTTAGGCCTTTTATTACTCGGGAATATTGTAGCTATCGCAATTATGTCAACTCCAAGTGTTTTAAGGGTTTTTATGAATGATCCTGCCAATACCATAGTAACTCAATGGCCAGTTGTTTTGCTACCTGGAATTTTGGTACCCTTGGCTTATTATTTACATTTTTTTTCAATTTCAAAATTGAAGGCAGCAAATACTAAATAATTAAGGCAATTTGGATTAAAGGAAAATTGTTTGACCAGGGGAAATTTTAGACCCAAATGGTTAAATTAAATTCGGACTATAGAGCACTCTTTTGTTTTGTGAAATTGGGAGGATGAGCATCCATTGTCATCATCATTCTTTTCAAAAATGATTGTGAAATAAGAAAAACTTTGAGCCTTTTTCTCTGTGAAATTGCATTAGAATTCAAGGTCTATGAATTTATAAGTTTTTCCATTGTTGATTTTTATTGTCAATTTATTTTTAGGTTTTTAGACTCCTATTTTTTCTGCATCACTACAATGAATCATTTTTCCCGCTGTAGAACCATGCTTAGATAAGTTATTGTTTTATAATGGTTTAAACAAAATGAATTATAGTAAGCCCCGCAAATAATTCTACTTTGGTTTAGTGTTTTTTCTACAATTAAGGATTAAGAAGGGTTATATTTTACTCGGGCTTAAATTCTGCCTATGACTGCAAAATCTGTTTTAATTGTCGACGATCATCCGATTGTAATAATGGGTTTAAAATCTTTTTTGAATCGAAACAAACTTTTTAAATGTATTTATAGTGCATTAAATGCCACGGAGGCCTTATCGATTATTCGATTAAAAAAGAAGGAACAAAAGGAAATTATCAGCAAGAATAAGACTGATATATTCGATCTAGTTATTTTGGATATCAACCTTCCAGATATGGAAATAACGGTTTTGATTGAAAAGATTCTAGCCGAAATCCCCAAGGTTAAAATTTTAATTTTATCAATGGAATCTCCAATACTTTATATAAGAAGGTTATTGGAGCTTGGAATCCGAGGCTTTGTAGAGAAGGGGGTAGACGATAATGAGATGCTTTATGCCATAAACACCATTTTAAACAATCGTAAATACTTTTCTGGTGAAGATTTATTGGAGTATATGACATGCAGGACCATTGGCAAGGAGAATGGGATAAATACTCTTTCATCAAGAGAATCTGAAATTCTATCTTTACTCCTTAAAGGTAAGTCTGTAACCGAAATTTGCAATATTCTTCATCTTCATAAATCTTCCATAGGCACCTATAAATCCAGAATTTTCCACAAATTAGGAGTAAAGAATATGGTTGAATTATATCAGTTTGCCTTGGTTGAGAAATTAGTGAAGACCAAATAGGTTTATTAGCTAGGGGATAATGAAATAAAGGCCTTGTCATTGATTTTTTTACCTTTATGTTTTTTGAAATTAACACCTAATATTCAAGCTCGTCAATATCATGAAAACTGTCTTCCTTTTCCTCAGTCTAGTCCTTTTTTCTTATTCGGGTATTGGCCAAAAGCTCGAGCCCCATTCCTCTGAATATCTAATTCTAAAATTTAAGGAGAGTCTTTCAGAAAACTATCAAAGCCAAATGGAATTTAATCGTTTTGGAATAAACTCCATCGATATTTTAAATAAGGAATTTGGAGTAATTGAAATTTTAAGAACCGGGAATAGGTCGCAGGCAAAAGCTTTTGTGCTAAAGTTTGACAAAGAGCAAAACATAGATCTTCTAATTGCAAAATATTTACAAACCGATTTTTTCGAATATGTTGAACCCAATTATATTGGAAGAGGAGCTGGTGTAAAAGGAAGCCAATCCACCCTTCCCAACGATTTTAAATTTTCCAGTCAGTGGGGATTGAGAAATGATGGAAGCTTCAATCTTTCACCGGCTACAGCAGATGCCGACGTGGATATGGACACGGCATGGGATATTGAAAGGGGAGATTCTACCTTAATAGTAGCTGTTTTAGATGCCGGTTTAAAACTAGATCATCCGGAGATGGAAGGCCGTTTGTGGATAAATCCTTTCGACACGGTGGATGGTGCAGATGAAGATAATAATGGCTATGTGGATGATATTAATGGATGGGATTTTGCCAATGATGATAATCATCCAAAGGATGATCATGGCCATGGAACCAATGTAACTGGAATTATTGCGGCTAAGGCCAATAATAATATAGGTTTTGCAGGTGTGGATTGGTATTGTAAAATACTTACAGGTAAAATCTTGGATGGCAATAATTTTGGACTTTATTCCTGGTTTGCAGATGGGATATATTATGCAGTTGACAATGGTGCACGCATCATTAATATGTCTGTTGGTGGAAGTGGATTTTCACAATTGATGGATGATGCAGTGGATTATGCCTATCAAAATGGGGTAACTATAATTGCCTGTATGATGAATGAAAATAATCAAGTAACCTATTACCCTGCCGGACTTGCAAAAACCATTGCTGTAGGGTCTACTAACCCTAATGATGAAAGATCTTCACCATTTTTTTGGAGTGCTACAAGTGGGAGTAATTTTGGAAGTCATATTGATGTAGTGGCCCCCGGTAATTATATATATGGATTAAGTCATTCTTCCAATAATAATTACAATAGTTATTGGGGAGGTACATCTCAAGCAACTCCTTTGGTAACAGGAATTTGTGCACTCCTATTGGCACAAGATCCACTAAGACAACCAGAAGATTTGCGAAATATCCTGAGAAATACTGCAGAGGATGAGGTAGGCGACCCAAGCGAGGATATACCAGGATTTGATATTTATTATGGCGCCGGTCGTGTAAATGCATTTGCCGCGCTTAAGGCTGAAGCTGTTGGTAGGGAGGAAAAAAGCCCCTTGGAAAATGGCTTTCAAATTTTCCCCAATCCCGCTGCTGATTTAATTTTCTTTAAGTCTGAAAAAGATTTTTCAAAAATAAAAGTTTGCGATGCATTAGGATCAATACTGTTGGAATTCGATAAAAAGGAGCTTGCCATCAATGGAAGTTTAGATGTTTCCGAATTAAGCAATGGCATTTATTTTATTTGTTTCACAGATGCCAGGCAAACTGTAATCTGCACAAAAAAACTAATAGTAGAAGGACATTAATAAGTTCAATTAATCCACAAAAAGATATATTTTGTTAAGATACTCCCTTAGAATCCTACTCTCATCATCCATTTTATTTTCTTGTACAAACGAAACAAGTTCAAACGAGCAAAAGACCTCCTCAAATAGATCACAAGAATCATTGAGATTGGATAGTGTAAAAATTATCCAGTTGGCTGCAAATGATATTTTAAAAAATTTGGATACCTATAAAATTGTACAATCTGGTTTTGATAATTATGGAAACTATAAAATTGTTTTCCATGAAGAATCTACCAATTCGGAAATGGAAGATTTGATTCATGAATATTATAGTTTGGAAAAATCCAGCCTTAGGATTGGGGATTTAAATGGAGATGGTAATGATGATTTTGCCATAGAATCTATTTGGGGTCCAAGCCTAGGGAATTTGTATAGCACAAATTGGCATTTATATATTTGGGATAAGGACAAGTGGAATAAAATGCCTCATAATTTTTATGGCGGCAAAGGACAAAGTTCTGAAAGTATTATTTCAATAGGAAAGGGGGAACTTCACACAGAATTTCGGGCATTTGATACAGATACTTATCATCTCAGTGATAGCATTGAAAAGAGAACTTATAAATATAAAAATCAAGAATTGGTTTTAAATTCTATTGCCCCATAAAGCGCCAGTTTCTTGGAAGAGCTTAAGGGAAATTTTTAGCTTCGAAATAGATAGGCGCCATTTTCAAAAAAAAAGGGAGGCATAAATGCCTCCCTTAAATTACTCATGCTGCTTTCCCGACGAAGAGCAAGAATAAAACCGACAATTAAAATCCTTAAGTAGAGATCTTCTCACCATAGTGTTAAACATTCCAAATCAATTCAGAAATAACTAACAAGCTTTTGGATCCTAGGCCTTCGTAACGCTAATTACCTTTTAGATTCAACTATCCTGTTTTTAGCTTGGGTAAAACTATGAGCTTAGAGTCTTCTGGGCTTTAGTTTTTGTTGAAAAAATATGTAGTTGACGAACGACAAAAAAAACGGCCTTCATAATTAAATGAAGGCCGTTTTACAAAATAGTTATTGAAAACTATTTATTGACTATTATTTCACAACAAAGGGGATGGCCTCACTTGAGTTGGAAATCTGGATGAAATAAGCGCCAGCGCTTAAATCACCAGGTTTAATACTCAAGGAATTAATTCCTTCTCTAAGTTGGGATTTTTGGATAAAAACAAGCTGACCAGTAGAAGATGCGATTGAGATTTCAACTTCTTCTTCTGAAGCAGAACGAATATCAAGGGTCATTTCTCCACCACTGAGCACTGGGTTTGGATAAAGATTGAAAAGCTCTTGATTTATACTTGGTCCATCTTCAACGAAGTTGTTATCGCCACCGTTATTGCTATCGGTTTTACTAGAAGCACCAGTAGCATTATCTACAACAATACTATAATCTTCTACCTCTCCATAGGAGAAAATAGAACAAGGACCTGCATAACCTCCCCATTTCATTACCACTCTTACCCTAAGGTTTCCAGAGGCAGCAAAACTAGGCACTTTGAAGTTTCCAGACTTTTTGTTTTTACCTTTTCCTTGGTAAACACATTCCTTGTAATCATTAAAATCACCATCATTATTCCAGTCTACGAATATTCTCCAATATTCCTTGTATTTAGAACCTTGGAAACCTGGGTGTAATTTGAAATAAACCTTCTGGTTTTTATTATGATGTGTTACATGATTGCTATAGTCAGCATAGCCATTATCATTTCCTGAGGTATTGTCTATAGAACCCATTTCAATTCTATTGATCCACTCATAATTTGAGCAAATACCTTTTGCAGGGCAATGGCTTGGAGTACAATTACCAATAGTAATGTTGAAGCTACTGGTATCCGTAGCTCCAGTAACCGTGTCTAGAGCAACATAAGTAATTGTAGTAATTCCTTCAGGGAATAGGCTACCAGAAGGTAAACCAGCGATTTGACTTACAACCACATCATTGCCACATGGAACTTCCATTATGAATTCGTGCTTATTACACTCTCTTCTGTCATACCATTTTCCAGACCATCTTCTCAAGGCAACCTGATCTGCTCCTTGTCCATAGCAGGAAGGACCACAATAGTATCCACCTGTATTATTAGGCTCATTGTGTGCCCAATTGGTATAGGAAATGGCTTCACCATTAACCCATTCGTGTTGGCCTTCTGAAGCAACATCATTTAAGCCAATCCAGCTATAGCTTCCTTGAACTCTACAGGCTAGGAAGTGGTTTTCAGCAGATGTATTAATAACTGCTAAATGACCACCCGCAGCCTGAGCTGCAGCATTGGCTTGGTTCCAAGAATAATTACAACTTTTAGATCTGAAATATCTGTGACCATCATGTGTTCCTAAATAGGTGAAGCCTGCAATATTATTTCCTGCAGGACAGGCATCTGGAGCACAACTTGTAGAAGTGGTAACTTGAGGAATAGTCCAGTTAATGATCTTTCCAAGAAGTGGAACATTACAAGCTACATCTACATCTGGTAAAGTTTGCATGTTTAATACAAATCCTTCCTCAACAGTAACCGTTACTAATTGAGAAGCTGTATTTCCATTAACATCGGTAACAGAGAATAACACTGTATTTTGACCTAAATCATTACATCCAAAAGAATTCATGTCTATATCATAGCTATCAATTCCACAAGCATCTGTAGAACCTCCATCTAAATCAGAAGGGCTGATAATTGCTTGTCCCGCAGAACTAAGTTGGATAGTAATGTTCTGACTTACAATCACTGGTGCAATAGTGTCTATTACAGTTACTGTTGCCACACATGTAGAGCTATTTCCACTATTGTCTACAACCGTTAATACAACTGTATTCGCACCAATATTTCCACAAGAAAAACTAGAATTATCAATAGTCATTGATGCGATTCCTGTAGCATCACCAGAACCATTGTCTATATCTGCTGCAGTAATATCTGCAAGACCATTGCTTCCTAATCCTACTACTATATCCTGACAAACCACTGAAGGTGCGATAGTATCGATAACATTTACAATTGAACTACAAGTAGCTGTATTTCCGTAAATATCTACAACTGTTAAAGTAACAGTTTGTGCTCCCACATCACTTGGACCAAAAGAGCTAACATCAATACTGGTTGATGCGATTCCACAAGCATCGATTGAACCACCGTCAATATCTGCCGCAGAAATTAATGCATTTCCTGTAGCATCTAAACCAATGCTAATAGAATTACAAATGGCTGTTGGTGCAATAGTATCAACAACTGTAACATCAAAGGACGCTGTGCTGGAATTTCCATAGATATCTAATGCTGTATAGGTTACCGTGGTAACTCCTACTGGAAAATGATCTCCTGGATGATGAGTACCGGTAACACTCTGAACCGCACATGCATCCGTAGCACTTGGTGGTAACCAGAATACTGGTGGTGTACAATCATTTCCTAAAGTATAGGAAGTGAAGGATGAAGGAACCTGTACAAGAACTGGTGCAATTGTATCAACAACTATCACATTTGCTGCTCCAGTAGCTGTATTTCCATTAACATCCGTTACGGCAAGATTAACAGCATTTCCTTGGAAATCTGCAAAAATATCTATCACCATACTCAATCCTCCTCTATCTCCACCAACACGGTTTCTTAGGGCTACTATAATTTCATTTTGCCCAAGAACAAAAATACTATCCAATGGAGTAGAGCTTACATAACCGTAAGTGTCACCACCATTATAGCCATTGGTTACATTTCCTGCCTGATCAAATAAAACATCATGAGGAACACCTTGAAAAGATGAAGCATTGAATGCATATTCTCCAGCTATTAAATGTCCATTGATAAATATTTCTAAATCATCATCAACAGACAAACGAATTCTAGAGGCCAATTGGCTAATTGAGCTTAGATTAAATGTTTTGCGGTAATAGGTAACGTGCTTGTTAGCGTTTATCAAATCACTTCCAGGAACAATTACTATGGAAGGATATCCATAAGGCTGTCCCAATACAACTGGAAGACTAAATGTAGAAACTGCAGGTACAAATGGAGCTCCTACCCATGGGAAGGTGAGGGCTGTAGATGAATCTACAACTGTACTCAAGGTCCAAGTACTATCCGTTACAATTTGTAAACTATTATCGCCATCCACATCTGAACAATTAAAGTTAGACGGACTAACAGCAAGAGAAGCAACAGCACAATTATCTGATGAACCATTGTCAATATCTGAAGCAGCAATAGAAGCATTTCCATTTGCATCCAAATAAACTGTAATATCTTGAGTGATTACATCCGGAAGAGTGCTATCCACAACAGTTACAATGGCACTAGCCGTGGCACTATTCCCGTTTATATCGGTTGCCGTAAGGTTTACCGTATTTGCTCCAACATTGGCACAAGTAAAGGAAGAAACATCTAAAGAAAGACCTTCAATTCCACATGCATCGTTGGATCCATTATCTACATCAGAAGCGTTTACTGTAGCATTTCCATTGGCATCTAAATAAACAGTGGCTCCTTGGCTAATAACATTAGGAGCAACTGGATCTACCACTGTAACAGAGGCCTGGGCCGTAGAGGTATTTCCATTGGAGTCTGTAACCGTAAGCGTTACTTCATTTCCATCAAAGTCGGCAAATACATCCATTACCATACTCAATCCACCTCTATCACCACCAACTCTATTTCTTAGGGCAACAATTATCTCATTTTCACCTAAAACAAAAATACTATCTAAGGAGGTTGTTGTGAAATAACCAAAAGCATCACCACCATTATATCCATTTGTTATGGCGCCTGTTGTATCTATAAAAAGATCCATTGGCAAGCCTTGGAATGTGGCTGAAATAAAGGCATACTCACCAACTAGTAAATGTCCATTGATAAAAATTTCACAATCGTCATCAACAGCCAATTGCAAGCGTGCACCCAATTGATCAACCGAAGTAAGGTTGAAGGTTTTTCTATAATAGGTGATATGACTATTAGCATTAATTAAATCACTTCCAGGTACCACATTTATGGAAGGGTAGCCATAAGGTTGCCCTAATACAACTGGTAGGTTAAATGTGGATACTGGTGGAATAAACTGAGCACCTGGCCAAGGGAAACTTAGTGCTGTAGATGAATCTACCACTGTGCTTAATGTCCATGTGCTATCTGTAATAATTCTCAAGCTTTGATCTCCATCAACATCGCTGCAATTGAATGTAGATGGATTTACAGTAATGGAAGCAATTCCACAACTGTCATAAGAGCCATTATCTATATCTGAAGCAGAAATACTGGCATTGCCATTGGCATCAAGGTTTACTGTGAAATCCTGAGCTATAGCAATTGGGGCAATATCATCAATTACGGTTACCGTTGCTGGTCCGGTAGAAGAATTACCATTAATGTCAAATACTGTTAAGTTCACCGTATTTACACCAATATCTGAGCAATCAAAATCGGATTGATCCAAATTAAAGAAGGATACTCCACAATTATCGCTAGACCCATTATCGATATCAAATACCTTAATAGAACCACTTCCTGATGAATCTAAATAAACAGTAACATTATTCGTGTTTACAAGCGGTGAAACTGTATCTAAAACGGTAACTATAGCCGTTCCAGTAGAAGTATTTCCTTTGTTGTCGTTTACCGTTAAAATAACAGTATTTGCACCTACATCACTACAAGTGAAAAGACCACGATTTATGCTAATGGATGAAATCCCACAAGCGTCATTTGATCCATTATCAACCGCTGAAGCTGAAAGGGAGGCATTACCATAATGATCTAGATAAATGGTTGTAGAATTAGTTAATACCGTTGGAGAAACGGTATCAAATACAGTAACAATGGCTCCCGCTGCATTGGAATTTCCATTATTATCAGTTACAGTTAACTCCACCAAATTATTACCAATATCTGAACAGCTAAAAGAACTGATATCTAAACTAAGATTAGCAATTCCACAATTATCATAAGATCCGTTATCTATATCAGAAGCTAAAATATTCGCAGTTCCACTGGCATCTAAATATACCGTAATGCTTTGTGTATTTACCGTTGGCGCTGTGTTATCTAATTGGTTAATATTGTCTGAACCCGTTCCAGGACAGCCATTAGCATCTGTAATGCTGTAGTTGTATACTCCAGTTGTAACATTTGCGGTGTAAACCACTCCTTCTTGTGCAGTAGCATTCAAAACGTTGCCATTTTGGTCTATAATAGTGTAGGGTGCGGAACCCCCGCTAACAGAATAATTTAAGGTGGTTGTTCCTCCAACACATTCTACCGGACTAAAATTAGAATTGTAAGTAATAGGTTGGCAAACATTTACTGTAATATCAAATAGTTGTTGTATTACTCCTCTTGGATCATCGTGATGATGTAAATCCTCAGATTGAATTGTAATACTATTTATTCCAGCATCCGCTTGGCTAGGTGTACCCGATAGGGTGGCCGTTCCATCTCCATTATCTGTAACACTCAACCAGGATGGAAGGGTAATACCAAAAATAGATAGCATATCACCATAAGGCTGGTCTGGGTCTGAAACCTGAATATTATAAGTGTAAAGCTGACCAACATCTGCTGTAAGTACAGGACTAGAGGCAAAAACTGGTGGAGTGTTTACCAGCTGACTTACTTCATGAACTGTTTGATCTCCATAGCTATCCTGAGCGGTGAAATACACGTGCTTATGTCCCCATTGGGCCTGAGTAGGAGTCCAACTAAATATTCCTGAAGTAGGATTTCCTGCAGGGCTTGGAAGTGCGCTAAAACTAGCTCCAGCATAAATGGGTATAGCTTGTCCCATATGATTTTTTCCTTCCATGGAAATAATTTGCACAACATCTGCAGGGTCTGGATCCGAGGCTTGAACAGTATAAGTAATTAGAGTTCCAGGGCTAACCACCGTTCCATGAGCTCCTGCAACTGGGGTTGGAGGTACATCGAAAACAGGTTTTAGCGAAACATTTATGGAAACACTAGTTGCTACCTGAACTCCATTATTGTCTTGAGCCGTAAAATTCACTAAATATTGTCCAAATTGACTCGCGGTAGGTGTCCAGCTAAAGGTATGAGTGATTGGGTTTCCAGTGGCTCCAAACGCAGGAGATATTGTAGCTCCAGTAGGCATTCCAGAGGCAAACATAGATACTGTAGATCCAGGATCATTGTCAAAAGCTTTAAGACTAAAACTTACGGTAGACCCAGGTGAAGTTTGATAAGAATAAGCATTTGCTGGAGTAACAGAATAATCGAATTGTGGAGGATTGGACTGCTGTGTAATCTCCATGATGAAGTCTACCAAAATTTCGGAACCACTTCCATCAGAAATAATCACGGCCATATTCCAAAGATCACCAACAGTTTTCCCAATGGTATTCCAAGTAACTTCACCAGTGCTTGAGTTTATTGATAGTCCAGAAGGTTGAACACCTGGCCATCCATCGGCGCTTGATGCAAGTCTAAAACTCAAAACATCTCCGTCTGGATCTGCAGCAGGAACTAGAAATTTTGCCTGACTTAGCCCTTGCTGAACATTAACAATAGCTGGAAGAGAAGTAACAGGTGAATTATTTCCTGTTCCAACATTTACATCTGTATAAACATACCAACTACCATTGGCATTGTTTTCCAAATTTCCAATTTTAGCACCACCACTATAGTATACTCTGTAGGTACCATTATTTGGAAATGTATAGGTTTTTGTTCCCGTATAATACTGGGCACCATTTGCGGCACCAGTAAAATTTTGGGGTACATTTCCACCATAGTTTAAGGACACATAGGGAGAGACTCTCCACCCTGTGTTTACACGAAACTCGATAGTTTTGCCCGTAGCATCACTATCGTCAATCCGCCAACTAATATCTCCATAACGGAAATGGCTTCCGCTCGCAGAAAAGGAGGCAAATACTGCGATCATAAAAATTATGCTCGCTTGAGTAATTTTCTTCATTGTTTAAAGGTTTGGATTAAAAAAAAATGTTGAGATTATAGGAATAAACCCTTTCCGAGCTTTGGTTTAAGCTCGGAAAAGAAGGCAATAAAATTTTGTTTTGTAACCTAAAGAATTAGATGATTTGTGCTAAACCTAAGACTGGGATGTTTGAAACTTGAAATGCTTTCTTGTGAAGGAATCATAAGTGATAAATTTGTGTAAGTAATTATTTAATCGTCGTCTGTTTTGGTTTTGAACTTTTAGTTCAATTGTAAAAATGATTTATTTTTTGAAAAATGAAAATTATCAAAAGGCCTCATTTGAGGCTCATGAATCTTAATTAGCTTTATACCAGTATTTTGAATGCTTTATTTAAAATTATTACAGCGCGAAAATTAGTAGTCCAAATCTTACAAACAATTGATTGTAAGTAAATTATGACAGAATTTTCAACAAGTTCAACTGATTCTTTTTTTAATCATTAAGCAATGATTTTTATATTCTTCTGAAATATTTTTAGCCTATAAAATCCAACCTTTAAAAGAAGAATTTTTTCTTTTGAAATCCCATATTAAAAAATAGAAACGGCCTCCAAATTTATTGAAGGCCGTTGGGAAGGAAATACTCAAGAATGAGTAGTTCATCTATCTACTACTATGAAAAATGTTTTATTTCTATCCTTAGCTGGTGGTATTTGGAATTCTCCATTAGGAAAATAATGATTAGTGATCCCCTCAGCTGTTTAGGTTTAAAAAAATAAAGGGAAGCGATGGTGGTTTTTATGCCACCCAAAATGTTTAGTGCTACATTTTCGCTACTTTATTTTTTAAAATAGAAAAGCGACAAAAATTTGGTTCTATTTATGTTTAATACTGTTTTCGATTTGTTGAATCAAATTTGAAAAAAATACAGATTGGAGGAGTTAAACTTAAAGGCTCATTTAGGCCTCATTTATTTTAAATTACTGTTAATGAGGTATTTTAAGACTTGATTTTTTGATTTGAAAATTGCTTCAAATACTCTGTGAGATCTTGGTTTTCTTTAAGCTCTAGTCTTTTTCTAACTCTATAGCGAAGGCTTTTTATAGCTTTCTCAGATCTATTGAGTAATCGGGCGATATCTTCTGTGGAATAGTTCATTACCAGCATAAGGCAGAGCATCAATTCCATTTTATTTCTCTTACTTAGTTTTTCAAGTAAGAAATCGTAGAGGTGTGGAGATAATTGAGCTGCACTTTTTTCAATGTCTAGCAAAGCTTCTTGCGCTGAAAATTCGTTGAGCTTCCTCTTCATCTCCTTAGCTTTCCTATCTACAAATAGGCTTTCCGAACCAGCTTTTAATTCTTCCAATATTTCACCGAGTTCAATATTTCTGCTTTGGTTGTGAATGGTTTCCAAAATGGAAGTATGTAATTCTTTTTCCAGCTGTTTATTTTGCCCTTGCAGAATTTGGTTTTTCTGTGATTCGGATTCTGCTCTTAGTTGGAGTAGCTCAGCATTTTTCTCGTTTTTAATTTTCTCTCTTTTACGAATTTGCTGGAATAGAATGGTCAGGAAGAAGAAGGTAATGGCCAAAATAGCACTTATTAAAAACCGCTGTTTATTGGAAAAGCTCTCTAATTTTAATTCATCTTGTAATCTTTGAGTTTCAAGGGATTTTAACTCCAAATCGGATTGGGCAAGTTTTATATAATTATCTCGATTTACCAAGCTGTCTTTGAAATTTGAATAGATTTTATGATAATTTAATGCGCTGTCCCATTGCCCAAGTTCCTCCCAGGCTAAAAAGCGATCCTTCATATAATTTAGATTGGCAAAGGAGGAACCCCACTCTGCTTTTGAAAGCTCCGCATTCATTTTTAATAAAAAACTTTGATCCTTCAATTGCTGTAAATAATTTTTCGAAAAGAGATAATAATTTCTTTTATACTGATCGAGGCTTAAATTTCCCCAATGCTCTTTATATTTTGCTTGAGCTTGTTTCCTTTCTAAGAAATTATCTGTTGATTTTGCTTTAAGGGTCCAGAATTCTGCAGCAATAAGATTCTGTAAATTATTTACATAAACCCTAATTTGTGAACTGTCAATTTCCATTGACAGGATATTACTTTCTAAATTTTTTAAATCTTGAGGGGAAATAGAATCCGCAAAAGAGGCTAATGCTATTAGTCGAATATGGACTTGATGCGCCATATTTCTCTCATCACTTGTGAGCTGTTTATAGTTGGGGAAAAGCTCTTTTATTTTTAGAATTATAGTATCCTTGGTAAGTGGGTTTTGAATTAATTCATAATATTCCAGTAAGAAACTGCTCAATCTTTCCGCCTTGTTTCGAAGTAATTTTTCAGAGCCGTATTTTAGAATTTTTAAAGTGCTATCCACATATTTTGAACAGTTCTTAATATCCCTTTGGAAGGCAAAGGCCTTGCTGAGATCCCGGTAGGCCCATAACACTCCCATAGTGTCTTTGCGAATAGAATATAATTCAGCCCCTTTAATCATATTCATTAGGGCTTTATCATAATTCCCTTGTTTTTCTGCAATTAGACCAGAATTTAGGTAGGAACGGGAAACCTTTTGTACGGGTATCATATAAATTCCTGGGTTTTCCCTTTGCATTTTCCAGGGATTAGCTGAAAACTCATCATTTTCATATGCCTCAATAGCAACATCAAAGAGTTTTTCACAGGATTTTAAATCTCCTTGCTGGTAATAAAAATAGGTAGCCACCAAATCCGAAACAGCTATTCTTTGCAATATTGAAATGCTAGTATCAAAAACCAATCTATTTATCTCGCGAATATTTCTTATATCTACACTGTCATTCTTTTTGAAATCCAATAGAAAGGCCGTGCAATAATAATGTAGTTGAAGCTTTTTGCTTGCAAAGGCTGGTAGTTTTGGGAGGTCTAGGATTATATTATTATCGGAATAATAATTAACCTTAAGCAGCTGAATATAATTTTCACAGCTTCTACAGTTCGCAAGCTTTGCGTAATACCTCGCACTATCGGTGTAAAAGTCGAATGAATTTCGAAAATTATTATCGCCAGTTATCCCAGAATTAAAATCAATCTGAAACTTATTTAGAATATAAAGACTTTTGGCACTATCCGATAGTTTTGAAAAATCTATCTCCTTGAATTTACTTGCAACGTCGGAATAATTTTCATAAGCAGAAAATCCTTCTTGAGCAATTAAAACTAAACTCAGGAAGGAAAATATTAGGCAAAAGAAGATATGCTTCGCCCTGAGACTCATAGTAGAAAATTCTGCGGTATAAGGCAATTTTGTTTCGGTAATTGTCCTTCAAGATGCTATTGTTATATGTAATGATCAAAAAAAATAGATTTGCGGTTGCTTTGTGTCGTTAAACGAATTTTGATTTTGTGTAACTCAAGTTTTGGTAAATGGCCAACTTAGGCATGGTAAAAAGTAAATGACTTTTCTTTTTTTTCTTCTCTTATCTCAAAAAATCATAGCTACTAAGCAAGCCAAATGAAATTTAGCCGCCAATGCTAATCATGCTGCGGTTTTGGGAATGTAGACTTTTGTCGCTAAGTTTTTCCATATTATCCATTCCACCTCTTGATTTATGTTTCATCATGAGGTTGGCTTCAATTAATTCTTCCACATTTCTACCTTGACGTAAGGCCCCCAACAAATCTGTTTCGCCAGCAGAAAACAAGCAGTTTTTCATTTTTCCATTAGCAGTTATTCGAAGGCGATTACAAGTAGAACAAAAGGGATTGCTTACAGAACTTATTATGGCAAATGATCCCTCATATGCTTCTATTTTATAATTTCTACTTGTATCATTTGGCCGATCTTTTAAGCGAATAATTTGGTCGGAATCAAAAAACTCTGCTGCCTTATTGATGATTTCCTTTTCTGAAACAACTTTGGATTTATCCCAATTATTACCATCAAAGGGCATAAATTCTATAAACCGAACTTGAAGGGATTGCCCGCCGGATAATTTTATAAATTCTACAATCTCATCATCATTAAAGTCCTTTATTAAAACAGCATTCAACTTTAATTCAAAGCCTTCCTGGACCAATAAATTAATATTCTGCATGGTTTTATGAAATAGATCTCTTCGACTAATGATTTTGAATTTATCGGAATCTAAAGTATCCAAACTAACATTAATCTTTTTTAGACCTAATCGTTTAAAATCATGGATATAAGGGTCTACCAACACCGCATTTGTAGTGATCGCCAATTCCACCTTTAATTGAGAAAGTTTTTCCAAAATTTCTTTAAAATCTTTCCGAACTAGGGGTTCACCTCCTGTAAGTCTAATTTTATTTACTCCTTTGGAAACAAAAATTTTAGCCAATTGGTAAATTTCTTCTGCCGTGGCTAATTCTGATCTTGGACTTAGGGCAATCCCATTTTCAGGCATGCAATAGGTGCATCTTAAATTACACTTTTCTGTCAGTGAAATTCTCAAATAACTATGTATTCTACCTTGCTTGTCTTTCCATTGGTTTTCCATTTAGCTATATGGGTTTTTGGGACTATCATGGCGCGCTCCTTTAAATATTTTAAAGAGGTGTAAAACTCCAGGGAAAATGGCGTCCATAGATTCTTTTGCGCCATTGGTAGAACCGGGTAAAGCCAATACCAAGCTATTCTTATAGGTGCCTGCAACACTTCTAGATAGCATAGAATATGGCATTCTTTCTTGACCATAAGCCCTTATGGTTTCCTCAATTCCTGGAATTCTCCTTTCCATTTTTGGAATTAGAGCTTCTGGGGTGCTATCTCTGTTTGAAAGACCCGTTCCACCTGTAAATAGGATTAAGTCTAGCTTTCCTTCAGCCCCCAATTGCAATTGATTTTGTATGTCATTTATTTCATCTGGAATTATTTGGTAGCTGGAAACCTGAATTTCAAGAGACTCCAATTTCTCTATTATTATTTTTCCCGCTCTATCCTCCTTTTTACCCGCGCTAATGCTATCCGAACAAACAATTACTGCAGCCTTAAGAGGATTCTTAAAATGACTTCGATAGTCTGATTTCCCCCCTTTTTTAGAGATGAGCTTTATACCTTTTATTTCAATACCCTTGTCCAAAGGCTTCAGCATATCATAAATATTTAAAGCAATTACACTAGCACCGTGCATAGCTTCCACCTCTACACCTGTTTTGTAAATGGTTTTTACACTAATATTTATTTCAATGTCCAAGCCTCTAATTTCATATTCCACAGAAGTAGACTCTATGGGAATAGGGTGGCAGTCTGGTAATAAATCTGGAGTTTTCTTTACTGCTAAAAGTCCAGCAGCTTTGCTCATTTCAAAAATATTACCCTTGGGAACTAAATTGTTTTCAATGGCATTTATGGTCTTTTTGGAGCTGGTGCTCACAATTGCCTGAGCTGTTGCGATTCTCAGACTCTTAGTTTTTGCGCTTATATCTACCATAATCTTAGTTGTTTATTTTCCAGCTGTGGCTTTCATCTTCAAAAATCTCTTTTCCGAAAATGGCTATTCTTTTTTTTATCTCTTCCACCAAATATTCAATAGCTCCAAATACTGGTTTTCGATGTTTGGAGCTCACAAAAACAAAAAGGCAAATCTCCCCAGACATTACTCTTCCTAAACTATGATGGATATGCATGCAGCTGAGATTGAATTTTTCAAAAGTTTCTTCTCTCAATACATGAAATTCCTTTTCCGCCATTTCTTCATAGGCCGTATAATCTATAGCTTTTACTATTTTGCCATTTATTTCATCAGCTCTAACCTGGCCCATAAAGATGGAATGTGCTCCAATGCTTGTTTTACTTTGATGTTTAGCAATACTATCAGCAATAAAACTTGCGGAAATAGGACCTTGCTGAAATACTTTTTTAATTTTTTTTGTCATTGATTTTATCTTTATCCTCCTGCAAAAGGGGGGAGTAATGCAATTGTTGAATGGGCCTCTAATTTTTGGGTAGCATTGACAATCTTTTCGTCAATAGCCATTTTATACTCCATCTGTTTTAAGGATGGGTATTTTTCTTCCAAAAGAGTATTCAATTCTTTGGAGTCTCCTATAAAGACCTCAATTTCCTCCTCTGAAATTCCTGTTAATTCTGCTATTTTACCGAAGTATTTTATTTTCATATGATTGTAGGATGCGCTTATAGTCTTGTGGCTTGTTGATGTTTTGAATTTCAAATTCTTCACCCATTGATGCGCTCTTAAATTTTAGTTTTTTTAGTAAGTTTTTGAGTTTATAATCCTCAATATTAATCTGCTTTTCTACTGTGGTTCTGGCCGCTTTTGGATATAATCCTATCAAGGGATGGACAGTTTTTTTGTCCTTTAAAACTATAGCCCTTTTTTCAGAGTCTATTTGCTTTAGGAGCAAATGCAAAATTTTTGGAGAAAGCAGGGGGATATCGCAGCTGAGAATAAAATTCCATTCACTAGAACTATGTTTTAGAGCGGCATGTATTCCTGAAATTGGGCCGATGTGTGAAAAATGATCATTTATCCTTGGGATTTGTAGGTGATCATAGTCTAATTTATCACCTACCAGAAATATATTCTTACTAATGCCTTGCAGTGTTTCTGAAATGTTTTCTATAAAACTTTTCCCATTTAGGATTAAATTTCCTTTGGGGCTTTTCATTCTAGAGCTTTCTCCTCCAATTAAAATATAGGCATTAACAAGGTTCTCCATCGTCTAAAATTTCAGGGTTTGGATTTTCTCATCAAGTAATTTCCAGCAGCTTTTATTCAATTCTTCAAAGGCTGAAATTAGTCCTAGCGCATATTCTGTAATTTCTGTCCCACCGCCATTTTTTCCTCCAGGACTATTTTTGCTTATGGCCTTTGGTGCATTACTATTCATATCTTTTAAGAGTTTCCAGGCCTTATTGTAGGACATGCCTAAGTTTTTTGCTGCCTTGGAAATGGATTTAGCATGATCTAGTTCTTTTAACAACCTATATCTTCCTTCACCAATAAGAATCCCATTTTCTGTTTCCAGCCAAATTTTACTTTTTGCAACTATTTTCATTCGTTGATTTTTAAATAATTAACGGCACTGCCTTTTTCCACCCAGTATTCTTCCTTTCCATCTAGAAAACAAAGGGCATTGGCCATTGAAAAGCTGGCCAACATTGAAGAATTTTGTCCATCTAAAATTTCAATTTCCTTGTCATTTGTTTTAGCTTTTAAAAATTGTGGCCTTATTCCTTTTTTAAAATAGGCTTCTTTTAGAATTGATTTTTCCCATTTGATTTTATAATCATTCAATCCTTGCCATTTTTTTATGCTGGGAAGTACATAAACATAAAAACAACTAAGAGCAGCTGCAGGGTTACCGGGTAGAGCGAAAACCAATTTCCCATTTTTCGATCCAAACCAAATTGGCTTTCCTGGCTTTTGTGCTACTTTATAAAAGTGGCAATCTACCTTATTTGTATGGAGGGCCTTAGCTACAAAATCATAATCCCCTACGGAAATTCCACCTGAGATCAGCAAGTAATCACATTCTTCCAGAGCCTTTTCAATCAAAATTTCTGTAGCCTTAAGATTATCTTTAACCTTATATGAAATCACATTATGAATTCCTTTTTCGCGAAGTGCGCTAGTAAGCATGAGCTGATTGCTTTCGTAAATCTGACCGGGCTTTAATTTATTTCCAGGGGATACTAATTCATTACCAGTGCTGATTATCCCTACTTTGGGCTTGGCCCATACTTTCACTTCCGAAATTCCTAGGGAAGCTATATAACCAATGGAGGCAGGATTAAGCATAAAATTTTTCTCCAATGCCAATTCTCCTTTTTTAATTTGTTCTGCTTGTGGCCTAATATTAGAGCCAAGCTTTGCTTTGGATTCTAGATAAAGTAGATCAGCTTTTCGTATTGCCTTTTCCTGTATAACAATGCTGTCCGCAGATTTTGGAAGCATGGCTCCTGTAAAAATTCGAATAGCTTCTCCAGCTTCCAATTTAAAATCATTGCCATCTCCAGCCTTTTGTTCAGCAATAATGGTATAAACATTTTTGTCGTGAATTTTTAAGGCATAACCATCCATAGCAGATTGTGGAAAAGGTGGCATATCCATCTTGGAATAAATGTTTTCTGCTAGTTTATGGCCTAAGGCATCTGCGAGTTTAGAAATCTCCGTTTTTTGGGAAACCTCCGTTTTTTGTAAGCTAATATCTATTGCCTCTTGGATAGAAATCATTTGGGCGTTATTTTTTGGTAAATATAACGCTTGTTATATTTTATTTATGAATTAATTGAGCATCCCTGAAATCAGGGATAGGTGAATTTCACGGTTTTGGGTGATTTGTAAAATCCTGATACGCAGCACCTTTGTTTCAACAACAAATCAAAAAAACAAACCATTATGAAATTCATCGCACTATTAAGTTTAAGTCTAAGTTTTTTCACTTTTCAATCAAATGCTCAAAAAATTGACTCCCTAAACTCCATTAAAGAGCTGCCTGTAAAGCTTATAATTCAGGAGGATTCTGAAAGTATTTATTGGACTTTACCCAAAGAAGTAAACTCTAGTTTTTTCATAATAGAAAGAGCTGAGGATGGTAAGAGTTTTGAAGCTATTGCTACAATCAAAGCCAAGGGTCATTCTGTAATGCCCACCGAATATACTTATGAATGGTATACAGATAAAAGCCCAAATAAGGTAAGCTATAGAATTATTTTAGTAGGAATGGATGGCCTAAAGACTCTTGTTGGTACGGATACCGGCGAGAATCCTCTCACTAATAACCTTGCTGCTAAAGAGCAGAAATAGAATATCGAAAATTGTACATTTGAAGGAATACTGAACTGTTTTAAACCAATTTAATTATTTATCATGAGTGAAACTACACCAAGCCCCGTCAGAACATTGCTAATAAATCCAATAGGAAAATCCGAAAGTATAAGCAGCGATCCGCCAACTATAAGTCCTGTAAATTATTATTTCTTCGTTTTCGATTTACCCCTTTCCTCAGGTAATTTAATCTTCTCCGAACCCAAAGTAGATAATGAAGCGAATACCATCACCTATGAGTTTTCATATCAAGGAGTGGAACCGGAGGAAAATGCACCCATGGCCAGTTATTTGCGTTCTTTTTACAGTCAACAGTCGCCGTCTATGGATAATTATGAAGTAAATATTGTGGAGGTAGAGACAAGTGGTACAAAGAAGACCAGATCTAAGGGGAAAATTTTAAAGCCTGTTACTACCAAATTATTTGACGAAGATGAACTGGATGAAGGACCAATTTTACCTGGAGAAGACCAGATAAGGTATAAGGTGGTATTGAGTACCAGCACTACTTATATGCAAAACTATTTCCTAATTATTATGTCCAAAACCAAATCCGTAGACTATATCAATAGAATGTCTTTGGAACCTGGGAATCCTTTAGGAACGGTCTCTTGTTTTTATGAACCCAGACCGAGTACCTCCTCAGGAATTGAAAGTGATTATGTAGCTGCTGCAGCATTTATGGAATTGCCATGTCCTGTTACAAATCCACCTAGTTATCCAGTTATAAATCAAATTAATGCCATTAATTCCGGTCAGGCACAAAGCGTAGACTATTTAAATAATGTGATTGAATTATAGGGATTAGCTCTTTTTATGGTCCAATCAAACAAATTAAGGAGTATCCTTTTGTTGTTGTTGATAAATCTGAGATTATTAGCAGTGGCGGGCGATACTCATTCCATTGATCAAAAAATTCTTAGGGCCTACCATTTGCAAAATCACAATTTAGACTCCTCCTTTATTTTGGCAAATGAGGTGTTAATGGAATCCAAACAAACAAATTATGAGGCGGGTATCGCTTCTGCTTTTATGCGTTTAGGTTCTATTTATAATGCAAAAGGAAAAAATGATTCTGCACTCTTCTATTTAAGAAAGGCCAAAAATATTCGTGTTAAGCTCCAGAATTTTTCGGGCGCAGCCAATGTTTGTTTTGTGATGAACTATGTATATCGACAACAATCACAAATTGATTCTTCCTTCCAAATTTTATTCGAAAGCCTAAGACTCAGTGAAACGGCAAAAGACAGTGCCGGATTAATAAGTGCCTATAATGGTTTAGGTGATTTACAATCAGAATATTCAAGCCCTCTAAAAGCTTTTGAATATTATGAAAAGGCAAAAAATCTAGGGGAAGCCAGTCAATATTATGAGGGTCTAGCCACTTCTTATAATGGAATGGGGAACTACTATTTCATTATTGATCGATATGACCTAGCACTGCAAAACTTTCTACTTGCAGATAGCCTATTTCAAATTATTGGTGATGTTTTTAATTTGGGGATATGTGCCAATAATATTGCTAATTGCTACGATCAAAAAGAAAACTTCCCTAAGGCATATCATTTTTATAAAAAGGCATTTAGGCAATACCATTACCTAGAATATGACAAGGGTAAAGCCTCCATTTTATTAAACTTAGGAATCCTTTTTGAAAATGTAGGTCTTTACGATTCCGCAATTTCTTATTACCAAAGGGTTATCCCTATTTCCATTAGAATTGAAGACCTAAATTTAAAGGCGAATGCATTTGAGCAATTGGCAAAAAGCTATTCTCTAATGGGGAATCATCAATTGGCATTTTTTTATCAGAAAAAATTTTCTCAGTTAAAAGACACATTAATTAACAAGGATAAAGTGGCTAGTATTTCCGAGATGCAAACGAAATATGAGACGGAAAAAAAGGAGCAAAAAATTGAATTACTGGCCGAAAAAAACAAAACCAGTTTAGCCGAAAGAAATGCCCTTTTTGCAGGTGGACTTTTATTATTGATGGGTTTATTTATAGCCTTATATGCCTATTACCAAAGGCGAAAAAACGCATTGAAGGATGCTCAATTAGCTCGAGAAAAAATCAATGTTTTAATAAATGAGCAGGAATTAAAAGCTGTGAATGCTTTGATAAAAGGGCAGGAAGAAGAAAGACAAAGAATAGCCACAGACCTGCATGACCGAACAGGGAGTATGCTTTCCACTGTTAAATTACTTTTTAGTGCCCTTTCAGAAAAAATTCAGGAGGCACCAAAGGAAACATTGGAACAATACCAAAAGGCCAGTAATCTATTAGATGAATCCTGTGAAGAAATTAGAAGGGTATCTCATAATTTGAGTACTGGACTTGTAAGTAGCTTAGGATTGAAATTTGCCTTGGAGGAATTTTGTGATTCTATAAATAGCATAGGAACTTTAAAATGTAGCTGCCAGATGTATGGTTTAGATCAAAGGCTGGGAGGAGAAATGGAAATTGGCATTTACAGGATTATTCAAGAATCTGTAAACAATAGTCTTAAGCATGCGAAGGCCCAGAATATTAGCATCCAGATAAATGGATTAGAGAATGAATTTAATGTAATTATTGAGGATGATGGGATAGGTTTTGAAATAGAGAAAATTCAAAAACAGGGTAGTGGAATAGGACTTCACAATTTAAACCTTAGGGCTGAAAAATTAGGAGGGAGCTATACCATTGATTCTAAACTTGGAAGGGGAACAACGGTAATAATTGAAATGCCTCTTTAAATGAAAAACTATGATTAAAATTATTATAGCAGACGACCACCAAATCTTCATTGATGGGCTCAAAGCATTACTTTCAGAAATTGAGGATTTTGAAATTATTAAGGAAGCTCCAAATGGTAAAGTTTTGCTGGAAATTTTAGAAGATCAGCTTCCGGATGTTATTTTACTAGACATGAATATGCCCAAAATCGATGGTTTAGAGGCTACAAAAATTATTAGTGAAAAATATCCTAGTATAAAAATTCTCATGCTAACCATGTTTGGAACAGTAGATTATATCCAAAAATTAATAAAAGCAGGGGCACAAGGTTATTTGCTAAAAAACACAGGAAAGGCTGAGTTGGAATTAGCCATTCGAAGTCTGGTAAAGGGAGAAAACTATTATAGCCAAGAGGTAAGCAATAGGATAATGGAAGGATTGCAAAAAAGGCAAAAGCAAGATAAAGATTATCAGATAGTAGAGTTAACAGACCGAGAGAAGGAGGTGCTAATACTTATTGCCGAGGAATTAACCACTAATGAAATTGCCGATAAACTGTTTATTAGCAAACATACTGTGGAGACTCATCGTAAAAACCTCATTAGCAAACTAAATGTTAGAAATGTAAATGGTTTAGTGAAATACGCTTTTCAGCAGGGTTTGGTAGATTAAAAAAGGCCCTTACAAAGCAAGGGCCTCTCACAGTTCAATCTCAAAGAGCCGAAGCTCTAGGAAACTGGGTTAGTAAAATTTTACTCTCATAGAGAGATTAAATATAAGCTTTTAGGCAATGCTTGCAAGATTAAATATTTGAAATGGTGTTTTGCCTTCATGAAATTAGCATAATTGTAAATCGTATATTTAGTCGATATTAAAAGTTCAATTTCTGGAATGAAAACTAGGTATTTACTGTTCACATTATTCCTATTCTTTGGCTGCCAAAGTTTATCTGCCCAAAAACCATGGAATGCCTATTTGAGCTATGGTTTTGGAATACAGCCACGTAATAGTGCCTTTAATGCTGAGATTTTTTCCCTTCAGGAAAGAATTGTGTTCGGGGAAGGCAAGCACGATCATGGTCCGGTTTTGCATAATTTTTCTTTGGGTCTAATTCATAAAAAGTCCAAGAAACTAAATTTTAGGTATGGAATTAATTATCAAAATGTGTTTCAATGGGATGGTGTTTCCATAAATGGTCGGTCTGCAAGCTATCAAGGAGATAGCTTGGTGACATCAGGCGAGGAGGAGCGTGTGGAATATGGCTATACAGTTTTAGGCTTCGAATTTGCCCTGGAACGAAACCTGATGAGTAAAAACAAAGATTATAATTTTTGGATTGTAGGAGGACTGGAAGCGGCATATGTTCAAAGGTTTGATTCCTATGAATTATTTGAAATTGAAACCCAAAGAATACGCGAAAGCTTCACTGCCACCTATGATGACGTACTACTGAGGGGATTGATAGGAGTATCAGCAGAAAAGGTGCTGAGCAAAAAACTATCCCTAAGATTATCCTTTTTAGCAAATCCCATCTATTATTTTTCGCCATATAGATTGCGAATTAGTAATTTTATGGAGAATTATAATCCACAAAACGACCAAGAATATAATTACAGTACCAACCCTAGGATTGGTTATGGAGAATTGCAAAAAGAGAGAGTGGAATTAAGGACTTTTAGAATAAATCTTTCTCTAACATTTGATGTATAAGGGCATCCTTAGCATCTCGGTAATTTTCAAAATCACATACTAGCTTAGTATAATTTAGCATAAAACAGAGTAAATATTAAACATTGATGAAAACCAGCATTTATTTTATACTCAGCATTTTCCTTATTTCTTGTAATACAGATATTGACAGCCCAAAATTACCAGAAATTGAGCCTTGGCAAAAGAGAAAGTGTGAATTGCCAAATGAAAGGTTTACAGATATTGGTCAAACCTACCTCTCTGTACATTCTCAGGTTTATAGTAAAAATGCGCATAGTATGGTAGGACTTACAGTAACCGTAAGTATGAGGAATACCAGCGATAAGGATACGGCCTATATACTCGATACAAAATACTACGATACTCATGGAAAAATGATTCGTAACTATTTGGAAAATCCCATTTATATTCTTCCTATGGAGACCTTGGAAATAATAATTCCCGAGCTTGACAATGAAGGAGGAGCTGGTGGAAATTTTATTTTCAATTGGGCCAGTACAGATTCCATTTTTACCCCAATTTTTGATGGGGTAATGATTTCAACCCTTGGCCAACAAGGGCTTTCATTTTCCAGTCAGGGAGTACGGTTGAAATAGGCTAGGGAATTATTTAAAGATTGAGCTCTAAAAAAGTCCTCCACAAAATAATAATATCGAATAAGCTTCCTTATACCTATATAATTAGCAACAGCTTTATAGCTGATGAGGAAGGAAAATAAGTTTAAAGGATAGAAGGCTGATCAACTTCTTCCCTATAAAAACCACAATGGCATTTAAACAAAAATAAATCCACAAATACCTAGCCTTAAGACCTAGATCTTTTGGGATTGTATAAAATTATGGCTTGAATAAATAATCCTATAATCACTAGGAAAACAATTTCAATTCTGGTAAACAGCACTACTGCGCTGACTGATTTGGAGGCTATGGAAAGCTGCTTTTCGCCTTCAGATAATTGAATTTTTGAAAGATTGGATAAATTATTCTTCAAGCCTCTAATCTTCAGTAGTAGTTTATTAGAGCTTGAATTTACGGGATAGTCAAGTGAATTGAGCTCCGAGGATTCTAGCTTTTTAAGTTCCTTAAAATCAGAATGAAACATTTCAATTTCCCTTTCCTCATCCTGAGTGAGCACAGTTTCAAAATATTTGTCAATTAAGAGGTCTATAGTTTGATTGCTAGTTTTATTCTCTAGATCAAAGAAGTTGGAATCCGATGTTACAAGGGCTAAATTCTTTTTTTCAATTTCTTCGGAAAGTTTAAAAATTAGGTCAGAAGCAGTTAGGCGATCCTCATAAATAGAAACCACAGAGTTTTTAATAGTCTGAAAATGCTGTCGGTCCAATAAATTGGTGGTGAGGATTAATAGGAAAACAACGAGTAAACCAGAAATCCATTTAATTTTAACAAAGAGCATATATTATAATTAATTAAACAATTGAAATTGGGATTTGTAATTCAAGCACTGGGAAATAAATATACCAATTAAACCAGCGGTTTTAGGGAAAAGTGGATCTTATTTTAGGGAATCCTTGGTTTACTAATACTAAGGTTCACTAAAACGAAAGATGTTAATCCCAGTGCTTAAGAATTTCCAAAGCTTAGAATTAAAACAAAAAATTATCCACAAAATCCAATATTTAAAGGCAAACAGTAAGTAAGTTTAAAGAGTTCCAGCTTCCTATTGCTAATGGTCGCCTTGAGAATGGATTGAAGCCAATAGAATTGTTTTGCGGAGTTAATAATAACAGACTGAATAATGAAGGAAATATTGAAAAAAGAATGGTTCTTAAACCGCAATTTTGAAGTCGATACTTTTAAAATTGATGGGCTAGGTGTGGGGTCTAAGGTGGATGAGATAGACTACTATGAAATTATTGACATTTATGTGGTTGGAAAAGGCTTTAATCAATTCAAATTTAAAGATAGAATTGAAGCTCTTAAAAAAGGAAAAGGCTGGATTCATTTGTGGACAGGCGCTTCGTTTGAGATAAAAAATGGGGAAGTTGTACGAGTAAAGCTTTCCTCTAGTTACCTACAAGATATTAGAATAAGCTCTAAGGACTTAATAAAAATATTTGGCCAACCAGATGCCAAATTAATTGAAGATTTCATCTACAATATCATTGACCATAATATTGATAGTCATATTTTAGGGTATAGAAAAAAGAGATTTTATGCCTTTTTTGATCCCAAAACAGAGTTTTTAAAAGAACTGCATTTTGGTGATTTTGATGAAAGCATTTATGCCAAACGCTAAGATTAGGCCCTAAGCTTACAATAGGCTCCAAAGGGAGATTTATTTGCCCAGAGATAAATTTTGCTACCTCACTTTAAAAGCCCAAACTTCTTAAATTGCCGGTCAAATTATTTGTGAGGAGCCCAATGCTCCAACTAATCAATAAGCCTAGTGCTAAAAGCTTTTTAGAAAAATAAAAATTCGGAAAAGGAAGTCAACATCTTCCCGGAATTGTATCCAAAATTAAAATAACATGAAGCAAAACATAATAATTTTACTCTGTTTCCTAATAGCACAGATTTCTTTAGCTCAAGAAAAGGTGGAGCGGAGAAAAATTTTGGAGAGGTATGCAAATGGTCAGACTATGAAAGAATATGTCAAATACCAAGGCAAGGACACCCTTTTAGAATTTATTTATTTTGAAAACGGTCAGGTTAATTATAAATCTCAGTTTTTTAATAATCAGAGAAATGGCTGGTCATTCACCTATAATGAGAATGGTGGTTTAGTTTTTCATGAGAACTATGTAAATGGAAAATTTTCAGGTCAGATTAAAAGCTACCATCCCAGTGGTAAGATTTCAAGAATTGAGTATTATGAAAACAATCGACACATTGATACCAGTACTTTTTTTGATGAAAGTGGGCAAGTATTGAAAACAGTAGAGTTTATAAACCCATGTGAATTAGCCTCAGGGAAATGTAATCAAATAGTAAGCATATTCACCAAGGGTCTAAAAGTATATTCCTACAAGGTTAATCAAGGAAATACATCGGACAAGCATGACGTATATGATCAAGAATTGTATGATGAAGTTCTTGCTAAAGAAAATCAAATAAGCTTATCTGACAAGGGGAAAATACTATTGCAAAGTAAATGTGGAATGTGCCACAAACTCAATAAGCCAATCATTGGACCAGCTCTCTCCTGTATTACAAAAACCAAGAGTGAAGAAGATTTGAAAAATATAGTGAATGGCGAAAATGAACATCCGATAAATCAGTTAACTGATGAGGAAATTAAGGCATTAATAGCATATATTGATAAAAATTGTCCTTAGTCAGTTTTTGGCTTTCAATTTAGTGGCAAAGTAGGTTTACACTTAAAATGTAATAATGAATTGAAAATCCTTCCATGTGCTTTTGTACCATGATGTTAAATAAATTCCAATTTCCTAAAAAGTAAAAAAATGAATGAAAGACCAAATATATTAGTGGTCTGCGGTCGAAATAAAAAAAGAAGCAGAACGGCGGAGTATATTTTTAAAAATGATAGCCGTTTTAATATTCGATCTGTGGGTCTTAGTCCGAAAAGTCAACGACAGATTAAAGATAAAGATATCGAATGGTCGGATTTAATTTTTGTTATGGAAGATGGGCAGGGTGCAAGGGTGGCCGTAAATTATCGACATCTTAATTTGCCTCCAATAAGCATTTTGCATATTGAAGATGAATACGAATTTCTTGACAATGAACTAATTGAACTATTGACCGAAAGAATAAATGCTTGCTTAAAAGTGGAAGGGCATATATAATAATGGCCTATTCTCATTAAATTCATTTATTCCTGAATTTTAATATGTTTATCTAGCATTTATATCTCGGATGAAATTGGTGGGTATCATAAAAAATAAAAGGGTAATTAATGGCAATAATGACGGATAAACAACAAATCAAGGCGAGTAGATTCTTGAGTTTAATTTTGAGACATAAACCGGAAAGTATTGGCCTAAGCTTAGACAAAAACGGCTGGGCAAATAGTGAAGAATTGTTGAAAAAAATGAAGGATCATAATTTTAGTTTGACCTTTACGGATCTTAAGGGCCTAGTTGCCAATAGTGATAAAAAGAGATTTCTTTTTTCCGATGATTTTTTAAAAATAAGAGCTAATCAAGGGCACTCAATTCAAGTTGATTTGGGATGGCCAGAAAAAATCCCGCCTGAGATACTTTTTCACGGAACAGCCGAAAAAAACCTTGATCCCATAGGGAGAAACGGGCTGCTAAAAGGGCAAAGACATCATGTTCATTTATCATCAGACAAAGAAACTGCTTTGAAGGTTGGGCAGCGATATGGAAAACCAATTGTTTTGATCATCCATGCTAAGGAAATGAGTGAACAAGGCCTTAAATTCTATCAATCTGAAAATGGAGTTTGGTTGACAGATATTGTTGAGCCAAATTTTATTGAATTTCCAATTTGAATTTTTTTCAGAAATTATTAGGATGTGGTATCCTAGACTTAGATTTTGTGACTTATTTAAAAGTATACACCTAGCCACAAATTCCTCCAAATGATTCAATCGAATTATTTCTCAAACAAAAGAGGGCCAAACAAAGCACAGCCTAAATATTTTAGATTTGCAATTAAGGCAATTAAGGCAATTAATGAATTTGGCTTAACCACGATTTATAGGTCAGCTTTGACGGGGTAGAGAATTATTATATAATATCAGATTTCTATAGCGAATACCTTTCCTATAGATCCAATATTGGCTAACAAATGATTTTATATTGGATTTCAAGAGATTCCAATTCCACAATACTGGCCGGGCCATGGCGTTTCAAAAGGCATATACAGAAGAAATACCCGAAAGCTTAATGGAAGAATTAAATCAAAGTTTTAAATCGCTTGTAGAAAGCTGGAGATGTTTATCTAGAGATGTACTACACGTTTATGCTGGAGTCTTTTTTTATTTGATTTGGGTTTTAATTTTCAAGGGGAGAAATCAGGTAATCTGTTTATTCCTAATTCTAACTATTAGCCTATTAAATGAAGCATTGGATATTTCTTATTCTCTTAAACAAGGCAGTCAAGCAAATAGGGGTGAAAGCCTGTCGGATATTTTTAATACAGTTTTTCTTCCTGTAGTCATTTTCCTTTTTTTAAAGTTTTTGAAGTAGAAGAAGATGGATTGAAGATTGTTTTTTTGTGAAAAGGGTACCCAAAGCTCCAATGTGAAAATGAATAAAAAATAAATTACATTTAGGGCTCACAGCGCTAATTTATTTTAAGCAGATTTAAAATTCACTACCCCCCAAACTCGTCCAATTGAAAATAGCTATCTTTTCAAAAGCTAAAACGGGCTTGTTTACGATGAGTTGTAATATGCAATTATGAATATATCGAAATTTAGACTTCTTCTATTTATTCCCTTTTTATCCTGTATAAATTCAAATGATCAAATAGAAAATCAGGATTTATTAGAACCTGTGGACCAAAAAGTAAAGCAGGAGATAGTAAATTTCAATACCCTTATCAAAGGAACAGGGAGCCCTACTATCATTTTTGAATCTGGATTGGGAACGCCTTTAAATAATTGGAATATTATCCAAGAAAATATCTCTGCGAATTATAAAACTATCTCCTACGATAGACAAGGAATTGGAGGAACCGCAGATACAGACTCTTCTAGATCAATTGAAAACCTAGTTTCAGATTTAGAAAGTTTGATCTCACAAAACGAAATTGAAGGACCCATAGTTTTGCTAGGACACTCTCTTGGTGGACATATTGTTAGAAAGTATCAACAGTCTTTTCCATCCAATATTGTGGGCTTGTTTTTAATTGACCCTACCCATGAATATCTCTATGATGAAGTTTTCAATGAGATGACCCAAAATGCTGTGGATTCTATGAAAACAGCCTGGGACAACAATTTTAAAAAAGGCTCTCCTGCCGTATATAAGGAATGGAAAGAGGTTTATAATATTGACCAGGAAATGAGAAAATGCCCTCTTCCAAGCCATATTCCTATCACCATTCTTGCTTCTAAACAAGAAAATTCATTTCTAACAAAAAAGAATGTTCAAATTAAGGAGAGGCTATTTTCGGATTGGAAAAAAGATAAGGAGAATGTAAAAATTTTATATACTAAAAATAGTGGACATTATATCCATTTAGGTGAACCAGAATGGGTTGTGGAAGAATTAGAAATATTTTTATTGTCCTTAAAATAGTGTTTAAAAATATTTGGAATGCATAGGTATTATTTTTTAAAAAGATCCAAGTTCATTTGTTCTCATTTACTCTTTGTTTTACCTTTTCAATCTAAATTTTTACCGGTCTAAATAGCTTGAATGGTATATGTTTAAGTCGATTCAAACTAAAGGTTTAATTAAACTTAATTCATCACCAAGAATTTCTAGGAAAGCAGTTAGTTAGACCCAAACTGCACCATATTATAACTCCTTATTTCTTTCGATTTTAAAATGCAGAAAACAAAAAAGCCCGCAAACGTATGGTTTGCAGGCTTTTGCATTTATGGGAGATTTTCCCAGTGGTGCCAGCTGGAATCGAACCAGCGACACAAGGATTTTCAGTCCTTTGCTCTACCAACTGAGCTATGGCACCGCTTTTCCCTTAAGCGGGGCGCAAATGTAAATATTTTTTTAAAAATCAAAACATATTTTGTTCGAAGATTTACATTTGTCAGCTAACTTATTTAATTTCAGTGAATCTAATTTTTGATTTTGGCAATAGCCTGGCGAAAATAGCCCTCTTTAGAGATGGTCAGCTTTTGGAAAAACAAACTTTTCCAACAGATGATCTGCATCAAATTCAAAAGGCTTTACAAATGCTGCCGGATGTAGAAGCTGCTATTATTTCCAATGTGAGTAAGGAGTTTAAGCTTGAGCAATTTCCCTTTCCCATTTTGGACTTAAATGCAAAAAGCCCATTGCCATTTACTTTAAACTATTTAAGTCCGGATACTCTTGGCATAGATAGGATTGCTCTTGCTGCTGGGGCTCAAAAATTATATCCTCATAAAAACTGTCTTATTATTGATTGTGGAACTTGTATCACCTATGATTTTTTGGATGAAAATTCCATTTACCATGGTGGAGGGATTTCTCCTGGTTTGGAAATGCGTTTAAAATCTTTGGCACATTTTACCGCAAGACTACCTCATATTTCCAAAAGATCTGATTTTCAACTGGTAGGAAAAAGTACTGAAGAGTCAATTTTAAGTGGAAGCATCGGTGGATTTAAAAGGGAAGTGGAGGCTACAATAGCTGAATATAATAAGCGTTATCCATCTTTAATTACAATAATTACCGGTGGAGATGCAAATCAGTTTGACTACTTGCTAAAAAATAGCATCTTTGCAGCGCCAGATTTTTTACTAACAGGATTGAACCATATTCTGGAATACAATGCAGAAAGGCTTTAAAGGGATAATAATTGTCCCCTTTTTTATTTTATTTATCACCCAATTAAACGCACAGATTTCTTCTGTCTCTCCATATTCTAAAATTGGAGTTGGAGATTTATACAGCAATGCATACAGCGCAGCTCAAGGATATGCGGGTGCAAATCTTGGGATATTTGATAATACCAATGTCAACTTTTTAAACCCAGCTTCTTATACGGCTTTGGACCTTACCGCTTTTGAAATCGGATTTCAAGGTTCTTCCATCCAACAAAGACAATCCAATCCGGATATTTTTGAAAAGAACGGAAGTGCAGGTCTTAGATATTTTGCTTTTGGTGTTCCTTTAAAAGATTGGTGGGGTGCTGCTATAGGATTACAGCCTTATAGTCTAAAAGGCTATAGCATTTCTTCGAGCACCCAAGTTGTGGATCAAACGGTAAGCCGCCAAACAGATGGGAATGGTGGATTAAATCAACTTTTTATTGGAAACTCTTTTGAAGTTGCAAATGGACTTTCACTTGGTGTAAACAGCTCCTTTATATTTGGAAAGGTAGAGGAGAGCAGATATATCCTTTGGGATAATTCCAAATTTTACAATACCAAGGTTCAGGAAGTGGCTAATATTAGAGGAGCTTATTTCAGTTTTGGAGCACAATACCAGCACAATTTAAAAGACGATAGAGAATTAGGAATAGGGGCAACTTTTTCTAATTCTATGAATCTAAATACAACAGTAGGGAATTACTCCTATACTTTTATTGGTCAGCCAGGATTAGAATCTCCAATTGATAGTACAGCTTTATCCAGCTCTATAGATTCTAAAATAAAGCTACCAAGTGAATTTGGATTTGGTATTTCTTATGGTAAGAAAAAGAAATCGCTTTATAATGGCAATCATGCTTGGGCTATAAATGCAGATTTTCATTTATACAATGGTTCTGAATTTAAAAATTTTGATGGCGGTAATACCAATATGGTGGATGGTTACAAAGCTGAGCTTGGCGGTTTTTTTATTCCAATAGAAACATTTTCCAGGCTGCAAAAAAGTAGATCCTATACCTCTATAATTCAATATAGGTTTGGTGGCTTTTATGAAAAGACGGCTTTTAATGTAAATGGAACCGACATTTATAATTATGGAATGACTTTTGGAATGGGTATACCATTAAGACGAAGCAACATACCTGGAGTAGTGAGGGTGAATACCATAAATACGGGGATAGTTGTAGGTCGAAGAGGAACCACCAACAACGGTTTAATTCAAGAAACATACGTGAACTTTTATTTAGGATTAACCCTAAATGATAAATGGTTTATTAAATATAAATACAGATAAAAGAGAGAAGAAAAATGAAAAAGGTACTTTGGATATTTGTTGCGGCATTAGGTTTTAGTCTTACCAGCCAGGCTCAGTCCAAATATGGAACTGATAGTGCAACTTGTCGTGACAACCTATATTTGTATGACGATGAAGTAAAGGCCAAGAGAATAGATGTAGCCTATATTCCTTGGAAAAAGGTTTATGAAATTTGTCCACAATCATCAAAAAACAATTTTGTTTACGGACCTATGATTGTAAAGGCGCAAATTAAAAAAGCCAAAAAGGCCCAAAACGATTCTCTAGAATCAGCGATGGTTGATTTACTTCTTGAGGTTTATGATAAAAGGTTAGAATATTTCCCAGGCAAAGAAGATTATGTTCTAGGTCTAAAAGCCGTCGACATGATGAAATATAAGAGGGGAACCAATCAAGAAATTTACGACCTCTTTACCAAAGCATTGGAAATTGGTGGGCAGGAGCAAAGTGCTGCTTTTTACAACGGCTTATTCGCAGTTTCAGCAAGACTTTTTAATGAAAAGGTTTTTTCAATTGAAGATGTATTTAATGCTTATGCAGTGGTAGTGGAAGGTATTGAGGTTAATAATAATAGTCTCAATAAAACTATTGCCGAATTAAGCGCTAAAAGTGAGGATACCACCTCTTCAGATTTAACTGCTAAGGAGCAAAGGCTTTTGGGGAAATCAAAAAGAGAGCTAGTACGCTATGAAAAAGTTGAGTCTAATGCGCAAAAAATTATTGGAAAAATCGCTACTTGCGATAGATTGCAAACCATTTATAATGATGAGAGTTTTGAAGCCAATAAAACGGATATCGTTTGGTTAAAACGTGCTTCCAAAATGTTATTAAAGGAAAGGGAAGATGAGAATGGTGAAGAGAGTGATTGTTCAGACAATCCTACCTTCTTTAAAATTGCTGAAGCTTTATATAAGTTAGAGCCATCTATTAGTGCAGCACGTGCCATGGGTAAATTAGCATATACCAAAGCAGAATACAGTAAGTCTTTAAAATATTTTGAAGAGGCAGCCACCCAAGAGATCGACCCTAAAAAAGCGGCTAAGGATTATTATTTCATGGCTAATATCAATATTAAAATTGGTCAGCTGAGTAGTGCTAAGAGCAATTGTTTAAAAGCTGCTGCGAAAAGAAGAGATTGGGGAAATCCATATGTTCTACTAGCACAAATATATGCAGCTGCCGAAGGAAAATGTGGTGCTAATGTTTTTGAAAAGAAAGCAGTTTACTGGTTGGCTATCGATAAATTGAATTATGCAAAAAGTATTGATCCTACAGTTGCTAAAAAGGCCAATTCATTAATAGCATCTTATAAAAAACAAGTTCCAGATAAGTCAATCTGTTTTAACCTTGGTATAATTGAAGGTCAAAAACACAGCATTGGTTGCTGGATCAATGAAACTATAACTGTAGCATTTTATTAAACAATGCTTTTAAAAAGCTATAATCTATTAAGCATCATAAGCCTTTCGCTTGTGATGCTTTTTTTGTCTTCTTGTGAGAATGATGTGGGCGAGGTTAAAAAGTTAGCGGCGGTAGATAATAGTCCTATGGAAATCCAGGAAGATTTGGTCTTGGAGTATTCGGACAGTAGCTTTACTAGATTATTATTAAAGGCACCTTTGGCTGAAACCTATTCCCAATTGGAAAAGCCTTATAGATTATTCCCCAAAAATATAAATGTCAATTTTTATGATAAGGAGGGAAATGAGAATTCACGGCTAAGAGCAAATTATGCTAAGCAGATGATGAATACTCAAATTTGGGAAGCAAAGGGTAATGTTGTAGTTTTAAATAAAAAAGGAGAACAGATCAATACAGAATTAATGTATTGGGATCAAAAAAAGGGTTTGATTTATTCAGATGCCTATGTGAAAATTACTACTCCAGACAAGATTATAGAAGGAAATGGTTTTGAAGCCAATCAGGATTTTACAGATTATCAAATAAAGGATATTATAGGTACCATCAATTTAAATGAAGATGAGGAAAGCAATTAAGATAGTTGAGTATATGTGGCTCTTTGTGATAGCCGCCTCACTTTTTGAGATAATCCGTTTGTGGGGAGTTGAAGATGCGCCAAAATTGTTTTACCTTTCTTTCTTTGTTGGAATTTTCATGTACTTTTTTAGAAGGAGAACCAGATTAAAAATGGAGGAGCGACAGAAGGAGAAACTTAAAAATCAAGAATGACCATCGTCGGTTATATCATTATTTCCGTATTATTTTCAGCACTTTTTTCAGGGATAGAAATTGCTTTTGTTTCCTCAAATCGTTTCCATATTGAGGTAGAAAACAAAAAGGGCATCTTATCATATCAAGTTATTAGTAGGCTTATAAAAAGGCCATCGCGTTTTATTGCCGCCATGTTGGTTGGAAATAATGTAGCCTTGGTTATCTATGGTTTATTTATGCCTGAGCTTCTCAGCCCTATTATGCCAGATGATTTAGGAATTTGGGTGCTTCTTTTGCAAACTTTTGCCAGTACCATTGTAATTCTAGTACTAGCAGAATTTTTACCTAAGGCTATTTTTAATACCAATCCCACCTGGTATCTTCAAATTTTTGCCATCCCTAGTGCCTTTTTCTATTATTTATTTTATCCGGTGGTGAGCTTTATGATTGCCATTAGCAATTTTGTGCTTAAATACATATTAAAGGCCAACCCCAAGGAGGCCGAATCTGTCTTCAATAAGGTGGATTTAGATAATTATGTAAAAGAAAGAACAGATGCCTTCACCCCTAATGAGGAGGAGGTAGATACAGAAATACAAATTTTTAAAAATGCTCTGGAGTTTAATGAAATAAAGGCTCGAGAATTTATGATCCCTAGAACCGAGGTGGTAGCGCTTGATGAAAGCTTGGGAATTGATGAATTAAGAGATAGCTTTATCGAATCCAGCCTCAGTAAAATTTTAATCTATAAAGATTCTGTAGATAATATTATTGGCTATACCCATAGTTTTGAATTATTTAAAAAGCCGAAAGACATAAAATCCATCCTTAGACCAGTAAGCTTTATTCCGGAAAGTATGCCAGCAAATGAGATTCTTAATTTGCTGATTAGGGAAAGAAGGAGCATTGCTGTGGTTTTAGATGAATTTGGTGGTACCTCAGGATTGGTTACCATGGAGGATATTGTGGAGGAACTTTTTGGGGAAATTGATGATGAACATGATACAGAAGATCTAATTGAAGAGCCAATTTCCGATATGGAATATAGATTTTCTGCCAGACAAGAAATAGACTATCTAAATATCAAATACGATTTAAAGCTTCCAGAATCTGAAAATTACAGCACCTTGGGAGGCTTGGTAATCAATTATTTAGAGAGTATTCCCCCTCAAGGAGAGGAATTTCATTTGCCTCCATATGTATTCACAGTAGAGGATGTTTCAGAGTCAAAAATCAATACAATTCGACTTCGTATTTCCGAAGACTAAATAAACCCTAAATAGTGGTTTATTCTTTTGATTGACAATTGTATATTCGCAGACTTAAATTTAATTTTAGTTATGGCGGAATTAGAGCGCATAAGAAGACGTTCGGGATTGTTGATAGGAATCATTGGAGTTGCTATTCTAGCATTTATCCTTACCGATTTATTAGGAAGCGGAAACTCAATCTTTAGAGGCGATGCCTTGGTTGTTGGGAAAATCAATGGTAGAACTATTGAATTACCAGAATTTTCAAAGGAAATGACAGAGTATGAAGCTCTTTTGAAACAACAACAGCAGCAGAATCCTTCTTCAAACTATTCTCAGTTACAAGTGGCTGAAGGTGTTTGGAATAAGTTAATTTCTGAAGAATTACTGGAAAACCAATACGACAATTTAGGTTTTGAATGTACTTCTCAAGAATTATATGAAAGATTGAAGTCGAATCCAAATATTCAAAACGCACCTGTATTTAAAGATCCTGTAAGTCAGGTTTTTAGTGAGTCTTTATTGCAAGAATATATCAACAATATTAAAGCGAATAGCAGCAATGACGAGAATGCTAGAAAAGAATATGAAGGTTGGTTAAATTTTGAAGATGGAACCATAGAAGATACTCGCAGTCGCAAATACACAACAGCTGTTGAAAAAGGAATCTATTATCCTAAAAATTTGGCTAAGATTAATTATGCCATGGACAACAATTCCACAACTGGAAAATTTATTGTTCAGGAGTTTAGCTCCATTCCAGATTCAACAATAGAATACAGTCAAAGCGATCTTCAAAAATATTTGAACGAGCACAAGGAAGATTTCGAAACTGAAGAAGGAAGAAGTATTGAATTTGTAAGTTTTTCTGTTTTACCTTCTGAGCAAGATAAAGCCGATGTGGTGGAAGATTTAAATAAACTTCTAAAACCAGTTATCACAAATGGTGATACTTTAGAATCATTCCTTACTACCGAAGATGATTCCTCTTTTGCCATCAGCAACTCTGATATTCCAACCTACCCTTCATTCTACAGATTGTCAAATATTCCTGCGCCTCTGGATAGCAGCTTATTTGAAGAGGAAGTTGGCTTCATTAAAGGTCCTTACTTGGATGGTGATTATTATAGATTAACAAAAATCACGGATCGCAAAGTTTTGCCAGATTCTGCAGAAGCAAGACATATCCTTATCAGCTATGCTGGAGCTACAAGGGCAACGACAGAAAGAACTTTTCAGCAAGCACAAATTTTAGCTGATAGTTTGTTGGAAGCGGTAAAAGCGGATACTTCTCTTTTTTCAACTTTAGCACAAGATAATTCTGACGATAGCCAATCTGCCATTATGGGTGGGAAATTGGAAAAGTTTGGGGATAGAGCCATGGTAAAGCCATTTTCTGATTTCTGCTTCAATAATGAGCCTGGATCAATTAAGCTTGTACCATCATCATTCGGATTTCATATTATCGAAGTACTTAGTCATGGAGAAAAATCTGAAGCTATTGAATTGGTGACCATTTCTCGTGAAATAACCACCAGCAATGAAACCTTTAATATTGCCTATGATGAAGCGAGTAAATTTGCCACTGGATTAAATTCTGTGGAAGATTTTAGAAAGAAAGCCGAAGAAAATTCATACTCTCTTCGTCCTGTTACGGATATTCCTAAATTTCAAGAAAACATTTCCGGAATCGCTGGCGATGGTCGCGATATTGTAAAATGGACTTATAAGCCAGAAACAAATGTTGGTGATGTACAATTATTTACAGTTAATGGAACGATAAGCACTTTTGCCGTAACCATCCTTACGAATAAAAAGGAAAAGGGTGTTGCAGAATTAGCTTCAGTGGAAGAGGAAGTGAAGAAAATGGTTATTCGCGAGAAAAAGGCGGAAATATTGGTGAAAAAAATCAATGAGGCTATGTTAAAGGCTACGGACATTACAGCCCTTGCTTCTGCTCTAAATACCTCAGTGAAAGACCAGGTAACCAATTTTTCTGGAGCAGTAATTAGCGGATATGGTACAGAACCTAAAGTTGTGGGTGCATTAAGTACAGTAGAAGTGAATACTCTTTCCAAGCCCGTAATTGGAATTAATGGTGTATTTGTAGTTACAGCTGAGACTCATGTTAGTCCAGCAGAATTACCAGATTATACAAACGAACAAACCAGATTGGTTAATAATATAAAGCCAAGCATTCGTGGTGGAATTTTCACCTCATTAAAAGATGCAGCTAAGATTAAAGATCGTAGAGCAAATTTCTACTAGGTCTTGGACAATCTAAAAATTAGAAAGCCTCGCTAAATTTAGCGGGGCTTTTTTTATTTAGTGCGGATGCAGTGGTGATTTTAAGTTTTGTAAACCCTTAAAAAGCTAAGTAAAACAGGCCGTATTGAAAGCATCAAAGTCATTATTATTCATTGGCTTGGCATCTGGCCAAAGGGTATAAAAAAAGCTCCCCTAGGGGAGCTTTAATAATTTATTTTTAAACTCTTCGATTAATTATTCAGCAGCTTTTTCAGCTTCTGTTTTCATAACAGGGTAGTAAATTTCAGTTAACCATTTTGAGGTATCAGCCTCAGTTGTAGGATCTGTTACATAAACTTCCCAAGGTGAACCTACAATTTGAAAACTGTTATCAGCAGCATATTTGTCAATAGCCATATGTAATTCACCAGTGGCAGCATAATCTCCCCAATGACTTCCTTTAAGTACAGTACCTTCATGGGTCATTCCCTTTTGAACTCTATCGTTTCCTTCAAGTTCACTATTTACTGGTAAGGCAACAGAAACTTTGGTCATTTTATTTTCAGTATCCCAAAGGTGGTATACTGCAAATGGTGCTCCACTAAGGTTAGCAGCTTCTTTTCCTAAGTATTGTCCAACCTCACCAAATCTAGAAGCGAAAAATTCAGAATTTAAGTCAGACATCGGAATTTCATCGGTAACAGCATAATAGGCCATTGGAGTATTTTCCATTAATTCTATGGAAGCTTCATAAGAAGGTTTGTCGGCAGGTAATGCTTCAATATAGGATTTAAGGTTTACAAGGCTAGAATCAAATGCCATTCCCATTACACCATCCATAAAATAACTTCCAATTCTGTCCCAGAATCCAAATTTCATTTCAAAGGAATAGCTAACCGTGGTTTTGCCCTCATTTTCTTCCATAACTAAGGCGCCAAATCCACCACCTTGACCATCGAACTCAATATCGTAACCCAATTTTTTATTGGCATCTAGTTCGGTAATTTCAAATCTTCCCTTTTGAGTAAGATCGCCTTCCCAAGAATAAGAAGCACCAATTTCTCCTGGAGTTCCATCATAGGTAACTACATTGGTACTGTCCATAAGATCCCAGTAGCTCCAGTTTTTCCAAGTGGTTAGATCTACTACTTGGCTATACACCTTGCTAGCAGGAGCATTTATTTCTTTAGTTTTTTCAACCTTAAAATCGGCTGGAATAGTAGCCATCCAAGCGGCATATCCACCAACAAGGATAACAAGGATAATCACTAATACTTTTAGAACTTTCATAAGTTTGGTTTTAAATTTAGGTCTGGCAAAATTAGTAATAATCAATGATTTAGGTAAAAAAAAGATTTTTTAGACGAAAAGTTAATAATCAGTTTAAAAATGATGGATAAAAAGCATTAATGAAATTTTAAAAGAAATTACCTTTGCCCGATGGAAGAAATGATCCTTATCCTTGATTGTGGCTCTCAATATACTCAGCTGATAGCTAGGAGAATTAGAGAATTAAATGTCTATTGTGAAATTCATCCTTTCAATAAAGTTCCTGAGCTAGGAGCGAATGTAAAAGGAGTAATTATTAGTGGAAGTCCTTCTTCTGTTCTAGATAATGAAGCCCCGGCACTAGATCTTGGAAAGATTAAAAGCCAAAAACCCCTATTAGGAGTTTGCTATGGTGCTCAATATTTAGCCCATCATTTTGGCGGGGAAGTGGCACCTTCGGATACAAGAGAATATGGAAGGGCAAATCTGGAGTTCGTCAACTCTCAAAATGAATTGTTAAAAGATATCCCAAAAGGTTCGCAAGTATGGATGAGCCATGGCGATTCTATAAAATCTGTGGCATCGGATTATCAGATCATTGCCAGTACCAAAGATGTAAAAGTTGCAGCATTTAAAATTGAAAATGAAACCAGCTACGGTATTCAATTTCATCCCGAAGTTTACCATTCTAAAGACGGCCTTACTCTTCTAAAGAATTTTGTGGTTGACATTTGTAATTGTCAGCAAAACTGGACACCTGCATCTTTCGTAGAAGACAGTGTAAATAAATTAAAGGAAAAGCTAGGTAAAGATAAAGTGGTGCTGGGTTTATCTGGAGGTGTAGATTCTACGGTTACCGCTGTCCTTCTTTCCAAAGCAATTGGGGATCAGCTGCATTGCATTTTTGTGAATAATGGTGTACTACGAAAAAATGAGTTTGAGCAGGTTCTAGATCAATATAAAGAGATGGGCCTTAATATTAAAGGTGTAGATTCTAGCGATAGATTTTTAAATGCCCTAGATGGAATTTCAGATCCGGAAACAAAAAGAAAAATTATCGGTAAAACCTTTATTGAGGTTTTTGATGATGAAGCATCAGCAATAGAGGATGTAACCTGGTTGGCTCAAGGAACCATTTACCCTGATGTTATTGAATCAGTTTCTGTAAATGGCGGACCATCAGCTACTATAAAATCCCATCACAATGTTGGTGGCCTTCCCGATTTTATGAAATTGAAAATTGTAGAGCCCATGAATTCCTTGTTTAAAGATGAGGTAAGAAGAGTAGGAAGATCTATGGGAATTGATGAAGAGCTATTGGGAAGACATCCCTTTCCTGGGCCAGGATTGGCAATTCGAATTTTAGGAGAAATTACCAAAGAGAAGGTGAGAATTCTTCAAGAGGTAGATCATGTATTTATCTCAGGCCTAAAAGAACATGGACTTTATAACGATGTTTGGCAAGCCGGTGCCATGCTTTTACCCGTTCAATCTGTAGGTGTAATGGGTGATGAAAGAACTTATGAAAGTGTTGTTGCACTAAGGGCTGTAGAAAGTACGGATGGAATGACTGCAGATTGGGTACATTTACCCTATGATTTCTTAGCTGAAATATCCAATAAAATAATAAATCGCGTTAAAGGTGTGAATAGAGTTGTTTACGATATTAGCTCTAAACCCCCTGCGACTATAGAATGGGAATGATAAAAAATAGAGTTTTTCTTTTTTTATGTCTTTGTGTTTTTACCCTATCGGTAAATGCTCAAACTCGTAAGCATAATGTAGTAAGCCAAGAAACGGTTTATGGTATCTCCAAACAATATGGAGTAAGCATAGAAAAACTACAAAGGCTAAACCCCGATCTAAAGGATGGTTTAAAAGAAGGAATGATATTGATTATTCCCGATGCAAACCCTGAAGGACTCCTTAGTCATATGGTGAAAGAAGGGGAAACTCTTTACTCCTTAGCTCAGGAATATAAAACCAGTCCTGAAGAAATAATAAAGGCAAATGCTGGATTAAAAGAAGGTCTAAAAGCAGGTGTAGAAATTTTTATTCCATCTGCCAAGGAAAGTGTTTCGGCAAATACCGATGAAAATGATCCTAATTTTTATTACCATACAGTAAAGCCCGGGGAGACGGCCTATAGCCTTTCCAAGAAATTTAATATTAGCCTGGATAGCATTTATCTTTTAAACCCCAATGTAAAGCAAGGTTTGCAAATTGGTATAAAACTAAAACTCCCAAAAAACAGGGAGGAATATGCCAAAAAGGGCGCTAGTCCTAAAGCTGGTTTAGTGAGCGATGAGGGCAATAAACAAAATCAAATAGAGGAAAAAAAGGCTGGCGAAGAGCACTTTTTATACCAAGTTAAGGTTGGAGATTCCTTCTTTTCATTAAAAAAAGAATTTGGCGTAAGCAAGGAGGAATTGATTGCTTTGAATCCTGAATTGCTAGATGGAATTGAATTGGATAAATATATAATTATCCCAAGAGAAGGACAGGATGCCAAGACTGAAGAGAAAAATACGGGCTGGTTAGATCGCCTTTTTAATAAAGTAGATTCCACAGGCACCGCAGCTTCACCTATTATTTTAATTCCTAAAGACAGTACAAGTACAAAGTCTGAAGAATTAAATGCCAATACCAAAAAGGATATTGAAAGGAGTTATAGGATTAGCCTCATGCTACCCTTTACTATTCCTTCAGATTCTGTTCGAAATATGACCCTAGAGGCTTATGAGGAAACAAGGGGAAATTTAGATCCCAATTTAGTAGATTACCAGAAATACAATAAACCTAAGCTAAGTAGAAATAGTGTTGCCTCCATTGAGTTTTATCAAGGATTACGGCTGGCAATGGACAGTTTATCAAAACTAGGTATGCCCTTGGAGGTAAATGTTTTTGATACCCGAAATGATAAAAATCTAGTAAAATCATTTATTGATAGCTTAAAAACTAATAAACCAGATTTGGTCATTGGGCCCCTTTTTAAATCCAATGTGGAATTTGTTGCAGATGAATTGAGGGAAGAGGAAATTATGGTTTTAAGCCCTTTGAGTAGAACAGTAAGTCCAGAATCGAGGCCAAATTTAATACAATGCATTCCTGGGGAAAATGCTGCTGCTGCGAAGATGGCGGATATTATCAATGATGATTTTAGTAATTCCAATATTATTTTTGCCCATACAGGAACTTCCAAGGAAAGCCGAAGTATTTTAAATATTAAGGCGAGGCTTTTGGCAAGGGATGATGCTTCCTATATGGGGGATTTAACTTTTACCAGTGAAATGCTTAAACGCAATGAATTGGCAGAAGTAATTTCTTCCAATAAAAGAAATGTTTTTGTGGTAGTTTCTGAAGATAAAGTTTTCCTGAGTGACTTAATCAACAAGCTTAGGCAACTTAGAGATACTTCCATTTATATTTTAGCATCGCATAAGGTTAAGGATATCAATACCTTGGAGTCTGAATATTTGAATAAGTTAAAACTAACTATGACGGATCCCAATTTTATCAATTACCAGGATTCTACAGTTATCAATTTTATAAAGAGTTATAGAAAAACTTTCAAAACTGAACCTAGCACTTATGCCTTTCAGGGATATGATATTGGCATTTTATTCCTAAATATGCTTTGGGAGAATGCCGCCCTTTTGGAAGGGGTATTGGCTATAGATACAGTTTATCAAGGTTTGCAAACTAGATTTCAATTTTCCAAAGCGGAATATAGCGGATATCAAAACGAATTTCTTTTCCATACCGGCATCCGAGGAATGAGCCTAATAAGGCTTGGCAATGAAGGCCGAAAAAAAGCACCGGCAATTAAACCTGAAACAGAGGAGGAATAAACTATATTTCCCCTCTTAAGTAGGAACTAAATAAATCGGTGAAAGAATAGCCGCTTTTTATTTTTTCTTTATTCAGTTTAGAATGTTCGGCGAGAGCCCAAAGTAGCATCTCCATTAAAAAGGGTTTCTCTTCTTTTGGAAATTCCTTCTGGTATTTTTCAATTATTGCTTTTAGAGGTTTTATATTGTTTAAAGTCTTCTCATATTCTTTATTGCTGAAGTCATTTAATATTTCTACAGAATTACCCTCACTAAACCACTGGATTAAATCTTTGTATCGGTTATCTGCATCTGCAGATTTCAGGTTTTCCAAACTAGGAAGGTATTTGCTAATAAGGCTTTTTACGGCGCTGGCAATAATATGTTCTGCCACTAAATTTGCACCTTCCTGCTCCCCTTCATAAACCAATTCTACCTTTCCGGTAATGGCAGGGATAATGGAGCTAAAATCCGAAAGTCGTATGCTGGTGTTTTTAGCACCATTTATGAGGGTTCTTCTTTCTGCACCACTTACCAAATTTTCCATTGCCGAAATACTCAGTCTGGCAGAAACACCACTTTTTGCATCTATATATTCATTTTTCCGAGCCTCAAAGGATACTTGTTCCAGGAGGTTTCTAGCCAGCTCAGGAATGTGAACCAAGGCTTTTTGATCCTCTTTAAGAGAAGCCTCCTGTTCAGTGATTTTTTTTGAAATTTCAATATCCTCAGGATAATGGGTTAATATCTGGCTGTCAATCCGATCTTTAAGAGGCGTAACGATGGAGCCCCTATTGGTATAATCTTCTGGATTGGCAGTGAAAATAAACTGTAGATCCAAATTGAGGCGCAGTTTAAAACCTCGGATTTGGATATCTCCTTCCTGAAGGATATTAAACAAAGCCACTTGAATTCTAGCCTGAAGATCAGGTAGTTCATTGATCACAAAAATACTGCGATTGGCTCTGGGAATCATACCAAAATGGATCACCTCCTCATCAGCATAGGATAGTTTTAGATTAGCAGCCTTAATAGGATCTATATCACCAATTAAATCTGCCACCGTAACATCCGGCGTGGCGAGTTTTTCGAAATAGCGCTCGGATCGATGTAGCCATTTTATAGGTGTATCATCACCCTTTTCCAGAATTATTTTTTTACCAAAATTGGAAATAGGATGGAAGGGATCATCATTTATTTCGCTTCCAGCAATAGCGGGAATATACTCATCCAAAAGCTCTACCATTAAGCGGGCGATTTTAGTTTTTGCCTGACCGCGAAGGCCTAGAAAATTGATATTATGACCAGAGAGAATGGCTCTCTCCAAATCGGGGATTACGGTATTTTCAAACCCGTGTATTTCTTGGAAAACATTTTTTCCAGATTTTATATTTTCAATTAAATTATCTCTTAGCTCTTGTTTAATACTCTTAGGCGAATAGTTTGATTTCTTTAAATCCCCAAGGCTATTAATTTTGATATCAAGCATATTTATCGGTTAGTTTTTTTTCTGTTGGTTTCGTAATCTTTAAAAATAAATTCTCCTAATCCTTTAAGGCCGGTATAAAAAGCCTTGCCCTTATTTGCATCTGTAAATTGATGAACAAATTGTTGGAGATAAGCGTCTTGGGCGATCATAAAGGTGGTAATTGGAATTTTCAATCTTCTACAAGCTGCAGCCTTATTCAAACATTGATTTACAATATAATCATCCAGGCCCATGCTGTTTTTATAATAGGAACCATCCCTTTCTTTTATGCAGCTAGGCTTGCCATCTGTAATCATAAATATTTGCTTATTGGCATTTTTCTTCTTGCGCAAAATATCCATGGCCAGTTCTAATCCTGCAACCGTATTGGTATGATAGGGACCAACTTTCAGATAAGGGAGATCCTTTAGTTTAATTTCCCAGGCATCATTTCCAAAAACGATGATATCCAGACTGTCTTTAGGATATCGGGTTCTAATAAGTTCTGCTAAGGCGAGAGCTACTTTTTTTGCTGGTGTGATCCTATCTTCTCCATAAAGGATCATAGAGTGAGAAATGTCAATCATCAGCACTGTAGACATTTGGGCTTTAAACAGAGATTCTTGAACAACCAGATCTTGGTGGGTCATCCCAAAATCATCAATACCTTGATTCAGCAATGCATTTTTAATACTTTCATTCATGGCAATTTGATCGAGGCTATCTCCAAATTGATATTGCCTTAAATCAGAAGTTTGCTCATCACCTTTTCCACTTACTTTGCTATTGTGGTTTCCGCAGGAGGATTTTTTTATTTTACCAAATATCTGCTCAAGGGCACTGCTTCTTATAGACCTTTCCATTTTTGAGCTAATAGACAAACCACCATTCCCATCCGGATTGTCAATTTCTTCTTTCAGAAACCCTTTCTTTTTTAAGTCTTCAATAAAATCTTCCAAGCTATAATCTTTATTGGTGATTTTATATTCATCATCAATCTCTTTCAACCAATCCAAAGCTTCATCCACCTCACCAGAAGTATATAAAAGAAGCTCCTTAAAAATTTTAAAGAGGCGATCGAAAATGGATTGGATTTCTCCAGTGTATTTTGAAAATTGATATCCTATCATAAAGTTGAAGGCTAAAAGCAAGCCCAAATTACTTATCCTTTATTAATAAACCGATAGTTATGCTTTAAGTTTAATAAGAGCACGGTTATATGTAAAAAAATAACGGAATTTTCCCCAGAGTATAAGATATTAACAAAATGTGGAAAACCCTTGTGTTTACAGGTGCTTTACTAGTGTTAAAACACTTTAAATTGATTAAATTTGTGAGAATACAATTTTTACTAACGTAAAGAATATGAGTGAATTAGGTAAAGAATACAGCGCCAGTAGTATCCAGGTATTAGAAGGCCTGGAAGCTGTAAGAAAAAGACCATCGATGTATATTGGTGATGTAGGCCTCAAAGGCTTGCACCATTTGGTTTATGAAGTAGTAGATAACTCCATTGATGAAGCTCTTGCTGGCCACTGTAAAAATATTAGTGTTTTTATTAATGAAGACAATTCCATTACCGTTAAAGATGATGGTCGTGGTATTCCTGTTGAAATTCATGAAAAGGAAGGCCGTTCTGCCCTAGAGGTAGTAATGACGGTGCTTCATGCCGGAGGTAAGTTTGACAAAGATTCTTATAAGGTATCTGGTGGACTGCACGGTGTAGGTGTTTCTTGTGTAAATGCACTTTCTATTCAGCTTAAAGCTGAAGTTCATAAAAATGGTAAACACTATATGCAAGAGTATAGCATTGGTGTTCCTCAATATCCTATTAAAGAGGTGGGTCCTACTGATAAAAGAGGTACCATAATCACCTTTAAACCTGATGATAATATTTTTCAGGAATTGGTTTATCACTATGACATTCTTGCTGCGAGAATGCGTGAACTATCTTTCCTTAACAAGGGTATCGCTATCGAATTAACCGATATGCGTGAAATTGACGAGGAAGGAAATCCTAAATATGAAAGATTTTTTAGCGAAAGAGGATTAAATGAATTCGTTGAATTCATTGATAGTAATCGTGAAAAATTGATGGAGGAAGTAATCCATATGGAGGGTGAAAAGAATGGCATCCCAGTGGAAGTGGCTATGCACTACAATACTTCATTTGCTGAGAATTTACATTCTTATGTAAACAATATTAACACTCACGAAGGTGGTACTCACCTTGCCGGATTTAGAAGAGCACTAACCCGTACCCTTAAAAAATATGCCGACGAAAGTGGAATGTTGGCAAGGGAAAAGGTGGAAGTTTCTGGTGATGACTTTAGAGAAGGTCTTACAGCTGTAATTTCCGTTAAAGTGATGGAGCCTCAGTTTGAAGGTCAGACCAAAACTAAATTGGGGAATAGCGAAGTTTCTGGTGCGGTAGATCAATTGGTAGGGGAGATGCTTAGCAATTATTTGGAGGAAAACCCAAATGGAGCTAAGGCCATTGTTCAAAAAGTGATTTTGGCAGCAAAAGCTAGAGTAGCAGCTAAAAAAGCTCGCGAAATGGTGCAGCGAAAGACAGTTATGGGAGGTTCTGGTTTACCCGGTAAGCTTTCTGATTGCTCTGAAACCGATCCTTCAATATGTGAAATATTCCTTGTAGAGGGAGATTCTGCAGGAGGTACTGCCAAACAAGGTAGAGATCGAAATTTTCAAGCTATTCTTCCATTGAGAGGTAAAATCCTCAATGTGGAAAAGGCCATGCAGCATAAGGTTTTTGAAAATGAAGAAATCAAAAACATGTTTACCGCTCTAGGGGTAAGCGTTGGAACTGAAGAGGACAGCAAAGCCCTTAATTTGGATAAATTGCGCTACCACAAAATTGTGATTATGTGTGATGCCGATGTGGATGGTAGTCATATCGCCACCCTTATTCTTACTTTCTTCTTTAGATATATGAAGGAGCTAATAGAAAATGGATATATCTATATTGCATCACCACCATTATACTTGGTGAAAAAGGGTGCAAAGCAACAATATGCATGGAATGATGATCAACGTGATTTGTTTATTGAGCAAATGGGCGGTGAAGGAAAAACTGGAGTAGGTGTTCAAAGGTATAAGGGTCTTGGAGAGATGAATGCGGATCAATTATGGGATACTACCATGAATCCAGAATTCAGAACTATGAGACAAATTACCATTGACTCTGCTGCTGAAGCGGATCGAATTTTTTCCATGTTGATGGGAGATGATGTTCCTCCGCGTAGAGAGTTTATTGAAAAGAATGCAAAATATGCTAAAATTGATGTTTAGGATATTTTTGAAATAAATCAAGAAAGCGATTCATATTTGAGTCGCTTTTTTTTTAGAATTCAGTACCGATTTTAGACCAGTCTATAGACCAAAACCGAAAAATTAATCTACCTACAATATTCTCCTCTGGGATAAACCCTACAAACCTAGAATCGTAACTATTGTAACGGTTGTCGCCTAAAACAAAATAATAATTTCTTTTAAAACTATAGCTCTCTAAAGGGTTACCTTCCATCCAAATTTGATGCTTTCTAAATTCCAGCTCTGGACTTTCTGCAAGAATGCAGGATTGATAAAGATTGGCATTCATCGAATCTAATTCGATTTCCCAGCCCTTAGCTGGAATTTGTAGTGGACCATAATTGGCTAAACTCCAATCCGTTTGAAAGGAAAAAGAGTTTGGAAAAAGGTTTTTATTAGCCATGCTTTCAAATTCCCCAAATAGGCTGGAATCCAATATTTTATCAAAAGAATGCTCCAACTGTAAAGCCTCCATATTGTCCTCAGCAATGTGAATCATCATCTCATTCTTTTCCAATTCAAAGGCATCGATAATGTCGTATTTTTCCAATATACTTGGCTCAAAAGAATTGGGCTTCCATCTTAGGTAATGGCGCAATCGAATATAGTCTTCCTTGATTTCTATTCCATTGCGAACTAATTTTCCATTTTTCAGCCCCACCAAATCACCAGGACCAGCAACTAGCCTTTTGCAAAATTGTCTATTGGAATCCAAGAAAACGACAGGCTTATCAAGATTATAGTTTTGCCCTCTTATAAAAGCCAAATGGTCTCCAGGCCTAAGACTAGGATCCATGGAGCTATTGTTAATTTTAGCCAAAACAAGGTTTAGATGATTTTTTATTAAAGGTTGTCGCAATTCAAAAATGCTGATGATGTAAAGGAAAATTACAATAGCATAGGCATACCATTCTGGTTTATAATTCTGATTCTGGATTTTTAGCTTTCTATAAAGTGTATAGCTATGGTAGATATTCAGTAAATAAATTCCCAAAATTAAAAACAATCCAAAGCTGAAGGTTTGAAAGGAATTTACAAATTGGTAAAAGAGGATAAAGCAAAGGTTAAAAAGCAAAAAGATTCCTATGGCCCATTTAAATTTCCCGAGGTAAAATTTCCCAAATCCCGGTGCTAAAATTGAGCCGAGCAAACAGAGTAGTAGAGACTTTTCTCTATCCTTCCTGGGAATTTTCTTTTTTTGAGAATTAGTATTCAAATTGGATTATAATATGCAAGATTATGAAGGACGGAAATTTAAAATGAATTAGCTTTTCTCCTACTGCATAATTAAGGGATTTTCTTGAAATAGAAATTACATATGTCCTAAATAAAAATTATCGCTAATAAGAAATAATTTAATTCTGTTCATTTTTGGCTTGACCCAAAAACGAACCAACCGAACG
>CAXBKQ010000007.1:0-144534 GCA_963976435.1 uncultured Cryomorphaceae bacterium | reverse complement strand
GAATAATTTGTCGTAGGAGTGTAATTTGGCTCATAGAGAGGAGATTTTAGTTTGTAGTGAAACCAAAATTAGGCTTTAGCCCTTCCTCTCCTTTTTTTGCCCTAAAATAATTATTTAGGATAGTTATGAAATTCAATAAAAACCAATGGACCAGAAAGTTAATTTTTGTCCATTGCTTTCTTTGCCAAAAAATTTAATTTCCAATGAAAGCGCCAATAAAGCAGAAGGGCAGATACGGTTAATCCTGATGCAAGGCCGTACCAAATTCCTTGGGGTCCCCATTCCAAATATATTCCCATTCCATAGGCACCACCAATACCGATAATCCAATAAGAGAAAAAGGTGATTATGGTGGGGATTTTCACATCCGACATACCTCTAAGTGCTCCTAATACCGCAACCTGTAGTCCATCGGATAGTTGAAATACAACGGCTATTACTAACAAAGAGGAAGCGATTTTTATTACTTCAAGATCATCAGTATAAAATAGTGGAAAATAGTCTCGCCCAAGGTAAAAGATGAGTCCACAAATGGCCATAAAAGCTAGGGCTAAAACAAAGCAGCTTCTAGCAGCCTCTTTTAAACTGTAAAAATCTTTTCTACCCAATTGGTTACCAACTCTTACTGTTGCTGCTGCTCCTAATCCCGAAGCCGCCATATAACTTAATGCTGCCAAACTAATAGCCACCTGATGTGCTGCTAGAGAACTTGCACCTATTTGCCCAGCAAAAATTGCAGCTAAGGCAAATGCCGAAATTTCAAAAACATATTGTAATCCACCGGGTATTCCCAGGTCTAATAAGGTTTTAAAATAAGATCGATGCCATTTGTCTCGTAGCCAATCCTTTAAATGTTTTTTGAATTTTGAATTTTTTAAGACATAAATCATCATTACCAAAGCCATTATTCCTCGCGAGATTAATGTGGCATATCCTGCACCTTCCAAACCCAATTCAGGAAAACCCCAATTTCCATAAATCATAAGGTAGTTCAGAAGGATGTTTATCAAATTGGCTCCAATGCTCGCCCACATGGCGAAAATCGTGTCAGACAAGCCCTCAGCAAATTGTTTAAAAGTGAGGAAAAGCATAAAAAAGAAAATGCTAGAGGTGATGATATATAAATAGAAATAGGACATTTCCAAAACTTCTGGCTCTTGTCCTAATAAATGTGAAAAGGAGGAAAATAGAAGTACTAAAAGAAATATTAAGAGGCCCGTTGCCAAATTTACCGCCAAACCATGTTTTAAAAAATTTCCAGCTTTAGCGGTATTGTTCTCTCCATCCGCCATGGCAATTGGAGGCGTCATCCCATAGGCCATTCCAATTCCAAAAACCAAAGGAATAGCAAAAATGGAATTGGCAAATGCACTGGCCGCCAAGGGAATTGTTCCTATTTGCCCAATCATTATACTGTCTGCCAATCCTACCATTACATGGCCTAATTGGCCCAACATAACAGGTAGGGCTAAGGCAATACTTTTTTTATAATGTTGACTTTTGGTCACCGCAAAAATTTAGAAAGGCGAAAGTAAGACATTCGCCATTTCTCTATTCTATGAATTAAAATTTATGGAATAAAAATGTACTCGACCAAAAGGGAATAAAACTTCTAGGCAGAAAGTTCTTTTTCATGCCTTGTCATTTCCCTTTCGTAAAAGGCTTCAGCGGAATCTAAAAGATTCGCTATCTCGGTGATTAGATCTTCTTCTTCACCTTCCAACTCATCCATCCACTCTACTTCGTCCGTATTTACAGACCATGCAAACCTGGGATATTGGGTGTGGATAATAAAGATTTCATCGGGCATATCCGTGTTGTCGGCTACAAGGAAGTTTGGTAAGTTCATGGTTCGATTTGGTTAACTGAAAATAAATATAGCTAAATCCTACGGTTTTAAAAGGAAATTTTTCGATGACTGAAAATATCATGCACGCATAAGGTAGTTGCCCATCTATTTGCTTGCAAAATTCTTTACATCCGCTTCGCTAATTTCTGCTCCCCCTAAAATGATTAATCTTTCAATTACATTTCTCAATTCACGAATATTTCCTGTCCAGTCTATTTTTTGAAGTTCTTCAATGGCAGAGTCTGAAAAGGTTTTTACGGCTGTTCCTTGCTCTTCCGCAATTTTTTTGGCAAAATGATTTGTTAATTCAGGAATATCCTCTTTTCTATCATTTAAAGCCGGTACCTTAATTAATATTACACTAAGTCTGTGGTAAAGGTCTTCTCTAAATCTACCTTCTTTTATTTCTTCTCTAAGGTTTTTATTGGTAGCTGCTAAAACTCTTACATCTACTTTTATTTCCTTATCTCCACCTACCGGTGTTATCCTTCCTTCCTGCAATGCTCTAAGGACTTTGGCTTGTGCAGATAGACTCATATCTCCAATTTCATCCAAAAACAAACTGCCACCATTAGCCAATTCAAACTTTCCTTTTCGGTCTTTAATAGCTGAGGTGAAGGCCCCTTTTTTGTGTCCGAACAGTTCGCTTTCAATTAATTCGGCAGGGATGGCCGCACAATTTACCTCTATCAGCGGTAGTTTACTTCTTTCACTTTTTTGATGAACCCAATGCGCTACTAGTTCTTTTCCAGTTCCATTAGGACCAGTAATTAAAACCCTAGCATCTGTTGGAGCAACTTTTTCAATAATATTTTTGATGTCGGCCAATGCTCCAGATTCTCCTATCATTTGATAATTCTTCCCTACCTTTTTCTTTAAGACTTTATTTTCTTTTACAAGACTGTGTTTGTCGAGGGCGTTTCTTACTGTACTAAGAAGTCTATTTAAATCCGGTGGTTTTGAAATATAATCATAGGCACCCTTGCGCATACTGTCTACGGCGGTGTCTAGGTCTCCATGGCCAGAGATCATAATTACTGCGGTATCTGGGTGGTTTTTACGAATATGATCCAAAACTTCTATACCATCCATACCTGGCATTTTAATATCACAAAGCGCGAGGTCATAATCGCTTTCTGCCATCTTATCTATGGCCTGTTTTCCATGTTCTGCTTCATCAATTTGGTAGGATTTACTTTCGTCTGATAGAATATTCTTAAGCACATTTCGTATTGCTTTTTCGTCTTCTATAATAAGGATTCTTGCCATGGAGTATTTTCTTTTTCTAAGGTTTTAAAAACACCTTCCTTTAAAGCGAAGGCGGATAATTTCATTTTTGAAATGGATAATCTGTCAAGGCTGTGATTTACCAAAATACATGCCATTACAATTAGGTCGGCACGCATGGGAATCATGCCAGGAGTGTTTAATCTTTGCTCAAAATTTCTTAGCATCATTAATTCCGAAATTTCATGATAATCTTCTATTTGAAATTCATATTTTGAGCTTTCTTCCAAATTACATTTATAGTTATGTCTCTCTATTATCATTTGAGCCAGAGTGTCAAAGGATCCACTGCTACCAATTAATTCCACTGGAGGAAATTTTTTACAAACTGCCAATAATTCCGCCAATTCCCCATCTAAATATTGGTATATATTTTCACTTTCTTTCGGCTCAATTATATCACTGGGATTGAAAATTTGCATAAGTCGGCTTACCCCTAGGTCATAGCTTTTTTGCCATTTCACCCCTTGAGAATTTACTAATATAAACTCTGTGCTTCCACCTCCAATATCCATTATTAGGGAGTAGGTATCCCTAAAATCATAGAGTAATTTCACCCCTTCATAAATGAGATTTGCTTCAGCATCTCCCGAAATAATATTTATTTTAATACCAGTTTTTAGAGCCGCCATTTCAGCAAATTCTTTTCCGTTTTTAGCACTTCTTACAGCCGATGTGGCAAAGGCATAGCAATGTGTTACCTGGTTTTCGAGTATGCTCTTTTTATGTTTTTGTAAGGCAGCAATTCCTCTTTCCATTGCCGATGGAAGGAGTTTATTATTCAACAAACCACCTTCTCCAAGCCGTACGGAAATTTTATTTTTTAAGATCAGTTGAGCACTTTCGGTATCCTGAATTAATAAATTAAAGGTATTGGTGCCCATGTCAATAATGGCTATTCTCATTCAGAACTTGGCATTTGTCTTACCCAAAGATCTCTTTGTGGGAAAGGAATAGTAACCTTATTATCTCTAAATTCCTGGTCTATGTCAAATCGTATATCGCTTTTTATTTTTTCAATTTGAAAAAGCTGATCGGAATAAAAATAGATGGAAAAGTCTAAGGAGCTGTTGCCAAAATTTTGGAATTGTACCTGTGGGGCTGGTTTCTTTTTTATATGTGGATTATGTGATACGCAATCCAACAATAATTTTTTCACCAATTGAGTATCACTACCATAGGCTACTCCTACTTCAATGTTAAAACGGGTAGTTTTATTATTCTGAGACCAGTTTACAAGATTGTTGGAAGTAAGTTTTTGGTTGGGAACAATTAATACTATATCATCTCGGGTTACCAAAGAAGTGGTTCTCAATCCCACCTCTCTAACCATACCTACCGTACCATCAATATTTACAATATCGCCAGCCGTAACTGCCCTTTCCGAAAGAATGATAAATCCAGCGATAAAATCCCTAAATAAATCTTGAAGCCCTAATCCCAATCCTACCAAGAGCGCTGCTGAACCAGCAAAGAGAACCGTGATTTTAATGCCAATACTATCTATGCTCAGCAGAATAGCGAGTGTATAAATCACATAAGAGAATATTTGCAAAATGGCATAGCTCTTTCCCGGATCTATACTGTTTTTAGCTACTTTTCGCTGAAGGAATTTTTTAATTAGCCATAAAATAATCCTTGCCAACAAGAAAATGACAACTATTCCAACTAGACTATATACATGTATGGTAGTCTTCCCAATGGAGAAGAGCGTATAATCCAAAAAATCTTTAATCTGTTCCATTTTACCCCTTATATCGAATCCACTTAATAAGTTCTCTAAAGGTCGGCTTTTTACCATACATTAAAATTCCTGTTCTGTAAATTTTTCCAGCCATCCAAGTGGTAAATAAAAAGGTAATAACCAATAAGCTCATGGATAAAACAATTTCCCATACTGGCACTCCAAATGGAATTCTGGCCATCATCACAACTGGAGAGGTGAGGGGAATCATAGAAAACCAAAATGCAATTGGACCATCTGGTTTATCTAATGCAGTAACCAAAACAATTATGGCTGCAATAAGTGGTAGGGAAATAGGTAGCATAAATTGCTGGGTGTCAGATTCCTTATCTACCGCCGAACCAATAGCTGCAAAAAGGGCAGCGTATAATAAATATCCAAAAATGAAAAAGAATAAAAAGCTTCCTATAATGGCTGGAAAATTAATGGAGTCTATAGAATTAATAATTCCCATCATCATATCATTATTCCCAGCATTTTCCTGACTGATATTGGCGGCGTCTAGGGCATCGCCCAAAATAAAGGTGGTGGCAAGGAAATACATCAATCCTCCAAAAATCAACCATATTAAAAATTGTAATAATGCCACTCCAGCAAGGCCTAAAATTTTTCCAAGCATAAGCTCAAAAGGCTTTACAGAGGATATCATTACTTCTACAATACGGCTGGTTTTTTCTTCTATTACTCCCCTCATTATTTGTGCACCATAAAGGAATACAAAAATGTAAATCATAAATCCAGAAACGTAGCCAATACCCATTTTTAATTCGGCAGCACTAGCTTTTTCCTCCTTTTCTTCTATATTAATTGTGTTGAGGTTTACTACAGTTCTACTGCGTTTCACCGCTTCAGGATCAACATTTTCAAGCTTTAATTTTTGAAGTTGAATATAACTGGCCAAGCGATTTTCGATATAGTTTACCGTACCAAGGTTGGCATCTCCTTCTGTATAAAGAGTGGCTTTTTTCCGAATCCAATCTGGATCCATATTCCCTCCATCGGGGATATACAATAATCCATATTTGCCGGTTTCCTTTAAAATCTCTTTAGCAGCAACAAGGTCGAAGTTTTTTGGGTTTAGATATTCAAATTTTAATCCTTCTTTACCCCTGTCATTGTCCATTAGATGGACTTTATCTAAAACCAAAACTACCTTTTCCTCTCCTGGTAAGGTGGCCAAATAGGCCGGTAAAACAAAAAGGGCCACTGAAAGAATAGGACCCAAAATAGTCATGATTATAAAGCTCTTCTTTCTTACTCGGGTGCTAAATTCCCTTTGGATGATTAAACCTATTTTATTCATACTTCTTGAACTTTTTGGATGAATATATCATTGAGACTAGGTATCTCCTCATTAAATGAGATGAGCTGATGTTGACTGATAATTTTTTCGATTAGTGCTGTGGGATTGTCGTCGGGAATAGCAACTTTTAAAAGACTAATGCCATCTTTAAACTCATTGGTTTTCATTGTCATCCCCGTGGGTAATGTATCTTTAAAATCACCCTTCACTTCCATAATATAATTATGGCTTTTATGCGCCTTTTTAACTTCCTTTATTGGACCTTCAAGAATTTTATGGGATTTATTTATGAGGGCAATATCATCGCAAATTTCTTCAACAGATTCCATTCGATGGGTAGAAAAAATTATGGTGGCACCCTCATCTCTTAATCTGCGAATTTCGCTTTTTATAAGATTGGTATTGATGGGGTCAAAACCGGTGAAGGGCTCATCAAATATTAATAAATCTGGTTGGTGAATTACCGTTGCAATAAACTGAACTTTTTGTTGCATTCCTTTGCTCAGCTCTTCCACATTTTTATTCCACCAAGATTCTATTTCGAACCTTTGAAACCAATCTTTTATGGTTTTTTTGGCACTAGCCTTGTCCAGGTTTTTGAGGCGGGCCAAATACATAATTTGTTCGCCTACTTTCATTTTAGGATATAAACCTCTTTCTTCTGGTAAATATCCTATTCGTGAAATATGCTCTGGAGATAAGTTTTGTCCATCAAATAAAACCTTGCCCTTATCGGGACCAGTTATTTGATTAATAATTCTAATTAAGGAGGTTTTTCCTGCTCCATTGGGCCCTAATAAACCAAAGATGCTGCCTTTGCTAATTTCTATAGAAACAGAGTCTAAGGCTTGGTAGTCGCCATAAAATTTGGATACCTCCTGAATGGACAGTATGCTCATGTTTTATTTTTTTGTGAATTTAAGAAAGCTTGCGAATTTGAGAAGCGAAGATTTAAAATCTTATTGGAAATATTTCAATCTGTTTAAGCCCAGGTTTTTAGGAATAATTAAGATTAAGCCTTTTTTTTCGAATTAAACTCAAATAAAGGCTCATTACCAACAAATAATAAAAAAATCCCCACAAATATTCATTTCCATTCACCTTTGCATTTCAATTTTTTAGTTTTATTCAATTAACAATACAGCAAGAATTAATTGTTTTTAAAACTTTAGTTTCGTTGAATTAAGCAAATACCCATGAAAACCTTATCAAAGTCTATCACATTCCTTTTGGTTTGTTCACTCATTTTTTCTTCTTGCCATAATAAAAAGGATCAAGTGCCCTTGTTTGATCAATCCTTTGCGACCTATATCAATGCATTTACTTCCGGTATTGTATCCAAAAAAAGTAGTATTCGTATTAGTTTAAGTCAGGGTACAGCCAAACAAATTAGTGAAGACCTTCTCAGTTTTGAACCTAAAATTGAAGGGCAAATAAACTGGAAAGACAATTCTACAATAGAATTTGTTCCTAAGGAAAACTTAATCCCAGGCCAAGTTTATACTGCTAAACTCTATCTAAATAAAATTATGGAAGTGCCAGATTCTATGAAGGTTTTTGAATTTGGCTTTCAAGTGATACACAGCAATTTTGAATGGGGAACAGTGCAGCTGAAGTCCCAATCCACAGACCAAATGAAATGGTATAGCCTGCAAGGAACTCTAATTGCCGCAGATGAAGAAGAATTAGATGATTTTAATGATTTATTGGAAATTGAAGCCAATGGAAGAAGACTAAAACCAAACTGGGAAAACACCTCTACTCCAAGGCTTTATTCCTTTGTGCTAGATAGTATTGAGAGAAAAGAAAAGTCCCAAGAATTAATATTAAGGGTAAATAGCGCTAAAAAAGGTGGAGATAAATTAAAAGATAAAAATCTGGAATTACCAGGATTAGGGGAGTTTAAATATTTGGATTTTGATTTCATTCAAAACCCTAGCCGAAGTATTGTTCTTAAATTTTCAGATCCCATTAAAAAGGATCAGAACCTAAAGGGTTTAATCACCTTGGAGGATGTGAATGATATCAAATACAAAATTGATAATACCAGTATTATTCTCTTTCCACCAGACGATATTTTTGGGGATAAAAAACTAAATATTTTCAAAGGGATTAAAAATATTCTGGCTTATGATATTCAGGAAGGAAAGGAAATAAGCATTGCTTTTAGAAATGAAAAACCTCAGGTTAGGCTGATTGGTGATGGGAATATTTTACCAAGTAGTGAAAGTTTATTACTCCCTTTTCAGGCCATTAGTCTAAATGCCGTGGATGTTAAAGTGGTGCAGATCAGAGAGAATAATATGTTGCAATTTCTTCAGAATAACAATCTTGGAGGTGCCAGTGATTTGTATAGAGTAGGTGAAGTTGTTGCTCAAAAGAGATTGGATTTAAGCAATGCTGATCAATTGGCAAATCACAATTGGATGACCTATTCCATAGATTTATCTAAACTAATAGAACCGGAACAAGGAGCACTGTATCGGGTGTATCTAAGTTTTAAAAAGGAATATGCAAATTATATCTGTGAGGAGAATTTAGATCAAGCTCCAGAAGAAGAGGAGGATTACAATTACTATTACTGGGAAGATTATGAAAATGACAACTATAATTACGTTGGCAACTATAATAGTTCTGATTATTATTTCTCCTACCCCAGTGGTTATCGATGGAGCCAAAGGAAAAATCCTTGTCATAACTCATACTATAATAGCCAGCATTTTATAGTTCGCAATATTTTGGCCTCAGATATTGGAATAATCGTAAAAAATGGGAATGACAATATTGTTGACCTAAGTGTAACCGATTTAAACAGTACAGAGCCTATTAGTGGAGCAACTATCGAATTGTACAATTACCAACAAAGGCTGGTAAGCAGTGGTAAAACGGATGGGAATGGTTTTTATAAAACAAAATTAAAGGAGCCGGTATATTTTATTAAAGCCCAAAAAAATAAAAGTAGGGCCTATGTAAAATTGGATAATTCTACAAGTGTCTCTCTCAGCAATTTTCCGGTGAATGGAGAGCAAGTAAAAAAGGGAATAAAGGGTTTTATATATGGTGAAAGAGGTGTGTGGAGACCTGGTGATAGCATCCATCTCAATTTTATTTTAGAGGATAAACTGGGTAACTTACCACCAGATCATCCTGTACATTTTGAATTGTACAATCCATCAAATCAATTGGTAGATCATCAAATAAATACCAAGGCTAAAAATTTTATTCGAAATTTTAAAACCAAAACAAAAGCAACGGACCCTACAGGAAATTATGAGGCTATTGTAAAGGTTGGTGAATTAAAATTTAGCAAGACCTTAAAAATTGAGACGGTCAAACCCAATCGCCTGGATATTGAATTAAATTTTAAAGAGGATCCAATTTTATTGGAAAATGGAATGGCCAAGGGAGAAGTGAAAGTGAAATGGCTAACCGGTGTTGATGCAAGTAATAGTAAGGTAAGCATAAACGCCACCCTGGCCTCTGTGTACAATGCCTTTCCCCAATACAAGGGCTTTGTGTTTAACGACCCTTCTAAGCGATTTGAAAGTGAAGAAATATCCATTTTCGAAGGACCACTAGATGAAAATGGTTATTATGATTTAGATGAAAAGATTGGGACTTTCACCAATTCTCCGGGCATGCTAAAAGCTCGTTTTTTAGTAAAAGCCTTTGAAGGTGGTGGGGATTTTTCCACCGAATATTTCGATTCTAAAATCAGTCCATACTCCACCTATATCGGCATGAAAATGCCAGATCACAAAACAGGATCTTGGTATTATAGTACCGATGTTGACCATGATATTCAAATTCGTACCGTAGACCACCTAGGGAAATCTACAGATGTAGAAAATTTAGATGTGAAGATTTATAAAATTTCCAGTAGTTGGTGGTATAACCGTAGTAATGGTTTATCACAATACATCAATAATGAAAGTACCTATTTAATTCAGCAAGGAAAGCTAAGTACCAAAAATGGATTGGCTTCTTATAAAATGAATATTAAATATCCGAATTGGGGACGTTACCTGATTCGAGTAACAGGTGAAGATGGTCATAGTACAGGTCAAATAATTTATGTGGACTGGCCTGAAGAACAAAGAAGAAACAGAGCAGAATCCAATGGAAATAGTACTGAGTTGAGTTTTAAAACGGACCAAGAGGAATATAAGGTTGGTGATGAGATTGTAGCGAAAATACCCATGGCAGAAAACTCTAGGGTTTTGATAACATTGGAAAATGGCAATGGTATTTTACATAAAGAGTGGTTTACAAGTAATGAGAAAGTAGGCGAATATAAATTCACAGCTACCGAGGAAATGTCGCCTAATATTTATATCAGCGCCTGGCTTATTCAGCCTCATGCTCAAACGGAAAATGATCGTCCAATAAGGCTATACGGAATATCCTCCTTAAAAATTGTAAATCCAGAAACACAATTAAATCCTATAATTGAAGCAAAGGATGTTTGGAGGCCAGAAACCACTGTGGAGGTAAAAGTTAAGGAGAAAGATGGAAAGCCAATGTATTATACCATTGCGATAGTTGACGAAGGTTTGCTAAACCTTACTCGTTTTAAAACACCCAAACCATGGCCGGTTTTTTATGCCAAGGAGGCTTTAGGGGTAAGGACTTGGGATTTATACCATCAGGTAATTGGTGCTTACAGTGGTGAGATGTCTAAGAATTATGCGATTGGTGGTGATGAGGCTTTATCAAAAGTGGGCTTAAATAATCAAAATCGTTTCGTGCCGATGGTGAGGCATTTAGGACCCTTTAAATTGGAAAAAGGAGAAGAAGCAAAACATAAGGTTAAGCTCCCAAATTATGTGGGAAAAGTTAAAGTGATGGTGGTAGCCGCAAACAAAAAAAGGGCTTATGGAAGTGAAGAAAAATCTATTCATGTTCGCAAACCTTTAATGGTGTTGACGAGCTTGCCACGTGTTTCTAGCCCTATGGAAAGAATAAGCCTTCCAGTAACAGTTTTTGCAATGGAAGAGAATGTGAGGAGTGTAGATGTAAATGTGAAGGTAAAAGGGAAAATTAAAATTGTTGGAGAATCTACTAAAACAATAAAATTTAAAAAGAACGGTGAGCAAGTAATAGATTTTCTACTGGAAACTCCAGGTGAAATTGGAACAGCATTTATTGAAGTAAATGCAAAAAGTGGAAAAGAAAAAGCCCACGATGATACTGAGTTGATGGTGCGTATTCCCAATCCACCAATGACCTATTCTCAGGAGGTGTTTTTAAAATCTGGTAGGGATACCATTATTTATTACGAGCCCATTGGCGTAGCCACTACAAATAGACTAGTAGTAGAGTCCTATGGGATTCCACCAATAAACCTCGAAAAGAGACTAAAGTATTTAACAGGTTACCCTCATGGTTGTGCTGAACAAACCATTTCCAGAGTTTTTCCTCTTTTATATCTGGGTGGTATAATGGAGCTAAGCGATGATTTCAAAACAGTAAACAATACCAATATTGGCATTGCTATTCAAAAACTATATCAAATGCAAGCTGGTTCTGGTGGACTGTATTACTGGCCAAGTTATAGGTATGTGAACAATTGGGTTACAAGCTATGCTGGGCAGTTTTTAAATCAAGCCAAAGACAAGGGGTATGATATTCCGGCTGGTATGTTAGATAAATGGTTGTCTTATCAAAAAAGTACGGCCAGAAGCTGGACTCCAAAGTATAGCACCTATGGTAATTATTGTACTAATTGTTTGGATCAATCCTATCGCCTTTATACCCTTGCAGAAGTGGGGAAAGCGGAAATTGGGGCAATGAACAGACTTAAAGAAGCGGACTATAAATCGGATATCACAAAATGGAATTTGGCAGGAGCCTATTTATTTGCAGGTCAGGACAAGGTAGCCCGAGAAATTGCCTATGAAGCCAAAAAGAATTTGTCAAATTCACAAACTAGATATAATAATTATGGCTCTTCATTAAGAGATAAGGCTATGCAATTGGAGGTTTTACATAAATTAGGTGAAGATGGAGAAGCCTTTAAAGTTGCCCGTCAAATTTCCAAGAACTTAAGCTCTACTTCTTGGTATAGCACTCATGATATTGCTTTTGCCTTAAAAAGTATGATGATGGTTTATGGAAACCAAAACAACAAGGATGTGCTGGCTTGGGAAATGAATATAAGCTCCGGAGAAAAGGTGAATTATAAACAAGCCAAAACAGTAGAAAGATATACTGTAAAGCAAGGAAGAGATGGGAAATTGGAGTTGAGCATTCGAAATATTGGCGATAAAGATTTGAACTTTAGTATCAGCCAAAGTGGTATTCCATTAAACCATGAAACGGAGGCGATTAGCCACAATCTTAGTTTACAGGTAGATTATTTTCTACCCAATGGAAATAGTCTAGATGTTTCTAAATTAAGTCAGGGACAGGATTTTTATGCTGAAATAAAAATCGCAAAAGTAAATGGAACTATTGGTTGTGAAAATATGGCGCTTTCTCAATTGTTTCCTGCAGGATGGGAAATTATCAATACGAGATTATTAGGTGTTCAAGAATTGGATAATAGCCTTAGTCGTCCAGATTATCAGGATATCCGAGATGATAGGGTGTATACCTATTTTAATATGCGATATCAATCTTCAGTTAAATTTAAAGTAAGGCTAAATGCCACCTATGCAGGAAAGTATTTTCTTCCTCCTGTATATGTTGAAGACATGTATAATATTGAGACTAAAGCTCAGAACAAAGGAAGATGGGTAGAGGTGATAAGATAAATTGGAAAAGGCTCAGTGTCTTATTGCTGGGTCTTTCCTTTTTAGCCTTTTATTATTTATGGCCTTCTAAAAATCTTTTTGAAAAACCCTATTCAGCATTGGTTTTTGATGAAAACAATGAGGTTTTAGGTGCTAGAATTGCCAAGGATTACCAATGGAGATTTTCTCCTATGGACTCCCTTCCCAATAAATTTAAACAATGCTTAATCCATTTTGAAGATCAGCATTTTTATTACCATCCTGGGGTAAATTTTTTATCTATAGCTAAGGCCTTTCGGGAAAATATTAAGGCCGGAAGAATTGTAAGTGGAGCCAGTACCATTAGCATGCAACTGGTTCGCTTGAGCCGTGATAATCCGGATAGAACCATTTCTCAAAAACTATCAGAAATATTAATGGCCACTAGATTGGAGTGGAGTTTTTCTAAAGAAGAAATATTAATTCTTTATTCAGCTCATGCTCCTTTTGGAGGGAATACTGTAGGTTTAGAGGCCGCAGCATGGAGATATTTTGGGAGATCTCCTTGGGATTTAAGCTGGGCAGAATCCGCAACTCTAGCAGTATTACCGAATGCTCCCGGATTAATCCACCCAGGGAGGAACAGAAATAGCCTGAAGAAAAAGAGGGATTCTTTACTTCGGAAATTAGTGGAAAGAGGGCTAATTGAGGAAGAGGAGTATAGTCTTGCTATTATTGAAGCTTTGCCAGAAAAGCCATTACCACTGCGGAATATTAGTCCTCATTTAGTAGAGAGTTTAAATAAGGGTCATCAAGGAAAAAGTATTAAAACCACTTTAAATCTAAATTTGCAAAGGGAGGCTATTCGCAGCTTAGAGAATTTTCAAGAAGGACTAAAAGCGAATGAAGTGCACAATGCAGCCCTATTGTTATTGGATGCACATAGTGGAGCTGTAAAGGCTTATGTTGGTAATTATATGGATGATGATGTTCCAGACCGATACAATGATATGCTCAAAACCCCTCGAAGTTCAGGTAGCATATTAAAGCCATTTTTATATTGTTCTATGTTAAACGATGCGAGTCTTTGGCCAAAAGAATTGGTAAAAGATAGCCCATTGATTTTTGCCGATTTTAAACCCGAGAACTTTGTGAATTCTTATGCTGGCGCGATTCCAGCAGATGAGGCTTTGGCTCAATCTTTAAATATTCCATTTGTGTATATGCTAAAAAAATATGGTGTAGATCACTTTTTAGATGATCTTAAGGAATGGGATTTTTCAACCATCAATAGGTCTGCCTCAAATTATGGTTTATCATTAATTTTAGGTGGGGCAGAGGTCAATGCCTGGGATTTGGGAAATGCTTATTTTAAAATATTTCAAATGCAAAAGTATTCTGCCGATGAAAATACAAAACCAAGAAATGCCATCTATATAAAGAAAGGAACAGAACCTGAAGGCGAGCTGCCGAATTTCAATCCAGGGGCAGCATTTTTAACATTGAAGGCCATGCAAAAGGTGATAAGACCTAATACAGAAATGGGATGGCAATTTTTTAATAAGGGATCTGTGGCATGGAAAACAGGAACTAGTTTTGGTCATCGCGATGCCTGGGCTGTAGGTTTAAGTACTGACTATATTGCCGTTGTATGGGTTGGGAATTCTACAGGCGAAGGAAGGCCAGGGCTTGTAGGTGCTTCATCCGCAGGACCAATATTATTTGATCTTTTAAATAAACTAGATTCCAAATCTAAATTTCACATTCCCCATGATCATTTAAGGGAGGAAGCAATTTGCGCTCAAAGCGGTTTGCCGATGGGAAAATATTGTGAAGCGTCTGATACCATTTTAATCCCTGATATAAAAGCTTCCAAAATGAAATGTCCCTACCACCAAAGAATTTTCACCACTTTAGATGAGGCCTTTAGAGTAAATAGGTCTTGCAGCACAGATGATAATATCAAGGCGAAAAACGTTTTTATTCTGCCTAGTACTATGGCTTGGTATTATAAAAAACAACATACTTCCTATTCCTATTTACCACCATGGCATAGCAGCTGTAAAGGGCAGAATGAGCAAATTATGGAATTGATTTATCCCCAGCCAGGTGCCGAAATATTTTTACCTAAAGATCTGGGTTCAGAAAAGCAGCTTGTGATTTTGGAAATTAGCCATCAGAGGCCAGAGGCCAAGGTTTTTTGGCATTTAAATGGTGAGTATATTGCCAGTACCGAAGATTTTCATCAACTGAGAATGGATTTAGAAAAGGGAAATTACAGCCTACATATCGAAGATGAAGACGGGAATTCAATTCAAGGAAAATTTTCAATAAGCCCGCATTGATGGCTATTTAAAAAAATAGGCTATTCTTTTTTGTGAATCCGGTAGTCCTATGATATTGTTGATATAGTCCTCTTGTAAAACTAATTCTCCTTTTTTAATATATCCCTCTCCAAAGGGCATACAAGCATTCCAAGAACCAGAGGGATTACAGTTGTCGAGGTCTTCAATTTTCACGATGCTATGATTCTCAACAATGATGAAAAAGCCAGAATAATCTCGAGCAACTTCTAATAGGGATTGAATATCCCTTTTATTGAAAACCACTTTGTGATCTGCAACTTTCTCAGCAACTTCCTGTATCCTTTCTATAGGGTTGGAGCTTTCAATCTTCTCTAAGGAAGAGGTTTTACGGAGGAAATCATCCACAATTGTGGAAGCTTCCTTTTCAATGGTTTCTGTTTGTTGTTCAGCTTCTACAGCATTTGAACAAGATAAAGCCAGAGCTATGCTTAGTGCCCAAAAAATATTTTTCATGGCCGAAAGGTTAAATTTTTTTGGGCAATTTATTAACTAAACATCTCTTTTACCTTGTCGAAGAAAGATTTTTCTCCACGACCAGGTTGAGGATTGAAATTATCGTCCTCCCTCATTTGCTCAAAATACTGCCTTTGTTCACTGCTAATATTCTTAGGAGTCCATACACTTACGTGAACCATAAGGTCGCCAGTTCCATAGCCCTCTAGGCTGGGTAATCCTTTATTTCTTAGTCTGAGAATTTTACCAGATTGAGTTCCTTCATCAAGTTTAATTCTTGCTTTTCCATTTAGTGTAGGAATATCAATTTTGGTTCCCAATACGGCATCTGGTATGCTTATATAAAGGTCGTAATGGATATTATTTCCATCTCTTTTTAGGAATTCATGGTCAAGTTCCTCAATCAATACTAAAAGGTCTCCATTTACACCATCAAGGGGTCCGGCATTTCCTTTTCCATTAACCTTTAGTTGCATTCCATCTTCAACACCAGCAGGTATTTTCACAGAAACTGTTTCTTCCTTGCGAACCATACCATGTTCATCGGCGCCAGAAGGTTTTTGGTCGATGGTTTTTCCTAATCCATTGCAAGCAGGGCAGGTGGCTGCAGCTCGCATTTGACCTAAAATGGTGTTTGTAACCCTGTAGGTTTGTCCGCTACCTTGGCAGGTAGAACATGTTTTAAAACTTATTCCATCAGCAGGAACCTGTCTTTTAATTTTGATTTTCTTTTCTACACCATTGGCAATTTCTTCGAGACTAAGTTTTACTCTTACTCTAAGGTTAGAGCCTTTAAAAACCCTTTGTCTTCCACCGCCTCCGCTGCTTCTACCACCGCCGAAGCCTCCAAAAGCGCCTCCAAAAATATCTCCAAATTGATCAAAGATATCTTCCATATTCATTCCACCGCCGTAGCCACCTCTACCGCCAGCAGCACCACCCATTCCGGCATGTCCAAACTGATCATAGCGTTGGCGTTTTTCCGAATTAGAAAGTACTTCATAAGCTTCGGCTGCCTCTTTAAATTTAGCCTCCGCTTCAGGGTTGTCAGGGTTTTTATCAGGATGATATTTGATGGCCAGTTTGCGATAGGCTTTTTTAATTTCCTCCGCACTTGCGCCTTTGCTCAATCCTAAAATGTCGTAAAAATCTCTTTTGGCCATGCTTCTTTTCTTTTTATTCGCCTACTACTACCTTGGCGTAGCGTAATATTTTTCCTCCTAGTTCATAGCCAGCTTCAATTTCATCAACTACTTTTCCTTTTAGGGATTTATCTGGAGCTGGAATTCTTGTGATAGCCTCCATTCTGTCTACATTAAACTCTTGGCCAATGCTCGATTCCATAGCTTTAAGTCCTTTGTTTTTGAGGGTATTGTCCAATTTGTTGAAAATTAAGGATACCCCATCTTTCGCTTCATTTCCTTCCAGGTTTTTTAGAGCTCTATGGAAATCATCCATTACTGGTAAGAGGGCTGACATTAATTCCTGGTTTGCTGTGCCAAAAAGTTCTATTCTTTCTTTGGAAGTTCGCTTTTTATAGTTTTCAAACTCAGCATAAATACGAAGGTTCTGATTTTTTAGATCCTCAATTTCCTTTTCTAGCTTTTCTTCCAAACTAATTTCTTCCTTAGTTTCCTTAGTTTCCTCAGTGGATTCAGCTTTTTCCTCGGTATTGATATCCTCTTTGGTATCAATAATTTCCTTTTCTAGGTCTTTTACCTTTTGATCTTTATTCTTGCTCATTACTTTTTTGCGATTTGCAACGACCAGCCTACTTCCAAAACCCTTGCCATCTCTTGCATGGTGTCAAACTGGCATAAAATTTTAAATTCTTGACAAGGTTCAAAAAAAAAGTAGCAACTGAACTACCAGTTGCTACTTATAAATATTAAGATTTAATTTTTATTTGGCTAGCTTGGAAAGGGTGTTTTCCAGAGTTCTGCCTCTAAGATTTTTTTGGATTATTATTCCGTCACCATCAATTAAATAAGTAGCGGGGATTCCTGTTATTCTATAGGTTTGAGCCGCGGTATTTCCCCAGCCTTTAAGGTCGCTAACATGATTTTCCCAAGTGAGCTTATCTTTTTCAATGGCCTTTAGCCATCTTGATTTTGATTGATCGAGAGAAACGCTGAAAATTTCAAAACCTTTACCACCTTTGAATTTTTTGTCTTTATAAGTAGCATATGTTTTTACCACATTTGGATTTTCCATTCTACAGGGTCCACACCAACTTGCCCAAAAATCAATAAGCACAATTTTTCCTTTAAGGTCGCTAAGATTAATAATATTACCCTCAGGGTCTTTCATGGAGATTTCTGGTGCTTTGTTGCCTATTCCCAATCCCACAACTGGGGCATCTTGTTTTTCTAATGAATTTTCGCTTAAATAGTTTTTGTCCTCCAAAGCAGTATTATCCTCCATGCTATAATCAGATATAAAGCCCAATGCTGCAAAGCTAATAGCAGCTAGAAAGAATATGAATGTAGGTTTTTTAAATAATCTCATTTTTCAAAATTTTAATTAATCTAATCTAGTTATTTCCGCGCCAATAGCTCTCAACCTTTCGTCGATATTTTCATATCCTCGATCAATCTGTTCTATATTGTGGATTACGCTTAATCCATCGGCACTTAGTGCTGCAATTAGCAGCGATATTCCTGCTCTAATGTCTGGGCTAATCATGGTAGATGCCCTGAGAGGTGTTTTTTTATCTAGTCCGATTACAGTTGCTCTATGAGGATCACAAAGTATAATCTTTGCTCCCATATCTATTAGCTTATCCACAAAAAACAATCTGCTTTCAAACATTTTTTGATGTATCAATACACTACCTCTAGCTTGTGTGCAAACGACTAAAGCAATACTCAAAAGGTCGGGTGTAAAGCCAGGCCAAGGAGCATCCGAAATAGTTTGTATTGAGCCATCAATAAAGCTTTCAATTTCATAGCTATCCTGAGCTGGAACATGGATATCATCACCCTTTCTTTCCAATTTAATTCCCATTTTTTTAAATACACTTGGGATTACGCCAAGTTTGTCGTAACGTGTATTTTTAATGGTAATGTCGGAGCCAGTCATAGCAGCTAGTCCTATCCAAGAACCAATTTCAATCATATCAGGTAACACCCTATGTTGGCATCCACCTAATTTCTTAACGCCTTCAATATGCAAAAGGTTGGAACCGATGCCGGATATTTTACCACCCATGCTATTTATCATTTCACAAAGCTGCTGTAAATAAGGTTCACAAGCCGCATTATAGATGGTAGTTGTGCCTTCAGCTAAACTCGCGGCCATAACAATATTGGCGGTTCCTGTAACTGAAGCTTCATCAAGGAGCATATAAGCGCCTTTCAGCTTTTTGGCTTCAACACCGTAAAAGGCTTCATCTGAACTATATTTAAATGTAGCGCCAAGATTTTCAAATCCCGTAAAGTGGGTATCTAATCTTCGACGTCCAATTTTATCGCCACCAGGTTTTGGGATATAGCCCTTTCCAAATCTTGCCAAAAGTGGACCCACCATCATTACCGACCCTCTTAATGATGCACCTTTCACTTTGAAAATATCAGAACTTAAATAATCAAGATCAATATTGTCTGCTTGGAAGGTATAACTGCCTTTGCTGTTTTTGCGAATATTTACACCTAAGTCGGCAAGAATATCAATAAGTTTATTTACATCTACGATATCTGGGATATTGTCGATGGTAACTTTTTCTGCTGTTAAAAGTACAGCACAAATTACTTGTAGAGCTTCGTTTTTGGCGCCTTGAGGTGTGATTTCGCCATTTAGTTTTTTACCTCCTTTAATTTGAAAAGTTCCCAATATGGATTTTTTTTATTTGTTGGATTTGAACTTCTTCCTTTTGCTATTATTCCTGTTAGAACGGGAATTATTTCTTTTATTGGATGAGTTTTGACTTCTTGTTAGTTCTTTTTGTTCTAGGAGAACCACTTTACTCAAGTCTAGCTTTCCATCAGATAATTTTCCAATTTCCTTTAAAATCACCTCATTTTCTACTGTATCCTTATTCCAGATCAAGTAGGTTTTTTTCATGTGATTGGCTACCGCATTTACTAGTCGATCTTTGTATTCACCATCTTCTAGTGTCATACAATGCTTAACCATGTCTTTAAGTACATTTCCATAATGGCGAAACCTTGCGCTTTTCGCTGGATAATCAACATGGGCAGGTTTTTCGGTAAGTGTTTCTGGAACAGGAACAGGGTAAGGGGAGTCCACATCTAATTTAAAATCAGACATTATAAAAAGGTGATCCCATAATTTATGTTTAAAATCGGGAACATCTCGGATCTGAGGATTTAGATTACCTATTATTTCAATTAGATTTTGAGTTTGTAAGTTTCTTTCTTCCCTATTCTCTATAGTTGACAGGTAGTCCACCATTTTTTGAACATTTCTTCCATATTCGGGTATGATTAGCCTTGGTTGGCTAGTATTGTATTCCATCTTCGTTCAATTATATCTTTTCAAGCTTCGCAAATTTCAACAATAATTTCTTTTCACCTGCATTGTCGAAATTTATTAATGCTTTTTTATTCGGACCACTTCCTTCAATTTCTTTGATTTCACCAAATCCAAACCTTTGATGTTTTACTCTTTCACCTACAGATACATCTGTTAGTGATTCAAAATTTCCTTCAAAGCTAGTGCTTGCATCCACCTTTTTCAAATTCTTGGGTGGACGATTTACAAATTGTTCTCTTTTTTGCGGTCTTCGTTGCGGACTTGCTGGTCTTCTTCGAATTGTGGAGTTCATTTCCGGAGGTCCACTAAACGGACTCATCTCAGGAATATGGACATCCAAAAACTTGGAGTCGATTTCTTCCAAAAATCTACTGGGTTCGCAATCTACTAGTTTTCCCCACCTATACCTCATTTGAGAATGTGTAAGATAGGCCTCCTTTTCAGCTCTTGTAATAGCTACATAAAAAAGCCTCCTTTCTTCTTCAAGATCTGCTCTGCTATTCATGGCCATCATGGATGGGAATAGACTTTCTTCCAGCCCAACAACAAAAACTACTGGGTATTCTAATCCTTTGGCCTGGTGGACTGTCATCAAGGAAACCGTATCACTATTTTTTGGGTCATCTTTATCAGAGTCCGTAAGCAGGGCAACATCCTCCATGAATTTTCCAAGACTCATATCCCCATTTTCTATTTCCCTTTGATCTTCGGTAAATTCTTTAACCGAATTTAAGAGTTCTTGAATATTTTCATATTTACTTACTCCTTCAGGAGTTTTATCTTCTGTTAGTTCCCTTACCAATCCTGATGATTTTGCAATATGAGCAGCAATTTCAAAAGCGTCAGCATTCTCATTCATCGCCTTATAGCTGCTAATTTTGGTTACAAAATCTTGAAGCTTAGCTTGAGTGGGTCTGTTCAGATTTATATTTAGAAAAGGCAATCTTTCGCATACTTCCCAAATACTTATTCCTTCCTGATTTGCCGCTACGGTAAGTTTTTCAATGGTGGTATCTCCAATTCCTCTTTTAGGATAATTTACCACCCTTCTAAAAGCTTGTTCATCTTTGGAGTTGATGGTCAATCGGAAATAGGCTAAAACATCTTTCACTTCCTTTCTTTGATAAAAGGAAAGCCCACCATAAATTCTATAAGCAATGTTTTTTCTTCTTAGGGCATCTTCTATGGCTCTAGATTGAGAATTAGTTCTGTATAAAACTGCAAATTCCTTATTTGCCAGATGATCCGACATTTGTTTTTCAAAAATGATTCTTGCTACATAGGCGGCTTCATCATTGTCGCTAATGGTTTTGTGAACGGCTATAGGTTCTCCATCAATATTGCTTGTCCATACTTCTTTATGTAATTGGTCTTTATTTTTTTGAATAAGACTATTTGCAGCACCGACAATATTTTTTGTAGATCTATAATTTTGTTCCAGTTTAAAAACTTTTACATCATCATAGTCCCTTTGGTAGTTTAGAATATTTCGAATATTGGCACCTCTAAAGGCGTAAATACTTTGCGCATCATCACCAACCACACAAATATTTCCATGTCGATTGGCCAATGCCTTTACAATTAGATATTGAGCATGGTTAGTATCTTGGTACTCATCAACCATTATATATCTAAATCTATCCTGATATTTATGAAGAACATCTGGAAATTTTCGAAGGAGGATATAGGTGTTTACTAATAAATCGTCAAAGTCCATGGCACCGGATCGAAAGCATTTTTCCGCATATGCTTTATAGATATCACCCATCTGTGGCATTCTGGCCGCATTGTCTTGCTCTTTTAATTCGGGGCTGTTTAGATATTCCGTTGGTCCAATTAATCCGTTTTTTAAGGCCGAAATCCTTCTGGCAACGCTACGCGGCTTATAAATTTCCTTATCCAATTGTAATTCCTTTATAATGGCTGAGATCACCTTTCCTTGATCTTCCATATCATAAATGGTGAAGTTGGAGGGATAGCCCAACTTTTCACTTTCTACTCTAAGAATCCTAGAGAAGACACTATGAAAAGTTCCCATCCATAGGTTCTTAGCCTCTGAAGGACCTACAATGCTCCCGATTCTTTCCTTCATTTCTCTTGCCGCCTTATTGGTGAAGGTTAGGGAAAGAATATTAAAAGGGTCTATACCTTTCGCCTGCATGAGGTAGGCAATTCTATAGGTTAAAACACGAGTTTTTCCGGATCCTGCACCGGCAATAACCATAACAGGACCTTCGGTTGCTTCCACTGCCTCCCTTTGGGCTGGATTTAGAGTATTGAGAATTTCTTGCACGCAATAAAAAAATTGAGGCGCCAAAATACCTATTTATATAGGTATGTAGCAAACCATGTTAAAAGCTTTTAATAAAAAGGGAGAAATGTAAATTAAAACTGCAATTTCTCCTTAAATGTTGGATGTTTGCAAATTCAAAATGAAGGGATCTAAAATTTGTGTTAGCAAGGAAAAATTTTCCTCGGTTTAGAAATACTTAAAGTTCAGTTTTACATATAGTTAGAAAGTATTTTAAACTTCTTTAAAATTATTTTTTTACACCCTCTTGTCAGAATAAGAAATAGTTATACATTTGCAGTCCCCTAAAAATAGGGTATCTGTTGATTTTTAACAGCTTAGATTAAACAGTATATGCCAACGATACAGCAATTAGTACGAAAAGGAAGGGTGCAGACCACTAAAAAGAGCAAGTCTGCAGCTTTACAATCATCACCACAAAGAAGAGGGGTGTGCACACGTGTTTACACTACTACTCCAAAGAAACCAAACTCTGCAATGCGTAAGGTAGCTAGGGTAAGGTTAACAAATGGGAATGAGGTGAATGCATACATTCCAGGAGAAGGTCACAACTTACAGGAGCACAGTATTGTACTTGTAAGAGGTGGTAGAGTAAAGGATTTACCGGGAGTTAGATATCACATCGTAAGAGGTGCTTTAGATACTCAAGGTGTGAGTGGACGTATGCAGCGTAGATCAAAATATGGTGCTAAGAAACCAAAAGATAAAAAGTAATAATACTCGAGATAAGCGATGAGAAAGACCAGAGCTAAAAAAAGACCACTTTTACCAGATCCAAGATTCAATGATACCTTGGTTACTCGTTTTGTAAACAACCTAATGTATAGTGGTAAGAAAAGTGTTGCCTATGCTGTTTTTTATGAAGCAATTGATATTGTTTCTCAAAAGACTGAAGAAGGTAACGGCTTAGAGTTATGGAAAGAGGCATTAAACAATGTTATGCCACATGTAGAAGTAAGAAGCCGTAGAGTAGGTGGATCCACTTTTCAGGTTCCTGTGCCTATCCGTCCAGACCGTAAAGTATCTGTATCTATGAAGTGGTTGATTTCTTATGCTAGAAAGCGTAATGAAAAATCCATGGCTGCTAGATTAGCTGCTGAGATTCTTGCTGCCTCCAAAGAAGAAGGAGCTGCAGTGAAGAAGAGAATGGATGTTCACAAAATGGCAGAGGCAAACAAAGCATTTTCATTTTTCAAATTCTAATTAAGCTAATAGCTAAGAATAAAAATGGCAAAAAGAGATTTAAAATTCACGAGAAACATAGGTATTGCTGCTCATATTGATGCAGGTAAAACCACAACTACCGAACGTATCCTTTACTATGGTGGTGTAAGTCATAAAATTGGAGAGGTACACGATGGTGCTGCTACAATGGACTGGATGGAGCAAGAGCAGGAAAGAGGTATCACTATTACTTCTGCTGCTACAACTCTTGATTGGATGTACAGAGATCAGAAATACCATGTGAATATTATTGATACTCCAGGACACGTTGATTTTACAGTTGAGGTGAATAGATCACTTCGTGTATTAGACGGTTTGGTTTTCTTATTTAGTGCAGTTGACGGTGTTGAGCCACAATCTGAAACGAACTGGAGATTAGCAGATAATTACAATGTTCCAAGAATCGGTTTTGTAAACAAAATGGATCGTCAAGGAGCAGATTTCCTAAATGTTTGTACTCAGGTAAAAACAATGTTAGGCAGCCACGCTTTACCACTTCAAATTCCTATTGGTTCTGAAGCGGATTTTAAAGGTGTAGTTGATTTGATTAATTTCCGTGGAATCGTTTGGAATGAAGACGATATGGGAATGACTTTTCAGGAAATTGATATTCCTGAGGATGTACGTGAAGAAGCAGAAATGTATCGCGAACAATTGTTAGAAGCAGTTGCTGAGTTCAATGATACATTGATGGAAAAATATTTTGAGGATCCTGAATCTCTTACTGAAAGAGAAATTTTGGATGCTTTAAGAGAGGCTACTATTGCTGGAAAAGTTATTCCAATGATGTGTGGTTCTGCATTTAAAAACAAAGGTGTTCAAGCAATGTTGGATATGGTAATGGAAATTTTACCTTCTCCAATGGATGTTGAAGCCATTTCTGGAACTAACCCTAGAACTGAAGAGGAAGAGTTAAGAAAGCCAGATGTTGATGAGCCATTTGCAGCATTGGCATTTAAAATTGCAACAGACCCATTTGTAGGAAGGTTGTGTTTTACAAGAGCTTATTCTGGAAAATTAGATTCTGGATCTTATGTTCATAACAGTAGAACTGGAAAGAAAGAAAGAATTTCAAGAATTTTCCAAATGCATGCTAATAAGCAAAATCAGATCGATAGCTTAGATGCTGGTGATATTGCTGCTTTGGTGGGTTTTAAAGATATTAAAACAGGAGATACTCTTTGTTCAGAAGGTAGTCCTATCGTATTGGAATCCATGGATTTTCCTGATCCAGTAATCGGTATTGCTATTGAGCCTAAAACTCAAGCAGATGTTGATAAATTGGGAATTGCTCTAGGAAAATTAGCTGAAGAAGATCCAACTTTCCAAGTAAGAACAGACGAAGAAACAGGTCAAACCGTAGTAAGCGGTATGGGTGAGCTTCACTTGGATATTATTGTTGATCGTTTAAGGAGAGAATTTAAAGTTGAGGTAAACCAAGGTGCTCCTCAGGTTTCTTATAAAGAAACAATTACTGGTTCTGTTGATCACCGTGAGGTTTACAAAAAGCAATCTGGTGGTCGTGGTAAATTTGCAGATATCGTAGTAAAGATTGAAGCTAACGACTCTGAAGAAGGTGGTTTAGAATTTTTAAATGTAATTAAGGGTGGTAACATCCCTAAAGAATTTATTCCTTCTGTAGAAAAAGGATTTAAGGATGCCATGTTAAACGGTGTTTTAGCAGGTTTCCCAATGGATAGTATGAAGGTTACTTTAAGTGATGGATCTTTCCACGCGGTGGATTCGGATCAACTTTCATTTGAATTGGCAGCAAAAATGGCTTATAGAGAAGCCTTGCCAAAAGCATCACCAGTATTGTTAGAGCCTATTATGAAATTGGAAGTATTAACTCCAGAAGAAAATATGGGTGATATCGTTGGTGATTTGAACCGCAGAAGAGGTGTGATGGAAGGAATGGGTGATAGATCAGGATCGAAGGTTATCAAGGCAAAAGTGCCATTGTCTGAGATGTTTGGATATGTTACTGCCTTAAGAACTATGTCCTCTGGACGTGCTACTTCAACTATGGAATTCTCACATTATGATGAGGCTCCAAGAAATGTAGCTGATGAAATTATTGCAAAAGTTAAAGGACAAACAGCTTAACTGATAATTAGATGAGTCAGAAAATTAGAATAAAGCTTAAATCTTATGATCATAATTTAGTAGACAAGTCTGCTGAAAAGATTGTAAAAACTGTAAAGAGTACAGGGGCTATCGTAAATGGACCAATTCCATTACCAACTAACAAGCGTATTTATACTGTATTGCGTTCACCACACGTAAACAAGAAGTCTAGAGAGCAGTTCCAATTATCTTCTTATAAAAGATTGATGGATATCTATTCTTCTTCTTCAAAAACTATTGATGCTCTTATGAAATTAGAGCTTCCTAGTGGAGTTGAAGTGGAAATTAAAGTTTAAGTAGTTAATAATAACAATTAAAATTAGGTCAAATGCCTGGATTGATCGGTAAAAAGATCGGAATGACAAGCCTCTTTGATGAAAATGGTAAGAATTTACCATGTACCGTCATCGAAGCTGGTCCTTGTGTAGTTACTCAAATTAAAACTACCGAAGTTGACGGTTATAATGCCATTCAGATTGCCTACGGTGATAAGAGCGAGAAAAACGTTGCTAATCAACAAGTAGGACATTTCAAAAAAGCTGGTACTACTCCAAAAGCCTCATCAATTGAAGTTAAATCTTTAGAAGGTGAAATTAAATTGGGAGATACAGTATTAGTTGACATCTTCCAAGAAGGAGAATTCGTAAACATTTCTGGTAACTCCAAAGGAAAAGGTTTCCAAGGGGTTGTTAAGCGTCACGGTTTTGGTGGAGTTGGACAAGCAACTCACGGTCAGCATAACCGTCTGCGTGCACCTGGTTCTATTGGTGCAGGATCTGATCCATCAAGAGTATTTAAGGGCATGAAAATGGCCGGACGTATGGGTGGAAAGAAAGCTGTAGTAGAAAACCTTAGAATATTAAAGGTTGACGCTGAAAAGAATCTATTGGTAGTGAAAGGATCTATTCCTGGACCTAAAAATTCACAAGTAATAATCAGCAAGTGATGGAAGTAGCAGTATTAAGCAGAGACGGAAAAGATACTGGTCGTAAGGTTACTTTGGCCGAGGATCTATATAAAATTGAGCCCAACCACCACTCTATTTACTTAGATGTGAAACAATATTTGGCAAACCAACGCCAAGGGACTCATAAAGCAAAGGAAAGAGCAGAAGTTTCTAGAACAACTAAGAAATTTTTCAGACAAAAAGGTACGGGTAATGCTCGTGTTGGGTCTTTAAAATCTCCAGTACAAAGAGGTGGGGGTACGGTATTCGGTCCACGCCCAAGAAACTATAGCTTTAAATTGAATAAAAAGCTTAAAGCTAATGCTAGAATGTCGGCACTTAGCATCAAGGCTGGAGAGAATAATATTCAAGTAATGGAGCCCTTTACAATGGATGCTCCTAAAACAAAGGAATTCATCAATGTTATCAAGGCTTTAGGCCTTGATGGGAAAAAATCCTTAGTAGTACTTGGAGAGTCAAATAAAAATGTATATTTGTCGTCCCGAAATTTTAAGGGGGCTAATGTTATAAATGCTTCAGAATTAAACACTTACGACTTAATGAATGCGCAAAGTGTACTTTTAACTGAAGATTCGTTAGGACAAATTGAAACTCTTTTAAGAAAGTAAACAATGGGAATCTTAATTAGACCAGTAATTACAGAAAAAGCTACCAGCGATAGTGAGTTAAACAATCGCTTTGCTTTTGTAGTTGACAGAAAGGCGAATAAAGTCGAGATCAAAAAAGCCATTGAAGAGTTATACGGTGTTAATATCGATGCTATTAGAACCATGGTTATGCCAGGTAAAAAGAAATCGCGTAACACAAAAAATGGTGTTGTTTCTGGGAATACCGGAGCATATAAAAAGGCCATAGTTGAGGTGAGAAGTGGAGAAACCATCGACCTATACAGTAATATATAGTCCAAATGGGAGTAAGAAAATTAAAACCGGTTACACCCGGACAGCGTTTTAAAGTAGTAAATGACTTTGCCAATGTTACTAAAACATCTGGTCCTGAAAAGTCTCTAGTAAAAGGTAAATCTAAATCTGGTGGTAGAAATAACACTGGTAAGATGACCATGAGACAGATAGGTGGTGGTCACAAACAGAAATATCGTATTGTCGATTTCAAAAGAGACAAAGATGGTATTCCAGCTACAGTGAAGTCTATTGAATATGATCCAAACCGTACTGCAAGGATAGCCTTGTTATACTATGCAGATGGTGAGAAGAGATATATGATTGCTCCAAACGGTTTACAAGTTGGGCAAGTAGTATTAAGTGGTGCAGGTGTTGCTCCAGAAATTGGAAATACACTGTTGCTTTCTGAAATTCCTTTAGGAACTGTAATTAGTTGTATCGAAATGCGCCCAGGACAGGGAGCTGTGATTTCAAGAAGTGCAGGTTCTTTTGCTCAGCTATCGGCTAGAGAGGGTAAGTATGCCACTATTAAATTACCAAGTGGTGAGTCGAGAATGATCTTAATTACCTGTAGAGCCACAATCGGAGCTGTAAGTAATTCTGATAATGCTCTTGAAATTTCTGGTAAAGCAGGACGTCACCGTTGGTTAGGTAAAAGACCTAGAGTTAGAGGTGTAGCGATGAACCCAGTTGATCACCCAATGGGTGGTGGTGAAGGTAGAGCTTCTGGAGGTCACCCAAGATCTAGAAAAGGATTACCTGCAAAAGGATACAAAACTCGTACGCCGAAAAAAGAGTCCAATAAGTATATTGTTGAAAGAAGGAAAAAATAATTAAGATGGCAAGGTCACTTAAAAAAGGTCCATATATACATTATAAGCTTGAGAAAAAAGTTGCTCTAAATGTTGAGTCCGGAAAGAAATCCGTGGTGAAAACATACTCTAGAGCTTCTATGATCTCACCAGATTTTGTAGGACAAACTATCGCAGTGCATAATGGGAGAACATTTGTTCCAGTATTTGTAACTGAAAACATGGTAGGACACAAGCTTGGTGAATTTTCACCGACCCGTACTTTTAGAGGTCATGGGGGTAATAAGAAAGATAAAGGTAAGCGCTAAAATATTATAATATGGGTGCTAGAAAAAGATTAAGAGCAGAAGCTATTAAGGAGGCCAGAAAGACTGTGGCTATGGCAAAATTAAACAATTGCCCTACCTCCCCTCGTAAAATGCGTCTTGTGGCGGATATGATCAGAGGTGTAGAAGTTGAAAAGGCTTTGTTTATGCTAAAGCATAGCGGTAAAGAAGCAAGTGGAAGACTAGAAAAACTGGTTCTTTCAGCTTTGAATAACTGGGAGCAAAAAAATGAAGGTGAGCGCATCGAAGATGCAAGCCTTTATATTAAAGAGATTTTTGTAGATAGTGCAAGAATGTTGAAGAGAATTCAACCCGCTCCGCAAGGACGTGCACATAGAATTCGCAAAAGAAGTAATCATGTAACAGTGATTGTGGATTCTAAAAATACTGCAGGAGAAGAAGAAGTAACAGCTAACGAAAGTAATTCATAATCTAAATGGGACAAAAGACAAACCCTATAGGAAACAGATTAGGTTTTATCCGCGGATGGGACAGTAATTGGTACGGTGGAAGAGATTACGGTGATAAGATTGCCGAGGATGATAAAATCCGTAAATACCTTTATGCTCGTCTGTCAAAAGCAAGTGTAAGCCGAATCATAATAGAACGTACTTTAAAGTTAGTTACTGTAACTATTACTACAAGTCGTCCAGGTATTATTATCGGTAAAGGAGGACAAGAAGTGGATAAGCTTAAAGAGGAGTTGAAAAAACTTACCAATAAGGAAGTTCAAATAAACATCTTCGAAATTAAGCGTCCAGAACTAGATGCAAAATTAGTTGCAGATAGTATTGCCCGCCAGGTAGAAGGAAGGATTAGCTATAGAAGAGCTATTAAAATGGCCATCGCTGCAACTATGAGAATGGGAGCAGAAGGAATTAAAGTTCAAGCTTCTGGTCGTTTGAATGGTGCTGAAATGGCAAGATCTGAAATGTATAAAGATGGTAGAACCCCTCTTCATACTTTTAGAGCAGACATTGATTATGCTTTAACAGAAGCTCATACTACTTATGGTCGTATTGGTTTTAAAGTATGGATCATGAAAGGTGAAGTTTACGGAAAGAGAGATTTGAGTAACCTATTAGGTACTGTAAAAAAAGGATCCGGAAACAACAGTAATAGCCAAGGTGGAAACCGTGGTGGGGCAAGAAGAAAAAGAAAGTAAGACTTGATTAAACGATTGTAATAATATGTTACAGCCTAAAAAGACAAAGCACAGAAAGCAGTTTAAAGGAAAAATGAAAGGTTTAGCCCAAAGAGGTTCTACCATTTCTTTTGGAAGCTTTGCGATTAAAGCACTGGACGAAGTGTTCATTAATTCACGTCAGATAGAAGCGGCTCGTATCGCGGCTACCCGTTATATGAAAAGGGAAGGACAATTGTGGATTAGAATATTTCCAGACAAGCCTATCACTAAGAAGCCTGCAGAGGTAAGGATGGGAAAAGGAAAAGGTGCCTTGGATCATTGGGTTGCTGTTGTAAAACCAGGTAGAATCATCTTTGAATTAGATGGTGTTAATGGTGAAATCGCAAAAGAAGCTTTGCGCCTTGCAGCTCAGAAGTTGCCAGTAAAAACCAAGTTCATTGTAAGAAGAGATTACACTGAAGCATAAACTTTGAAATTATGAAAGCATCGGTAGTAAGAGAAATGACAACTCAAGAAATTATGGATAAGCTAGAAAATGAAAAACTAGCGTATGCAAAGGCGAAAATGGGACATACCATTTCTCCTCTTGAGAACCCACTTACCCTAAAGGATAGCAGAAAAGATATTGCAAGACTCTCTACTGAGTTACGTAATAGAGAGTTAAACGCTGATAAGCAATAATGTTTCTAATGGAAGATAAAAGAAACTTAAGAAAAGAAAGAGTAGGGATTGTTAGTAGCAATAAAATGGAAAAATCCATTACTGTTACTGTTGAAAGAAGACAAAAACACCCTATGTACGGTAAGTTTATTAAGCTTACCAAAAAATTTCACGCTCATGATGAGGACAACCAATGTAATATTGGTGATACCGTAAAAATTATGGAAACACGTCCTATCAGTAAGAGTAAGAGATGGAGATTAGTTGAAATCATTGAAAGAGCTAAGTAATGTTACAACAAGAGTCAAGACTAAGAGTAGCAGATAATACCGGAGCAAAATCTGTTCTTTGTATTAGAGTGCTTGGAGGAACCAAAAGACGTTATGCGTCTGTTGGAGATAAGATTGTAGTTTCTGTTAAAGAAAGTACTCCTTCTGGAAGTGTAAAAAAAGGTCAAGTATCAACGGCAGTTGTTGTTCGTACTAAAAAAGAAGTAAGAAGAGCAGATGGATCTTATATCCGTTTTGATGATAATGCTTGTGTCCTTTTGAATGCTCAAGGTGAAATGCGCGGAACTCGTGTATTCGGACCAGTATCTAGAGAGCTTCGTGACAGACAGTTTATGAAGATTGTTTCACTAGCACCTGAGGTACTATAAATTATTACAGAAATGGCAAAATTTCACGTAAAAAAGGGAGATAAGGTTAAAGTTTTAGCTGGCGAAAGTAAAGGCCAAACTGGAACTATTATCGAAATGCTTCCTGGTAAAAATAAAGCTTTAGTGGAAGGTATTAATGTTATTAAAAAACATGAAAAGCCTAGTGCTACCAATCCTCAAGGCGGAATTATTGAGAAAGAAGCTCCTATTCATCTTTCTAACCTAATGTTAGTAGATCCTAAATCAGGTGATGCTACTCGTACTGGTAGAAAGGCTGATGAAAAAGGAAAGCTTGTAAGATATTCTAAGAAATCACAAGAGATCATTAAGTAATGAGCTACGTACCAACATTAAAGAGCAAATACAAAGACGAATACGTTTCGGCTCTAAAAGAAGAATTTGGTTATACCAATGTAATGCAGGTTCCAAGCCTAGAGAAAATTGTTTTATCTCAAGGAGTTGGTGCTGCAACAGCTGATAAAAAATTAGTGGATCATGCAGTGAATGAAATGACAACCATTTCTGGACAAAAAGCTGTTTCCACAATTAGCCGCAAGGATATTTCTAACTTTAAGTTGAGAAAAGGAATGCCAATTGGCGCTAAAGTAACCCTACGTGGAAATCGCATGTATGAGTTTTTGGAGCGTTTAGTTTGGGCTTCTTTGCCAGCCATTAGAGATTTCAGTGGTATAAAAAAATCTGGATTCGACGGACGTGGAAATTACACCCTAGGAATTACAGAACAAATTATTTTTCCAGAAATCGATATTGATAAAGTAAATCGTATCTCTGGAATGGACATAACATTTGTGACCACTGCTGATACAGATAAAGAAGCAAAGGCACTTTTACAAAAATTTGGTTTACCCTTTAAGAAATAATTATGGCTAAGGAATCAATGAAGGCTCGCGAAGTAAAGCGACAAAAAATTGTTGATAAATACGCAGAAAAGCGTGCAGCATTAAAAGCTGCTGGTGATTATGAAGCACTTCAAAAATTACCAAAAAACGCTTCACCAATTAGATTGCACAATAGATGTAAACTAACTGGTCGTCCAAAAGGATATATGCGTCAATTTGGAATTTCAAGGGTAACATTTAGGGAAATGGCCAACGCGGGTCTTATCCCAGGAGTTAAAAAGGCAAGTTGGTAATAATATGAAGGTTACAGATCCTATAGCAGATTATTTGACACGTCTACGCAATGCGTTGATGGCTGGTCATAAAGTTGTGGAAATCCCCGCTTCCAATATCAAGGAAGAAATTACTAAGATTCTTATGGATCAAGGTTTTATTCACAACTATAAAAGAGAAGAAAGAGGTCCTCAAGGAACAATTAAAGTAGCTCTTAAATACGATAGTATTACAAAAGAGTCGGCTATTCGTTCTTTGGAGAGAGTAAGTAAACCAGGTTTACGTAAATACAGTAGCGGTAAAGATTTACCACGTGTAATCAACGGTCTAGGTTTGGCAATTGTTAGTACTTCTAAAGGAGTAATGACAGATAAGCAAGCTAGAAGAGAGAATGTTGGTGGCGAAGTTTTGTGCTACGTTTATTAATAACTGACAAGAATTATTAAGATATGTCAAGAGTTGGAAACGCACCTATTACATTACCTGCAGATGTTCAGTTGAATATCGATGGTCAAACTGTTACCATTAAAGGTAAACTAGGTGAACTATCTCAAGAATTATCCCCAAGAGTTACATTGAAAAACGAAGAGGGTATTCTTAGCGTAGAGCGTGTAAACGAAGAAAAACAATCTAAAGCAGATCACGGTCTGTTTAGAGCCCTTCTTGCAAATATGATCATGGGTGTTAGCACCGGATGGCAAAAGCAATTAGAATTGGTAGGGGTAGGGTATAGAGCCTCAAACCAAGGTCAAAAATTAGATTTATCCCTGGGATACTCTCACAATATAGTTTTTGAAGTTCCTGCTGAAGTTTCTGTTGAAACTACAAGTGAAAAAGGAAAAAATCCAATCATTACTTTAAAGAGTTATGATAAACAACTTCTAGGAGTTGTGGCTTCAAAAATCCGTTCCCTACGTAAGCCTGAGCCTTACAAAGGAAAAGGTGTGAGATTCGTTGGTGAATACATTAGAAGAAAAGCAGGTAAAACGGCTAGTAAATAATAAGAAATGGCACTTACTAAAGCAGAAAGAAGAATACGTATTAAGAGAAGAATCAGAAAGACCGTTAACGGTACTACTGAGAAGCCTCGCCTATCAGTATTCAGAAGTAATAATGAGATTTACGCTCAAATTATCGACGATGTTAATGGTAAAACATTAACAGCAGCCTCTTCACTTGATAAGGATGTAGAAAAAGGTATAACAAGAATTGAAGCTGCAAAAGTTGTTGGTAAAAAAGTAGCCGAAAAAGCTATTGCTGCAGGAATTGAAACTATCTCTTTTGACAGAGGTGGGTATTTATATCACGGACGTATTAAATCCTTGGCGGAAGGTGCCAGAGAAGGAGGACTAAAATTTTAATATAGAATTATGATCAGAAATCATAAAAATATTAAGCGTGTAAAGCCAAGCGGTTTAGAATTAACTGATAAGCTTGTAGGCATTCAACGTGTAACCAAGGTTACGAAAGGTGGTAGAACATTTGGTTTTTCAGCAATTGTAGTAGTTGGTGATGAAAAAGGTGTTGTAGGACATGGCTTAGGAAAATCTAAAGAAGTTGCTGAAGCTATCCAAAAAGGAATTGAAGATGCTAAGAAGAATTTAGTTCGTATTCCTTTAGTGAAAAGTTCTATTCCACATCCACAAAATGGAAAATTTGGTGGAGCTAGAGTTTTCTTGAGACCAGCTGCTAATGGTACAGGAGTTATCGCCGGTGGTGCAATGCGTGCTGTACTTGAAAGTTTAGGTGTGCATGATGTGTTAGCAAAATCTAAAGGTTCTTCTAACCCTCATAACGTTGTAAAAGCTACTTTTGACGCCTTGTTGAGTTTGAGAGATGCAGGAACAATTGCTAGGACCCGTGGTATTAGCGTAGATAAAGTATTCAACGGTTAAAAAGAATTTAAGCCATGGCTAAAATCAGAGTTAAGCAAGTAAGAAGTAAAATCAATAGACCGGCTAACCAAAAGAAAACTTTGGAAGCATTGGGATTGAGAAAAATAAATCAAGTGGTGGAGCATGAAGCAAGCCCACAAATTCAAGGAATGGTGAGAACAGTTGCTCACTTAGTTGAAGTAGAAGAAGTTAAGTAATTACTTAGATAATATTTATCAAGATGAGTTTAAATAATTTAAAACCAGCTGCAGGCTCTACAAAATCGACCAAAAGGATCGCAAGAGGACAAGGTTCCGGTCATGGTGGTACTGCCACTCGTGGTCATAATGGAGCAAAATCCAGAAGTGGTTATAGTAGAAAGGTAGGTTTTGAGGGTGGTCAAATGCCACTTCAAAGAAGAGTACCAAAATTTGGTTTCCGCAATATGAACCGTGTTGAATATAAAGGTGTAAATCTTGACCTTCTTCAAGGATTAGTGGATAACAAAAAAATTAAAGATACTGTAAGCGTACAAGATTTGCGTGACAATGGTATCGTGAGTAATAATGACCTTGTGAAGATTTTAGGTAGAGGAGAGCTTAAAGCTAAGCTTAGCATAGAGGTTCACGCATTTTCAAAAACTGCCATTGCTGCTATTGAAGCTGCAGGTGGAGAAGCAAAAACTCTATAAGATTATTGAATGAAACGCTTTATAGACACCATAAAAAATATTTGGAAGATTGATGAGTTGAGGGAAAAAATTCTCTTAACTCTTGGTCTTTTATTAATTTATCGTTTAGGTTCCAATGTTGTTCTTCCAGGGATAGATCCTGATAGTTTGGGAAACTTACAAGCCCAAGCTGAAGATGGTCCATTAGGATTGTTGAATGCCTTTACTGGTGGTGCTTTTGCAAAAGCGTCTATTCTTGCACTAGGTATTATGCCTTATATCTCGGCTTCCATTGTTATCCAATTATTGGGAATGGCGGTACCGAGTATTCAAAAAATGCAAAAAGAAGGTGAGAGTGGAAGAAGGAAAATTAACCAAATTACCAGATTCCTTACCATCGCTATTACTGCAGCTCAAGCCCCAGGTTATATTGCTAACCTAATGGCCCAAGGTGTTCAAACAACAACCAGCCCTTCCATGTTTTGGATTATGTCGGTTATTGTTCTTGTAGCAGGTACCATCTTTGCCATGTGGTTAGGAGAAAGAATTACCGATAAAGGAATTGGAAATGGTATTTCTCTACTTATTATGGTGGGAATTATTGCTAGCCTTCCTCAATCTTTTATTCAAGAATTTTCGTCTAAAGTAAATACAGGTGGTGGTTTAGTTCTCTTTATCATTGAAATAGCAGCCTTGCTAATTGTAATCTTATTGTCTGTGGGATTGGTACAAGCCGTAAGAAAGGTGCCGGTTCAATATGCAAAAAGAGCAACAGGTGGAAGAACCTTTACAGGAAATTCAGCACGTCAGTATATTCCATTGAAGGTAAATGCTGCAGGTGTAATGCCTATCATCTTTGCTCAAGCAATTATGTTTATCCCGGTAACGGTATTAAACTTTACAGGGGCAGATAGTGATGGAGCAACAGCTTTTGCAACAACTTTCAGTGATATTCAAGGTTTCTGGTATAATTTCGTATTTGGACTTATGATTATTGCCTTCACATATTTCTACACCGCAATTCAGGTTAATACCAATGAAATGGCGGAGAATTTAAAGAGAAATGGTGGTTTTATCCCAGGTATTAAACCAGGGAAAAGTACAGCAGAATTTTTAGATACAGTATTATCGAGAATAACCTTACCAGGTTCTATATTCCTAGCTTTGCTAGCAATATTGCCAGCATTTGCAATGATGGCAGATGTAAACACCCAGTTTGCTTATTTCTATGGAGGTACTAGTTTATTAATTATGGTGGGAGTAGTATTAGATACACTTCAACAAATTGAAAGCTATTTACTGAATAGACATTATGATGGACTTATGAAGTCTGGAAAACTGAAGGGTAGAACAGGAGCTGAAGTAAGTACACTATAAAAAAGTAGAGTAAAAAAGAGTATGGCTAAACAAGCAGCAATAGAGCAAGATGGATCAATAATCGAAGCATTGTCGAATGCAATGTTCCGTGTTGAATTGGAAAATGGGCATATTATTACCGCTCACATTTCTGGAAAAATGAGGATGCACTATATCAAATTGTTGCCAGGTGATAAAGTAAAATTGGAAATGTCTCCTTATGATTTATCAAAAGGAAGAATTACCTATAGATATTAATTAGATCAGAGAAGAAACTTGAATTATGAAAGTTAGAGCTTCAATAAAAAAGAGAAGTGCCGATTGCAAGATTGTTCGCAGAAATGGCAAATTGTATGTTATCAATAAAAAGAACCCCAAGTTTAAACAAAGACAGGGATAATATTTAACTGAGTTTTTTATGGCAAGGATTTCAGGTATAGACCTACCAAAAAATAAAAGAGGCGTAATCGGATTGACATATATCTATGGTGTGGGAAGGAACCGTGCTATTGATATTTTGGATAAAGCTGGAGTAAGTCACGACATCAAAGTTCAAGATTGGAATGATGATCAACTTACTGCAATTCGTAATGTTATCTCTGAGGAATATAAAGTAGAAGGAGAATTACGCTCTGAAGTACAGTTGAATATTAAACGATTGATGGATATCGGTTGTTATAGAGGTATCCGCCACCGTAGTGGATTACCACTTCGTGGACAGAGAACAAAAAACAATTCTCGTACACGTAAAGGAAGACGTAAAACTGTTGCTAACAAGAAGAAAGCAACTAAATAATAGGAGTTAGTAATGGCAAAGAAAAGCGCTGGAAAGACGACTAAGAAAAGAAAGGTTATTGTTGAGGCTATAGGTGAGGCTCACATTAATGCATCTTTTAACAATGTGATAATTTCACTTACAAATACTAAAGGACAAGTAATTTCTTGGTCTTCAGCTGGTAAGATGGGATTTAGAGGTTCTAAAAAGAACACTCCTTATGCTGCTCAAACAGCAGCAGAAGATTGTGCTAATAAGGCTTTAGAATTAGGTCTTAAGAAAGTAAAAGCTTACGTAAAAGGACCAGGAAACGGAAGAGAATCTGCTATCAGATCCATCCACAATACAGGAATTGAAGTAACAGAAATTATTGATGTTACCCCAGTACCTCACAATGGATGTCGTCCGTCGAAAAGAAGAAGAGTTTAATAATTAAACAAGCTATATAAATGGCTAGATATACAGGACCTAAGACCAAAATTGCAAGAAAATTCGGAGACCCGATTTTTGGTCCAGACCGTTCATTTGAAAAGAAAAACTATCCTCCAGGGCAACATGGCTCTAATAAGAGGAGAGGTAAAAAGTCTGAATACGCTGTTCAGTTGTCTGAAAAGCAAAAGGCAAAATATACCTATGGTATCTTAGAACGTCAATTTGCAAATTTATTTAATAAAGCATCTCGTGCTAAAGGTATTACCGGTGAGGTTTTACTTCAACTTTGTGAGGCTAGATTGGATAATGTAGTTTTTAGACTAGGTATTGCTCCATCTAGGAGTGGTGCTCGTCAATTAGTTTCTCATAAGCATATTACAGTAAATGGTAATTTGGTAAACATTCCATCTTACTCTGTAAAAACTGGAGATGTAATTGGAGTTAGAGAGAAGTCAAAATCTCTTGAAGTAATTAGTAATTCATTAAACACTCGCCAAGATAAATACGAATGGATGGAGTGGAATGAATCTACTATGAGTGGTAAATTCCTAAATGTTCCTCAAAGAGCTCAGATTCCTGAGAATATCAAGGAACAATTAATTGTGGAATTATACTCTAAATAATCAATTTAATAATAACTATTCATTTATTATGGCAATAATAAACTTCCAAAAGCCTGATCAGGTTATAATGAATCACGCTTCCGAAACTGATGGTCAATTTGAATTCAGACCTTTGGAACCGGGGTATGGCTTGACAGTAGGTAATGCTCTGAGAAGAGTTTTACTTTCCTCTCTGGAAGGTTTTGCTTTTACCTCAGTAAGAATTGAAGGCGTAGAACATGAATTTTCCACAATTAAAGGTGTGGTTGAGGATGTTACCGAAATTGTTCTTAACCTAAAACAAGTACGTTTTAAAAGACAAATTGAGGATCAGGATGAAGAAAGAATAAACGTAAGCATCTCTGGTCAGGATAAACTGACTGCTGGAGATCTTGGTAAATTCGTTTCTGGATTCCAAATTCTAAATGCTGACCTTGTGATCTGTAATATGGATCCTTCTGTAAAATTGGAAATGGAATTAACCATTGAAAAAGGAAGAGGATATGTTCCAGCTGAAGAAAATAAAAGAAGCAATGCTGCCCTAGGAACCATCTTTGTAGACTCTATCTATACTCCTATTAAAAATGTGAAGTATAGTATTGAAAACTATAGAGTGGAGCAAAAAACAGATTTCGAAAAGTTGATTTTTGAAATTAATACCGATGGTAGTATTCATCCAAAAGATGCTTTAACCGAAGCAGCAAAAATTCTTATTCACCACTTTATGCTGGTTAGCGACGAGAGAATTACTCTTGAAGATAACAAAGCTGCTGAAGCTGATAAATATGATGAAGAAATTCTTCATATGCGTCAATTGCTGAAAACGAAATTGGTAGATATGGACCTTTCTGTGAGAGCTTTGAACTGTCTTAAGGCTGCTGAAGTAGAAACTTTAGGTGATTTAGTGACTTACACTAAAAATGATCTAATGAAGTTTAGAAACTTCGGTAAAAAATCCCTTACTGAATTGGATGAATTAGTTGAAGTGAAAGGACTCCATTTTGGAATGGATATCTCTAAATATAAATTGGATAAGGAATAATTACCGATGAGACACGGAAAGAAATTTAATCACTTAGGACGTACTGCTCCACATAGAAAAGCGATGTTGGCAAATATGGCTAACTCTCTTATCGAGCACAAGCGCATTAATACTACAGTGGCTAAAGCAAAGGCTCTTAAAGTTTATGTTGAGCCATTAATTACAAAGTCTAAGAATGATACCACCCACAGTAGAAGGGTAGTGTTTAGTTACTTGAAAAATAAATATGCTGTTACTGAACTTTTTAGAGAAGTAGCCGCTAAAGTAGGAGATCGTCCAGGAGGATATACTCGTATTATTAAAACTGGTAATAGACTTGGTGATAATGCTGAAATGTGTATGATCGAATTAGTGGATTTCAATGAAATTTACACTAATGAGAAGAAAGCAGCCGCTAAGAAAAGTACTAGAAGAAGAGGTTCTAAAAAATCTGATGCTTCTAAAGTTGCTCCAAAAGCTGAAGTGGAAACTAAAGAAGCCGAAGATGCTCCTGCAGTTGAAGCAAAAGCAGAAGCGGCTCCAAAAACTGAAAACAAGGAGACAAAGAAGGATGACGGTGATAAGTCTGAATAAATTTGTATCCATAGTGTAGAATATCAGGGATAAGAGCCAAATTGGTTTTTATCCCTTTTTTTTGGTCAATAAAATCCTAAATTTGAATTTTAAAAAATGGCTTACAAAACGATTCAACCAGCGGTAATAATTTTAAAGGATAAAACCATCTTTTGGGGAAAATCCACAGGCTTAAATGGTACAGCCACAGGCGAAGTGTGCTTTAATACTGGTATGACTGGTTACCAAGAGATTTTTACCGATCCCAGTTATCTTGGGCAAATTATGGTAACTACCAATGCGCATATCGGAAATTATGGTGTTAAAGATGATGAAGTTGAATCTGATGACATTAAAATTTCTGGCCTAGTTTGTAAAAACTTTAGTGTCGACTTTAGCCGTCCATCGGGCTCCGGTTCACTTTATGATTATTTTAAAGATCAAAATAAAGTGCTAATCTCCGATGTAGATACTAGAGCCTTGGTAAGACATATTAGGGATAAAGGTGCGATGAACGCCATTATTAGCACAGAAGTAGACAATATAAACGCACTAATGGCCAAACTTGATGCCGTTCCTTCCATGGAAGGTTTGGAATTGTCGAGCAAGGTGGCAACAAAAGAAGCCTTCTTCTTCGGAAATGAGAATTCCGATTTTAAAATAGCTGTTCTAGATCTTGGTATTAAAAGAAATATCCTTAGGAATTTTGAACAACGTAATTGCTATATGAAGGTCTTCCCAATGGATAGTTCACTAAACGAATTATTAGAATGGTCGCCTGACGGAATTTTTATTTCTAATGGACCTGGAGATCCAGGAGCCATGGTAGATACCATAGAAATTGTAAAGGATATTGTGAATTCAGGTCTTCCTGTATTTGGAATTTGCTTAGGACATCAGCTTATAGCATTGTCACAAGGTCTTAAAACCTTTAAAATGCATAATGGACATAGAGGAATTAACCACCCCGTGAAAAATTTAATTACGGGTAAAGGTGAAATTACCACTCAAAACCACGGCTTTGTTGTGGATAGAGAAGCAGTAGAGAATCATAGTAATATTGAACTTACACATATCCACCTCAATGATCAATCAGTAGCCGGAATTAAATTAGTAGATAAACCAGTGTTTTGTGTACAATATCATCCAGAAGCCTACCCAGGACCGCATGATAGTACCTACCTTTTTGATGATTTTGTGGAACAAATGAAAGCTAACAAATCAATAACAGCATAATGGCAGTAATTACAGGTCTTAGAGCCAGACAAATTTTAGATAGTAGAGGAAACCCTACAGTAGAAGCAGATGTTTTTACCGATAGCGGACATATTGGAAGAGCAGCAGTACCTTCAGGTGCTTCCACCGGAATTCATGAAGCCGTAGAGCTTAGAGATAATGATGGTGGCGCATATATGGGAAAAGGTGTTTTGAATGCCGTTTCCAATGTAAATAATGTTATTGCTCCAGAACTTAATGGATTGCAAGTTTCAGATCAATCCCTGATTGATCAAATGATGATCGATTTAGATGGCACAAAAAACAAAAGCAACCTAGGAGCAAATGCTATGCTAGCTGTTTCTCTGGCTGTGGCAAAAGCTGCAGCTCAGGCTCATGGTCAGTATTTACACAATTATATTGGAGGTGTAAATGCAAGAACGCTTCCAGTGCCAATGATGAATATCTTAAATGGTGGAGCACATGCAGATAATTCTATAGACTTCCAAGAATTTATGGTGATGCCCTTTGGTGCTCAAAGTTTTTCCGAAGGATTAAGAATGGGAACTGAAATATTTCACCACTTAAAAAATGTTCTAAAATCCAAAGGTTATTCTACAAATGTAGGAGATGAAGGAGGATTTGCACCAAATATTAAATCTAATGTTGAAGCAATAGAAACTGTCTTACTAGCAATAGAAAAAGCTGGCTATAAACCCGGAGAAGATGTGTATATTGCAATGGATGCCGCAGCTTCAGAATTCTATTTAAAGGATGAAGGTGTTTATCACTTTAAAAAATCAACTGGTGATAAGCTTTCTCCAGCTGAAATGGTAGACTACTGGGCAGATTGGGCGAGTAAATACCCCATTGTTTCAATTGAGGATGGCCTTGATGAAGATGATTGGAATGGATGGAAACAGTTAACGGCAAAAATTGGAAATAAGGTGCAGTTGGTAGGTGATGATTTGTTCGTTACCAATACAGAAAGAGTGCAAAGAGGAATCGATGAAGACACCGCAAATTCAGTTTTAATTAAAGTAAACCAAATTGGAACTTTAACGGAAACTATTAATACAGTTCAACTGGCGCAAAGTAAAGATTATAGCTGTGTAATGAGCCATAGAAGTGGAGAAACAGAAGATTCAACCATTGCCGATTTGGCTGTTGGATTAAATACCGGACAAATAAAAACTGGTTCTGCTTCAAGAAGTGATAGAATGGCAAAATACAATCAGTTGTTGAGATTGGAGGAGTTTCTTGGAGATTCAGCCATCTACCCTGGAAAGAATTTTAAATTTATTAAATAATATAAAAAGACACGAGCATTGAAAATGGAAAGACTAAAGGATCATTTTGCAACCAAAATTGACGAAGCTGTAAAAGAGGTCAAGGATTTTATTGCAGAACATGGTGATGAAGTAATTGGTGAAGTTAAGGTGAGCCAATTGTATGGTGGGATGAGAGGTATTACGGCCCTAATTACCGAAACTTCAAAACTGGATCCAGCTGAAGGTATTCGTTTTAGAGGATATTCAATTCCTGAACTTCAGGAAAAATTACCAAAATATCCTGGCGGAGAACAACCACTGCCCGAAGGAATTTTCTATTTGATGCTTTTCAATGAATTACCAGATGATGATATCGTAAGAAGAGTAAGTAATAATTGGGCGAGAAGAGCAATCATTCCTCCTCATGTATTTAAGGTTATTGATGCATTGCCTAGCCATGCTCATCCTATGACTCAATTTATTATTGGTATAACTGCTCTTCGTACAGAATCAGAATTTCAAAAGGCCTATAGAAATGGTATTCCAAAATCTGAATATTGGGATCCTACCTATGAGGATGCAATGAATTTAATTGCTCGTCTTCCAAGGTTAGCCGCTTATATCTATAGAAGAAAATACCATAATAATGAGCATATAGAGCCAGATTCTAAATTGGATTGGGCAGGAAATTTTGCACATATGCTTGGCTTTGAAAATGAGGAATTCAAAGAACTTTTAAGATTGTATATGACCATTCATGTGGACCATGAAGGTGGTAATGTTTCCGCTCATGCTGTGCATTTAGTAGGTTCCGCATTAAGTGATCCATATCTTTCTTTCCAAGCTGGTATGAGCGGTCTAGCAGGACCACTTCACGGATTGGCAAATCAGGAAGTTATCCGTTGGATTTTTGCAATGCGCGATGAATTAGGTGGTGGACTGCCATCCAAAGAACAAATTGCAAACTATTGCAGAAAGACATTAAATGAAGGAAAGGTAATTCCAGGTTTTGGACATGCGGTTTTAAGGAAAACAGATCCACGATATACTGCGCAAAGAGAATTTGCAATGAAACACATGCCACACGATGATCTATTCCAAATTGTGAGTAGAGTATATGAGGTGGTACCTGAAATATTACAAGCAACAGGTAAAGTGAAAAACCCTTGGCCGAATGTAGACGCACATTCTGGACAGTTGTTAATGCATTATGGGTTAACTGATTATGATTTCTATACAGTGTTGTTTGGTGTTTCTAGAGCCCTCGGAACTTTGTCTAGTCTTATTTGGGACAGAGCCCTTGGCTTCCCAATTGAAAGACCAGGTTCTACTACAACAGAATTATTGAAGGCCAAGTTCGCTGGAAAATAAAATTGAATTGATTTAGTTGAAAATCCCATCCTTAGCGATGGGATTTTCTTTTTAATAGACAATTTGAATTTATGAAATAGACGATAAATTTGAGATTGTTTTAGCTGTATATTCCAAAATGCCCCGAACTTTCAAGCCTTTGAAAAAAAGATACTTAGGCCAGAAAAAAACTTCAACAAAACTATTTGATCAAAAGAAATAATAGCTGTACATTTGCAGCCCTTTTTTAGGTGGAGAACGAGTTCTGAAAAAGGTTTGTAAATCAATAGTCTAACATCTTTCCGTTTGGGTTTTATAATCGTTCTCACCCAAATTGAAATACAAATTGTTTTCTGAATGTCAGAAGAAACAAAAAAAACAGAAGAGGTAAAAGAAACCGAAGCTGTAAAAGTTGAAAATACAGAGGCAGCCGCTGAGGCAGCTCCTGTTAAAGAAGAAGCTACTGAAGCCCCAGCTGCTGAAGTAAAAGAAGAAGTAGCCCCAGCAGTAGAAGCTGAGGAATCTACAGAATTTGATTGGGAGGAATTCGAATCAGGTTTGAAATCTAGAAGTAAAGCAGAACGCGAAGAGCTAACCAAACTTTACGAAGAAACAATTACAACTATCAGCGAAAGTACGATCGCAAATGGTACCGTTCTAAACATGACAGATCGCGATGCTATCATTGATATAGGATACAAATCTGAAGGTGTTGTTTCTTTAAATGAATTCCGCTACAATCCTGACCTAAAAGTTGGTGATGAAGTGGAAGTACTTATCGACAAACAAGAGGATAAGGATGGTCAATTAGTTCTTTCTCACCGTAAAGCCAGATCTATCAAGGCTTGGGATAGAGTTAACGCTGCTCATGATAATGAAGAAATCGTAAACGGTTATGTGAAATGTCGTACTAAAGGTGGTATGATTGTAGACATCTTTGGAATTGAAGCCTTTTTACCCGGGTCTCAAATTGATGTTAAACCTATCCGTGATTATGATGCATATGTAGATAAAACAATGGAATTCAAAGTTGTGAAAATCAACCATGAATTTAAAAACGTTGTAGTTTCTCATAAAGCACTTATTGAAGCTGATCTTGAAGAACAGAAAAAGGAAATAATCGGAAGATTAGAAAAAGGTCAAGTACTAGAAGGAGTTGTAAAAAATATTACTTCTTATGGTGTGTTTATCGATCTTGGTGGTGTAGATGGTTTAATCCACATTACAGACCTAAGCTGGTCTCGTATCAACCATCCTTCTGAAGTTCTTGAGCTAGATCAGAAATTGAACGTTGTAATCCTTGATTTTGATGAGGATAAAACAAGAATTCAATTAGGATTAAAACAATTAGAAGCTCATCCTTGGGATGCTCTTGATAAAGATGTTGCTGTTGGTGACAAGGTTAAAGGAAAAGTAGTAGTAATCGCAGATTACGGTGCTTTTGTTGAAGTGATTCCTGGTGTGGAAGGTTTGATTCACGTTAGTGAAATGAGCTGGAGTACTCACCTTCGTAGCGCTCAAGATTTTGTAAGCGTTGGCGATGAAGTTGAAGCAACAGTACTTACTCTTGATAGAGATGATCGTAAAATGTCCCTTGGAATTAAGCAATTAACTCCAGATCCATGGACTGATATCACTACAAAATACCCTGTAGGATCTAAACATAAAGGCTCTGTACGTAACTTCACAAACTTTGGAGTTTTCGTAGAATTAGAAGAAGGAATTGATGGATTAATCCATATTTCTGATCTAAGTTGGACTAAGAAAATTAAGCACCCAAGTGAATTTACTTCTGTAGGTGCTGTATTGGAAGTTGTAGTTCTTGAAATCGACGTGGAAAGCCGTAGATTAAGCCTTGGACATAAACAAGTTGAAGACAATCCTTACGACACTTACGAAACTCTTCTTGAAGAAGGTAGCGTAATTGAAGCCAAGGTTGTGAACATCGTAGATAAAGGTGCAGAAGTATTATTCGAAAACCTTGGTGTTGAAGCTTTTGTTCCTGGTCGTCATATGGTGAAGGAAGATGGTTCTGAATTAAAGCAAGATGAAATTGCAGACTTCAAAATCATTGAATTCAACAAAGATTCTAGAAGAGTAGTTGCTTCTCATACTGAAATTCACAAAGCTATTAATGCTGAGAAAAATCAGGCTGAGAAAAAGCAAACTAATAAAGCTGTAAAGAAAATTCAAACTAATGTAGAGAGATCTACCTTAGGAGATTTGGATGCTCTTTCCAAGCTTAAAGAACAAATGGAAGAAGACGAGAAGAAATAATTCTCGAATTTCTAATATATCAAACCGCCACATTCCTTTGAATGTGGCGGTTTTTTTTTAAGCCATCTGTACATTTATAGTATTTTAGAGCCCCGCTGTTTCATTATTGGCCTTTTACCATTCATGCGAAATACTGTTTTTTTTCTTTTCCTGTTTTTTCTTTCTCCCCAAAAGGGGAATGCCAATCTCAATATTAAGATCGACAGCCTTCAAATTCTATTGGAGAATTATCAGTCTGAGGATGCCATGAAGGTTGACCTTTTAAATAACATTGGCTATGAATACTGGGTGGTGGACCCAAGCAAGTCTGTACAATTTGGAAATTCAGCTTTAGACCTGGCCCAACGTTTAGAATACCTAGCTGGAATCGCTACGGCCCAAAGAATAATTGGGGTAGCAGATTGGGCTCTTGGGAATTATGATGAATCTCTAACCAAACTTTTTCCGGCACTAGAAAATTATGGAAAACTAAATGACTCCTTAGGCTTGGCAAATATTCTTATGAATATTGGGCTAGTATATGCGGATCAAAAAAACTATCAAGAAGCATTAAAATATTATTTCCAAGGTGAAAAAATATTTAAACAAAGAAATCAATTTAGCCGATTGGCTACTACCAAAACTAAAATTGGGGCAGTTTATACTGAATTAGAGAATTACGAAAAAGCCTTTGAATATTTAACTTCCTCATTGGCCATGCACAAGGAAAGTGGATTTAGATACGGGGTGGCAGAAGCTTCTAATAGGTTGGGCCTTCTCTTTAGAGAAAAAGGCGATTATGAAAATGCCCTAAACTACCTAAATTCCTCCCTGCAAATGAGTATTCAAATCAATGATTTTGAAGGGAAATCGAAAACCCTGGAAAACATCGGTAGTATTTATTTAGTTCAAGAAGATTTTGTAAATGCCGAAATTTTTCTACTGAGAGCCCTAAAAGCGGCAAAGGAGGTTCAATCGAAAAAGTGGTTGAAGGATATCTATTTGGATTTGAAAATTCTTTACCAACAAAAGGGTGAAATTGATAAGGCATTAAATTATTTTGAGCTGCATTCCCAAATGAAAGACAGTCTTTTCGATCAAAAGAAATTAATGGAAATTTCAGCTATTCGTTTGAAATTTGAAATGGATCGCCAAAAAAAGAGCATTGAAATTGGCAAGGAAAGAATACGCCTATTGGAGCAGAAAAAAAGAAATGGACGGCTCTTGATTTACCTTATTAGCAGTCTTTTGATTTTAGCTATTTCCATAGCCTACTTCATTATTCTACGTCAAAAGAATAAAATCAAACTGGAAAAGAAGGAGCAAGAAGAAAAGGAGAAGTTGAACAAATCTAGGGAGGAATTAAACCGGGCGAAATTAGAGAATGCCATTCTTCAAGAAAAGGAATTACAACAAAAGCTGGAATTAAAAAATAAGGAATTGGCTTCCTATACCATAAACTTCATCCGTAAAAATGAATTATTGGATGAGATAAAACAGGAATTAGTAGAGCTAGAAAAAGATGCTTCTGCCGATCAAACGAAAATTCGTAGAATAAAACAGAAAGTGAGCAGTAATACCAATTTAGATAAGGATTGGCAAGATTTTAAAACTCATTTCGAACAAGTGCATACTGGGTTTTTTAAGAATCTAAAAAGCAAACACCCAAATTTAACCTCAGGAGATCTGAAACTCTCTGCCCTTATTCGAATGAATTTAAACCTCAAAGAAAGCGCGGCCATTCTTGGCATCTCGCCAGAAAGTGTAAAAACTTCGAGATATAGATTGCGAAAGAAAATGAACATTCCACAAAGTTCAGACCTTCTAGAATATATTATTGATGCTGGAACTGTTCACAATGAAAATTGATTAAAAAGCTGAAATACAAGTTGTTATTGATTTTTGTCCACCTTTTGTATACCTTTTCAAGGTCTGTTGTTCACCTAATATCTTTTAATAGATTGCCATTGCTGGAAAATTGAACCTAGGTTTGTCTTGTAATTAAGAATTCAAAAAAGACAATTGCAAAAAGCAGGTTTATATATACTAATTATACTTTCCCTTATTATTGAGGGAAATATCCAAAGCCAAACTTGCCCGAGCAGCAATTATAGCATTTCTCGTCAATCCCAAGTAGATAGCTTTCCTTTATTATTTCCAAATTGTAATTCACTACCTGGGGATCTTATCATTAATGGTGATGTTCGTAATTTAGATAGTCTAATTCAAATTGACAGCATTTTTGGTTCACTAAAAGCCATGTCAGCGAATAGCTTAAAGAATTTTTGGGGCCTTAGAAATCTTCGGTATTTGGGAACGGAATTTAATATTTCCAATAATGATTCGCTCATTAACTTTAGGGGTCTAGAAGGAATTCAAAAAATCAGTTATTTGAATATTGCAGGAAATGCTTCATTAAAAAACTTAAGGGGCTTAGATAGTTTAGAAGACATCATCTCTCTTTACCTTGTAAATAATGCTAGTTTGGATAGCTTAAGTGGTTTAGAATCAATAGATAATATTTGGAATATTTTTATTGTTCTCGGTAATAGTTCACTGCGAAGTTTAAAAGGCCTTAACAATATTTTTATTGAAAGTTTAAGTGTTGTAAACAACGATTCCTTGAAGAATTTGGAAGGATTGGATGACAATATCCAACTAGGTAGAAGCCTAACCATTAACGGGAATGATGGGCTTCTTAATTTAAAGGGATTGGAAAATTTTAGTTCTATTCCCGGTTCATTACAAATTAGTGGAAACTCTAAAATTCAAAACCTTGTAGAATTAGCTGCTCTAAAGTATGTGGGTGAAAGTTTGACCATAGCGGCGAATCAATATTTGCTTTCCCTTGCAGGTTTGGATAGTTTGGAGAAAGTGGAATTCGTACTCGGTATCTCAGACAATAATAAATTGCCTTCTTTGGATGGTTTGTATAGTATTGATTCTATTGGTCAATCTTTAAGCATTCGTGGGAATGATTCTTTAACATCTCTAAATGCACTTTCAAATTTGAAGTTTGTTGGTGGTTCACTGCTAATTTGGGATAATGACCAGCTTCGCAAATTAAATGGGCTAGATTCATTGCAAAAAGCAGGGGGATTGAATATTAGGGCAAATAAAAAGCTAAATAGCCTTTGGGCTTTGAGGAAATTAAAATGGATATCGGGTGAAGTGAGATTGGCAGAAAATGATAGCCTCTCAACTTTAAAAGGATTGGATAGTGCTGATTTTAGCACGGTAAACCCGCTTTTTATTTATGACTCTCCAGTATTGGAAATATGTGCCGTAAAGAGTGTTTGTGACTACCTGGCTACTAATAAAATTGCATATATTTTAAACAATGCCCCAGGCTGCAATGATACTATTGAGGTTCAAAATAAGTGTGCAAGTATTGGGTTAAATGAAAAGGAAAGCCTAGACTTCACCATTTATCCTAATCCAAGTTCCTCAGGATTTAGCCTTGAAATTGATTCATATTTAGATTTTCCCATTACCATGTATGTTTATGATTTAAATGGTAAGATGATCCACAAAAGTAAAAGGATTTATAGCCATCGATTTAAACAAACTGATTTAGGACTAGAAGCAGGGGTATACCTAATAAAGCTAAGTTCAAATTCCAAAACCCATTTTAGAACCCAAAAATTATATATACAATAAATTAAATTAAACCATGATGAAGTTTAAAAATTACGCCGCAGTACTTTTCATACTCAGCCTCATTAGTTCTTGTACTAATGATGTTAAAGAAACCGACCCGGTAGATTTATGTGCAGACAAACCTGTATTAGTTTTAGTGTCCACTACAAATACAGCTTGTGGGCAAGATATTGGCGCCATAACCGTAAATGCAACTGGTGGAAATGGAAGTTTAAGCTATTCCATTGATGGAGGAAATAATTTCCAAGCTAGTGGAGATTTTACGGGTTTAGCGGCCAACAGTTTCACCATCATCGTTAAGGATGATAATGGATGTACAGATGAATTGGAAGCCATAATTGGAAACGACGATGGTGTTAATTTTTCCTTGAATAAAGTTGATGCCGGTTGTGGAAGCTCCAATGGAGTAATTAATGTAAATGCCAGTGGTGGGGCAAAACCTTATTCATTCAAACTAGGAGCAACAGGAACCTATCAATCAGATAGTAGCTTTTCTGGCCTTGCCGCTGGTGACTACGAAGTGTTTGTTAAAGATAATTCGAACTGTGAAAGTAGCCAGACCATAAATTTAAATTCAGGGATTGCCTTTCAAAAGGTGAAAACCATAATTTCCTCTAATTGTGCGGTTAGTGGTTGCCATAGTGGTAGTGTTTTTCCGAATATGACAGTGGATGCAAATATTCAATCTCAGGCAGCAAGGATTAAGGCCAGAACGAGTGCCACAACCATGCCTCCCTCAGGTTCTGGATTTAGTTTAACTCAACAGGAAATTGATGAAATTACTTGCTGGGTAGACGATGGTGCTAATTTATAATCCACAAAAGGATGAAAATTTCCCTGACCAGAATTTCAATAATGTTTTGCATATGCCTTTTATTGGGGATTGCAATAGACAGGATAGGCACTTCTAGTAATGTTTGGCCAAAAAAAGAATCTAGAGATCAAGCTTTATTATTACTGGATTTAAGCAATCCAGTAGATATTTCTTCAGATGATTTGCTCAATAAATGGCTGAATGTGGAAGGGGAACTTAGAGATATCCAAATTGATAATGATGGTTTAATAGTTTTCAAAATCAATAGTCCGATCCAGTCAAATGGCTTAAAATGTTTTTTTAGTGAGAATATTAAATCTCAAGACTTGGATCAGTTGTTTTCAAACCAGAAGATAAAGCTTAAAGGACTTTGCCGCAGAGTAGGGAATAATTTGGTCCTGGTAGATTGTGAATTAATATAAAATGATTTTTTCGATTGATTTTGCGGTAGGTTAATCGGTAGGCTTTCGGGCCAAATTTGCGGAACCACTACCTTCCCTTAGTGGTTCCGTTTTTTATTTTTATGTAATTTTAAACCCATGATTGTGAAAACCAAGACTTTATTTTTTTCAGTTTTAGTCCTAATTATTGCAGGAATCTTTCCTTCATGCGAAAAAGAAGAAATATCAGAAGCCCTTGAAAAGGAGGAATTGCAAATTAAAATGACCTCTGATGCAGAATGGGGACTTTACCTTTCTACTTCCGCAGGGAAAACCATTTATATGTATTCGAGAGATTTAGAAGGAATCAGTAAATGCGAAGGAGATTGTTTGGATGAATGGGAACCCGTGGGAATAACCGCCTCTTTACCAGATAGTGCAAGCAATGAGTTTGGATTATTAAGAAGGGATGATGGATTTGTGCAGCTGAGCTTTAAAGGTTGGCCACTTTATACCTATAAACAAGAGTCGCAAAATGAAATTTCGGCGGATAATAAGGATGGTGAATGGTATTTGGCAAAACCAGATTATAGTTTGTTTATCGGTTTAAAAACCGTGGATGGGGAAGAGAAAAAGTTCCTAATCGATGAAAATGGACAATCCGTATATTACAAATCTGATGACGCTGTGAATCAAAGTTCTTGTACTACAGCCTCCTGTATTCTAAAATATCCTCCATTAAAACTAAAAGCTTCCATTTTTCCTTCCATTTTAGATGCTAGTTTAGTTCAAAATTTAAGTAGGAATGATTCAATACCACAGTCAAGTTATAAAAACAAACCCCTGTATACGCATTCCTTAGATGGTAGAGGAGAAGCTAGCGGTCAAGGATTTTTAGGAGTATGGTTTGTTATGGAAGATTCATTTTTTTAAAATTCTAAGTCTAGGCTTAATATATTTGTGATAATATTAGGCCTATGCAAATTCAAGATATTATTTCTCATTTGGAGACCTTGGCTCCACCCTCACTCCAAGAATCTTATGATAATTCGGGGCTAATTGTGGGTGATAAATCCACAAATGTTTCCCAGGTATTAATTTGCCTGGACATTACGGAAGAGCTTATCCAAGAGGCAATCGATAAATCCTGTAATTTGATAATTGCTCATCATCCCATAATTTTTTCAGGTATAAAGAAATTGAATGGTAAAAACTATGTGGAGCGATGCATCATAAAAGCCATCAAAAATGATATAGCGATTTACGCTATTCATACCAATTTAGACAATGTTTTAAATGGAGTGAATTTTGAAATTGGCAAAAGATTGGGTCTAAAAAACATGAAAATTCTGGACCCCAAAGCAAAAACACTAAAGAAGTTAGTAAGTTTTGTTCCCACTGGACATAAGGATGAAGTTTTAAATGCTCTTTTTGCGGAAGGCGCTGGAGTATTAGGAAATTATTCTGAAGCGAGTTTTCAAAGTAAGGGAATGGGCACCTTTAAAGCGAATGAAGAGGCAAAGCCCTTTGTTGGGAAAAAGGATCATAGACATGAAGAAGAAGAAATCAGGATTGAGGTTTTATTAAAGTCAAGTTTGGAATCGAAAGTGGTAAATGCACTTTTAAAGGCACACCCCTATGAAGAGGTGGCCTATGAGATTTATGCCATTGAAAATAAGGATAATACTATTGGTTCTGGGATGATAGGTGAACTGGAAGAAGAAACAGATGCATTGGAATTCCTTCAAAATATAAAAAAGGTAATGGCTGCTGATTGCTTGAGGTTTACCAATATTCACAAAAAGAAAATAAAGAAAATTGCTTGGTGTGGAGGGTCAGGAAGTTTCCTGCTTTCCAAGGCTATTGCTGCTGGTTCAGATCTTTTTATGAGTTCAGATTTTAAATATCATCAGTTTTTTGATGCTGATAATCAAATTATTATAGCTGATATTGGACATTATGAAAACGAACAATACACCATCAACTTGATTGCTAACGAACTAAAGAAAAAATTCAGTACTTTTGCATTTCTTTTAACGGATACGAATACAAACCCGATTAATTACTTATAATCTTTATGGCCAAGGCTAAAGAAGTAACAGTTGAAGATAAATTGCGCGCTCTATACGACCTTCAACTAATTGATTCCAGAATAGATAAAATCAGAAACGTTAGAGGTGAATTACCTCTAGAAGTTGAAGATCTAGAAGATGAGATTGCTGGCTTGCAAACTCGATTGGAAAAATTGAATGGTGAGGTTTCAGAATTAGAGACCGAAATCAAATCGAAAAAGAACCTAATTAAGGAATCTCAAGAGAAAGCAAAAAAATACGAAGAACAACAAAAGAATGTTCGTAATAATCGTGAGTTTGATGCGCTTTCTAAGGAAATTGAATTCCAACAATTAGAAGTAGAATTAGCTGAAAAGAGAATTAAAGAATTCAAAGCTAAAATTGACAATAAGAAAGAGGTAATCGCTGCTTCTCAAGAGAAATTGGATGAGAGAAACTCTCACCTTTCTTTTAAAAAGGGTGAACTTGAAACTATTTTGAAAGAAACTCAAGCCGAAGAAGATGCACTAAATGCAAAATCTGCTGAGTTTGCAGAAAAAATTGAGGAAAGGTTAATAAACGCCTATAAAAGAATTAGAGGAAGTGCTAAAAATGGACTTGCTGTTGTTCCCATTGAAAGAGGAGCATCTGGTGGTTCTTTCTTTACCATTCCTCCTCAAAGACAATTGGAAATTGCCTCTCGTAAAAAGGTAATTACCGATGAGCATTCTGGAAGGGTTTTGGTAGATCCTGAATTGGCTCGTGAAGAAGAAGAGAAAATGTCTAAGATCTTTGGCAAGTTCGCCAAGTAATTTGATATTTGAAAAATAAAATGAAAAGGGATCACGTTGATCCCTTTTTTTATGCTCCTAAATAATGTGTAAGCACCTTTACCTCCTTTTTATTTCAATCTTAATAAGCCTAGCTGGCAAGTCAAATGCCCAGTATATTGAGATGAATGAAAGTTTGCAACATGCTTTGGGATTGGTGATGGAATTGAAATTAACCAAAGCTACCGCTCTAACTGACTCTCTCTCAAAAATTCAAAAGGAGAATAAAGGGATTGCCTATATTAAAGCTATTATTGTTTCCAATAAGCTTTTACTACAAGAGGATAAGAATGAATTTGATGCCAAAAGGGAAAGCCTAGAAAAGTTTATTGAGGAAATTTCCAAGGTGAGCGATGATGACCCTCAAAAAAGAAAAATGATGGGGGAAATTCATTTGGCAATAGCCATTCTCCATGCAAAATATCAAAATAATATTCGAGCTGGTTTACAATTCTTTACGGCCTATAATCTGCTGAAAGATAATTTTGAAAAATTCCCAAATCATCACCCAAACTACATAGCCCTTGGGGTTTTGTATTCCGCTATTGGATCCCTGCCAGAAGGTTATCAATCCATCGCTTCTTTATTTGGTATGTCTGGTAGCGTGGAAGAAGGTATGGCATTGGTGCACAAAGGCTATTGGCGGACTATCTCCGAAAAAGAAAATAGATTCTATAGGGAATATTACGGATTTATTTATGCCTATTCTGCCTTTACAATACAAGGAAGAACTGATGTTTCACTTAGCTCCCTGGCCATTAATTTTAAAAAGGGTAGCAATTTAATTTACCTCCAAAGTCTTATTGATATCCAAAAAGGGCAAGCTCATAAAGCCTATAATTATTTGCAAAAAAGACCGAAAGGGGATGAGTATGAAGATTACCCTTTTATGGATTACCATACAGGGAAGGTAGCCATCGCATTCTCCACCGATACAGCTAAAATTTACCTTAAGTCTTTTTTAAAAAATACCCCTGATGACTATTATATTAAATCAGCCTATAGATATTTATCTTGGTGTGCAATGCTAGAAGGAGATAAAAAGGCACTTGACGATTATCGAAAATTGGTGCTAACAAAAGGGAGTTTGAAAACGGGAGCCGACAAACAAGCTCAAAAAGAGGCGGAATCAAATTTTAATGAAGTACTGATTCGTGGAAGAATTTTGTTCGATGGTGGAAGGTATAAAGATGCTATTAAATATATGATGGCTCAAAGGTCGAAGGTGAAGGCTTTTAATCAAAAGGATAAATTGGAATTTCATTATCGATTAGGAAGGATTTATCAAGAAGACAAACAAAATTCATTGGCTATTAGGGAGTTTGTAGATGCTTTAGGGCTGGATATAAGTGAAAGCTCTTTTGCCCAAGGAAATAGCGCTCTTCAACTAGCAAGAGTTTATGAAGAACAGGGAAATAAGGATTTGGCAAAAACATATTATGAAAAAACGCTGAGTATACAAGGCTTCCCATTTTATGAAGGCCTGCACCAGCAGGCAAAAGCCGGCTTAGATAGACTTTAATTTTATTCTAAAAATATACTTGTTAAATTAACAGCCTCAAAAAATTATATGAACGCTTTTCTCACCATGATTTGGGATTTCCCAAAAGGACTTGATTTCGGATTCTATACTCTTAGAATTTATAGTCTTTTATTCGCCCTAGCCTTCATCATTGGCTACCAAATAATGAAACGCATTTTTATTAAGGAAAAGGTTTCCTTGGAAAAACTAGAATCCCTAGTGATCTATATGGTAGTAGCCACTATTATTGGAGCCCGTTTAGGTCATGTGTTTTTCTATCAATGGGATCACTATTCCCTTCATCCCATGGAAATATTGAAAGTTTGGGAGGGTGGATTGGCAAGCCATGGTGCAGCAATAGCCATTGTAATTTCTGCCTATCTATACAGCAAAAAGGTTTTTAAAGACCCCAAAAGAACGCTTTGGATTTTGGATAGACTGGTTATTGTGGTAGCAATAGCCGGTTGTTTAATTCGACTTGGAAACTGGTTTAATAGTGAGATTTATGGGGATATGGGTAATTCTCAATTTGAAACGGTTTTCACTGAACCGATGAGAGAAAGAATGATGGCCTATTATCCTGAAGATATTGAATCAATAAAATTTGAAAAAACTGGAGAAACACTGGAAACAGATAGTCTTCAAATGCCAATATTGAAAATGTCCATTCTTTTTGTAAACGCAGATTTAAATGGAAATAGGGATAAACTTTCGCATCTGGTGAGGAATAGAATGAGGTTGAATTTGGAAAATATGAGCCATCAGAATAAAAATATTTTGATTCCCGCCGATTCCTATTTAACCTGGGATTCATATAATTCCAACCTAGCAAGCATAGAAGTTCTTGGAATACCACGATACCCCAGTCAGATTTATGAAGCCCTTGCCTATTTAATGGTCTTTATTATTCTTTTCGCCTTATTCCAAAAAACTGTTTTTGCCAACAAACGAGGATTCCTTTTCGGAAGTTTTTTACTCTTGGTTTTTGGTTTTCGATTCTTTATCGAATATCTAAAAGAAAATCAAGTGGATGCCGAAGCGGCATATGCAATCAATATTGGTCAATACCTCAGTATACCCTTAGTAATTATTGGTTTGTTTTTTATGATAGCAGCCAAAACACAGAAAAATGAGTAGTATTAAAAAATCATTAATCTTTATAGCCATCGCTTTATTTGTAGGATGGTTGTTGGTTTCCTTTTTTCCTTTTGGAGGTGAGACTAGAGTTTTAGATAGCGATCCTAGTAATTCTGTGAATACCTATGAACCTAAATTTAAGGACGAAGGAGATTTGAAGTTTTTAAATAGTAAGGATAGTATTATAGTTCAAATTGATATAGAAATAGCAGATACGGAGGAGGATATTGGCTATGGCCTGATGTACCGAAAAGAAATGGCAGAGAGATGTGCAATGCTTTTTTTAATGGAAGAAGAAAAGGAACAGTCATTTTGGATGAAAAACACCTTTATTCCTTTGGATTTTGTTTTTGTAAATAAGAAAAATGAAATTGTAGATATAGCAGAAAACAATAAGGCATTGGATGAAACTCCTGTAGAATCTAAAATTCCTGCCCAATTTATTTTGGAGTTGAATGCCGGTTTTGTAGAAAAATACGGCCTTAAAATTGGTGACAAAATAGCCTATACAAGAAATTAAGGCTTTATTCGCCCTCCACTAAAAAAGTGCTTTTTAAAATAATTTTCTTCCAGATTACTAATCATAACCCCTTTACTACTGCTGGCGTGGACAAATTTTCCATCAGAAAGATATAGTCCTATATGATCTATATTTTTAGATCTAATTTTAAAAAACACTAGGTCTCCCTCTTTTAAATCCTCTTTTGCAATGGCTATCGTTTCTGTATAAATATCCCTTGCTCTTCTATTCTTAAAATCCATTTGGTAAACCTCCTTATAGATTTGGATTACCAATCCCGAACAATCTACACCTCGGGTGCTCATTCCTCCCATTCTATGGGGTACGCCTTTCCATTTTTCGATAAAAGCATATAATTCCTCATTCCTCTGTTTTTCTGAATTGGGTTCTTTTAAAGTAGCGGGATTTTCTGATTTACCATCTTTAATTTTGGGTATCCTTCTTTGCTGGACCTTAGAAGCTTTCTCCCTTTTACCCACTTTTTGGCTAGATCCGCAGGAACTAGTAAATGCTAAACATAGTATCCAAAGTGGAATTAAAACTATTATATGCCTATGGTTTTTCATTCTTACATAGATAGAAAAAACTAATATGGGCCCAGAGCTACATTTTCTATATTTATAAAAGGACTTTCCAACAAAAAGGCCAGCATATAGCTGGCCTTTGCAAATTGATTACGGTAGGTAATTATTTTGCTTTTTGCATTGGATTTTTTGAGGTTCTTCTTCCTGATCTTTTGTATAATTTAAATCGATCTGCCTCCACTTGTTCTGGCCAGAAGTTATTTTCTCTATCTGTGTCTGCTGTCTCTAAAAAAGGATCTAGCTCAATTTTCACTACTTCCTTTTTAAAGGCAAATGTTTTGGTAAAAGCAACTTCGTGTTTTAGCCATACCTCGGCAGGTATTCTCAAGGTTTCTTTGCTACCATCCTTAAAGGTAAATTCCAAAATTACAGGCATTATCAGCCCTCCAATATTGTTAAAATCAATCTCATAGAAATTGTATCCACCTTCCAAGAGTTTCTTTTCTTCTTCGGATAAAGAATTTTTATAAGCTTCATACTTTTTTCGATCGGCTTTAAAAACGGTCCAGTCATCATTTTGATTGTAAAAATCATTCATTTCTGGAAATTCGTCGGAATAGTGGTTTCCTTTAAATTCCTTTTTATTTCTCTGGTTTCCAATAAAACTCTCTGTGGTTTTATTGGCTTCTGATCTTTTCACCTCATTATCCACATCCGGATTAGCGGTTTCAAACTGATACCAATTCACATCACTTAGTGCTATGTCGGTATGATCTGTTGTATAAAACCAACCTCTAAAAAACCAATCTAAATCAGTCCCCGAGGCATCCTCCATAGTTCTGAAAAAATCTGCCGGAGTAGGGTGTTTAAACATCCATCTTTGGCAATAAATCTTAAATGAATAGTCGAACAACTCTCTGCCCATAACAGTTTCTCGAAGAATGTTTAAAGCTGTGGCAGGCTTTCCATAGGCATTATTTCCAAATTGTAATATAGATTCCGAATTGGTCATTATTGGCATTTGTAAGCTTTTATCCGCCTTCATATAATCTACAATCTTATAAGCTGGGCCTCTTCTAGAAGGATAGTTTTCTTCCCATTCCACTTCCGTCAAATATTGAACAAAGGTATTGAGGCCTTCATCCATCCAGGTCCATTGTCTTTCATCAGAATTTACAATCATAGGAAAGAAATTATGTCCCACTTCATGAATTATCACCCCTATCATTCCATATTTGGTGCTTTTGGAATAAGTGCCATCAGCTTCTGGCCTGCCGCCATTAAAGCAAATCATTGGGTATTCCATGCCAATTCTATTGGTATGTACTGAAATGGCTTTTTCGTAGGGGTAGTCGAAGGTGTATTTACTGTACACTTTTAAAGTGTGGGCCACAACTCTTGTTGAATATCTTTCCCAAAGTGGATTTCCCTCCTTTGGGTAATAGGAGACGGCCATTACTGTACGATCTCCAAATTTTACTGCCATGGCATCCCAAATAAATTTTCTAGATGAGGCAAATGCAAAATCTCTCACATTTTCTGCTTTAAAATGCCAAGTTTTCTCTTCCTTGCTTTTATTCTTTTCAGCCTTTTTGGCCTCTTCCTCAGTTACTATGAATACTGGGTTTTCCGTATCCTCACTGGCCTTTTTCCAACGTTCTTTTTGCTTTTCGCTTAATACCTCATCTGGGTTTTGAAGGGTGCCCGTGCTGCCAACAATATGATCAGCAGGTACAGTAAGGCTTACATCATAGTCACCAAAAGGAAGTGTAAACTCACCACGGCCTAAGAACTGTTTATTTTGCCATCCATCAACATCATTGTAAACCGCCATCCGTGGAAAAAACTGAGCTATGGTATATAGGTAGTTATCCTCATCTTTGAAATACTCGTAGCCAGATCTACCTCCAATCTGCATTCTATCATTAATATTATACCACCATTTTATTTTTAGAACCTTAGATTCACCCTTCATTAATGGTTTATCCAAATTAATTCTCATCATAGTATGGTTGATGAAAAATTCAATGGCATCATCATTAGCATCTTTTACATACTCTATTTTAAATCCTCCATCAAAATCATAAAATAGATATTTCAAATCCCTATAAGACATGGATTTGTTTATTCCTCCAGTTTTTATTTTTTGTGTTTCACTGTCCTTAGCACGCATATTTTGGTCTAGCTGTAACCATAGATATTCCAAGGGATCAGGTGAATTATTGGTATAGGTGATAATCTCCTCACCATAAATTCTTTGTTTATCATCATCCAAACGAATATTCATTTTATAGTCAGCCTTTTGCTGATAATAAAAGGAGCCGGGAGCACCGCCACCTGTTCTGTACATATTAGGGGTAGGAAGTTCCTCGTAAAGCTGCTTGAATTTGCTTTGATTGGTATTTTGAGCGAATATGCTTCCTATAGAAAAAAGGAGAATAAAGCTTAAAGATAAATTTTTGATCATGTATGGATTTTATAAAAATGCCTGTAAATATAAGCTCTTAAAATAAAAAGGGAAATAATAACTAAATGCCTTAAAATAAAAGGATTGTAGGCTATAAAGGACTAGCCTAACCGAAGATAGGAGGAAGGTTTTTGATTAACATTATAAAGGCCAAGCCAAATCCTAATCCGGAAAAGAAAATATTCCAATCTCTGTTTTTAATATTTAATACCACCTGTCCTAAAAATATGACCACTAAAAAACAAGCGAAAATTAATACCTGCCCCAGTTCTATTCCTAGGTTGAAAGGCAAAAGTGCAGACCAATATCTATTTTCACCCATAACCAACATTTCATAATAATTGGAAAACCCTAAACCATGGATGATTCCAAACAAAATAGAAATCCAATATTTCCCTTTGGATTCTGGATTAGGTCCAAACTTGCTGAGGTTTAGAATGGCAGTGAACAAAATGGTAAGAGGAATTAAAAATTCTATCAATTCACTATCTATACTTACCATATCAAAGGAGGCGAGGGTTAATGAAAGGGAATGGCCAAGACCAAATAAGCTTACGGCAATTAGCATTTTTAGCCAATGCCTAGGCCTGTGTGCAGCGAGAAGAACAATTATAAAAATCACATGATCTAGTGCCTCTATATTAAGAATATGCTCAAAACCAAGCCTTAAATAAGAATTAAATGCACTCATTTTATGTCAAAAGTTTTTTGAGTTGAAGTAGGGGTGAAGTAATCAGAATAGGTTTCTTTATCTACCAAAAAATTTACAATATTCGACTGATCTTCAAACTGATCAAATAATACGGTTTGACTTATTTCATAGGCTTTGCTGAGTTTAAAATCTTTGATTTCAAGATAAATAAAAGTGATATCATACTCCGTTTCTTCTCCTATAAGGGTGCAATTCAAAGTTTTATTATTCTCTAGGTCTTTGATTTTGAAATTGCTGCGGACATATTCACCAATTTGTTCAGACTGCAGTTCGGATAATTCATCTCCTATCAAGATTTCTTCTCCTATGGCCTTGCCTAAATCGTCGGTAAAAAGTTTCACCGTTATTTCCAATAGTTGCTCTTCTTCATTATGCCTTAATTGGGTTATTGAGGCATGAAAAGGATGTAAAGCAAAACCAAGGTTTATATATGAAACAATCAATAAGATTGCTATTTTAACCGTCTTCATTTTAGTAGCTTTAGCCAAAATTTTATGGTTTTAATTGATTCCTTGCGGGTAATGATTCAAAACCAGATCATAAAACTAAACAGATGAAATTTAGATTACTACTTATTTCGATATTATTTACTCAAATATTATCAGCACAAGAATTTAAGAATATAGAAATTGGAAGCTCAGAAATTAAAAGACGTGGTTTATGTGAACCTTCTATTGTGGTTAGCAAAAAGAACCCAAAAATAATTGTGGCTGCAGCCATCTTGGATCAAGTTTTTTATTCAAATGACGGCGGACTAACATGGACAAATGATACTATTAAATCTAGCTATGGAGTTTGGGGCGACCCTGTTTTAGTTTCTGGCCCAGAAGGGGAGATTTACTTCCTCCACCTTTCTGATCCAACAGGAAAAAACTGGATGAGTGAGGAAATATTGGATCGTATTGTTTGCCAAAGAAGCGATGACGATGGCAAAACATGGAATAATGGTGGCTATATGGGCCTTGCACATCCCAAGGATCAGGATAAACAATGGGCAATTACCAATTTAAAAACAGGAAGCATTTATAGTACCTGGACTCAATTTGATAGCTATGGAAGTAAGGATAGTAGTATGGAAAGCAATATAATGTTTTCTAAATCTGTGGATAAAGGTGAAACTTGGTCTGATGCAGTGGATATTAGCGAAATTCCAGGTGGCTGCTTAGACGATGATAATACAACAGAAGGTGCTGTCCCTGCTGTGTCTCCCGAAGGTGATATTTATGTTGCCTGGTCTAATAAAGGAGAAATATTTTTTGATAAATCTGTAGACGATGGTAATACTTGGTTAGAGCAAGATCGTGTTGTTGCCCAGCATCATGGGGGATGGGAAATTGAAATTCCCGGATTACAAAGAGCCAATGGTATGCCGGTTACCGTTTGCGATGTAAGCGATGGTCCTCATAAAGGAAATATTTATATCACTTGGGTGGATGATAGAAATGGTGATTATGATGTATGGCTAATTATTAGTGCCGATAAAGGGGAAACTTGGTCGGAGCCAAAAAGGATTAACAATGATAGCACTAATAAGGATCAGTTTTTCTGCTGGACAAGCTGCGATCCTATTACCGGTTATTTATATAGCATTTTTTATGACCGAAGAAACTATGATAGCCTCGAAACGGATGTGTATATGGCCATAAGTAAGGATGGAGGTGCAAGCTGGGAGAATATCAAAATTAGCGAAAAGCCATTTACACCAAGTAAAAAAGTCTTTTTTGGAGATTATAATAATATTGATGCTTATGATGGTATTATTAGGCCCGTTTGGACCAGAATGGATGGCACTAGAATGGGGATTTGGACCGCAATTATAAATGATAAAGAAGCTAAATAATGAGACTGCTTATTGTTAGTACTAGTAAAATATACGGTAGTGAATACATGGAATACCTTCTTGATGAATTGGAGGATTTCTATAAAAACACCAATGAGATTTTATTTATTCCCTATGCTCGACCTTCAGGGATTTCATTTGAAGAGTATACTAGTTATCCCAAAAAGGCATTTGCAAAAATCGGAAAAGTGGTGAAGGGAATTCATGAGTTTGAAGACCCTAAAAAAGCAATTAAAAATTCTAAAGGGATTTTTACCGGTGGTGGAAATAGCTTCGTTTTGCTAAAAACTCTTTACGATCTTGATTTGATAGACTGCCTTGCAGATCAGGTAAAAGGAGGAACAGCCTATATGGGTTCTAGTGCAGGTAGTAATATTGCCGGGATGAGCATTGGCACCTCCAACGATATGCCTATTGTTTATCCACCAAGTTTTAATGCCTTGGCTTTATTGCCCTTTAATATCAATCCACATTATTTAGATCCAGACCCGGATTCTAAGCATCAAGGGGAAACCAGAGCAACCCGTATTGGAGAGTTTCATCATTATAATTCACAAAAAGTTGTAGGATTAAGAGAGGGAAGCTGGTTGAGGTATGAGGGTAATAAGCTAATATTAAAGGGAAACTTAGCGGCTAGAATATTTTCTAAAAATGAGGAAACTGTGGAAATGCAGCCAGGGGATTTAAGTATTCTATTAAAAGGGTGAAGGAAATTGTAGCAGATATAGTTGAGGATCTCAAACTTTTGTCATCCGAAAATCATAAAAAAGGCTTTGCTCATTTTAAAATAGAAGATAGCACCGCCCTGGGAGTAAGCATGCCTCGAATTCGAGAATTGGCAAAAAGGATAGGGAAAGATGGTGAATTGGCCAATGAATTATGGAATACCCAAGTTCATGAATGTAAATTACTAGCAACCCTAGTTGCCAATCCTAAAACTTTTTCACAATCTGAGGCGGATCAATGGGTTTTAGATTTTTATTCTTGGGATATATGTGATCAGGCAAATAGCAATCTGTTCAGAAAAACGAATTTTATTTGGGAAAGCATTTTTGAATGGATTAAATTGGAAGGCGAATTTCAAAGAAGAGCAGGTTTTGCAGGATTGGCAGTTTTAGCTGTTCACCATAAAAATGCAGATGACCAGCTTTTCCTGAATAGTTTGGAATGCATAGAAAAATATGCTACCGACAATAGAAATTTTGTGAAAAAGGCTATTAATTGGTCCATTAGGGAAATGGGAAAAAGACGAATAAATCTTCATCAACCCTGTATCGATCTTTGTTATAGATTAGCCAATATTGATTCTCCAGCAGCCAAATGGATAGCTACCGATGCTTTGAGAGAATTGCAAAGTGAAAAAGTATTAAACCGCTTAAATAAATTGAAATGAAAGTTTTAAAAATTGTTAGCCTTTGTCTTTTTGTTTTATGTAATAGCCAAGCTCTAGAAGCTGAGGTTAATTTCCATCAAGGAGATTTTGCCTCTTTGCTGGAAAAGGCGAAAGAGTTAAATAAACCGATTTTAATTGATGCATTTACCGATTGGTGTGGCCCTTGTAAAATGTTGGACAAGGATGTGTTTCAAGACGATCAAGCTGCCAGCTATATCAACGAAAATTTTGTGGCTTATAAACTGGATATGGAAAAAGGAGAAGGACCGGCAGTAGCTATGAAATTTCGAGTGAAGGCCTACCCCAGTACTTTATTCCTCTCTGCAGATGGTTATTTGCTGACAAAAAAAATCGGATTCCCTCAAAAGGAAGGTTATTTGTCGTGGTGCAAGGAAGTTGCTGATAACAAATATGAACCTTATAAAAATCTTAAAGCTTCAAATTTGAATTTGGAATTTCCTGAATTCTATAAGAAATCTTTCACCTCCGACAAATGGAAGAGAAGTAGGCCAAATGTGAAGATGATCAATGAATATTTGGCTTCCCAAAATTCTGAAGATTTGTTTAATGAGGTGAATTGGGCAGTTATTTCTGTGTTTTCAAGATATCAGCATAAGCAGCTGAATTGGGTATTAAAAAATAAAAAGCAATTAGCTAGCCTATACCCAAAATCAGAGATTGATGATGTATTGGAAAAAATAATTCAAATTAAAGGGGATTCTATTGCCAAATTAAATTTGGAGAATGGTGATAAGGTGTTGCTTCAAGAAATGGATAATATGGGCTTAAAAGATGAAGACCTTAGGCAGAACACACTATTTGGCTATTATTTTAAATCCGAGAAGTGGTCAAAGCTTTTGGATTATGCCAAAGAAATTTCGGAGAATGGGCAAGTTTCTCCAGGAACGGCAAATTCCATTTGTTGGAGGATTTATCAAAAATCTGATGATCCTAAAATTCTAAAAAGAGCTATCAAAGAGATGGAAACTGCCGTGGAAATTGATGATAATCCCTATTATATAGATACTCTTGCTCATCTCTATTTTAAAACCAAGCAAATGGATAAGGCTAGAAAATCTGCCCAAGAAGCACTAACAAAAGGGAAGGCGAAGAATATGAATATGAAGGAGACCGAAGGATTATTGGATAAATTGAAATAATGACAAAATGAAAATTGCAGTATTACTTCACGGCAATGGAGTTTATGATGGCACTGAAATTCAAGAGGCAGTATTAAGCTTATTGGCCATAAAGGAAGCAGGGCATGAATACCAATGCATGGCCCCAAATTATGATCAGCATCATGTGATTAACCATGTTTCCGGAGAGGAATTGAAGGAGAAAAGAAACATTCTTATAGAATCTGCTAGAATTGCAAGAGGTGACATTTTAGATCTAAAAGATGTTGATATTCAGGATTTTGATGCTTTAATGATGCCAGGTGGTTTTGGAACAGCCAAAAACTTCACCACTTGGGCTTTCGATGGACCCAAGGCCAGTATAAATCCAATTATTGCCAATTTTTTAACATCCTTTCAAAAGGCTGAAAAACCAATTATCGCTTTGTGTATGAGTCCAACAACCCTAGCTAAGGCTTTTGAAAATTCTGGAATTAATCCTAAGCTAAGCGTTGGAAGCACCGCCGAAAAATCACCCTATGAAATTGCAGCAATTAGCCAGGGAATGGAATCTTTGGGAGTGAATGCTAGCATGACAAGGGTTAATGAAATTTCTATTGACAAAGCCAATAAATTAATCTGTGCCCCATGTTATATGATGGAAGCAGATATTATAGATGTGAGGAAAAATATTAGTCAAGCGATTGCTGCTTTACAGGAATTTGAAGAATAGAGTTTTGTTTTTTCTTGTTTTTTCTTGTTTTTTAGAAGTTGAATTTGAGGCCTATCAGCATACATTCCTTCAACTATTTGAAATTGAAATAATTCAATTCTATATTTCTATTTCCGAATTTAGATAAACCAGATCATTTTATGATCTTTGCCAACTTATTTCAAAACGCTAGAAATGCCAAATAAAGTTGCCTTATTAATTTTAGATGGATGGGGTATAGCTAAGGATAAAAAGGTGTCGGCAATTGATCATGCCCATACTCCTTTTATTGATTCTTTATACCACAATTTCCCTAATTCCAAATTGGAGGCCTCTGGCTTAGCTGTAGGTTTGCCTGAAGGCCAAATGGGAAATAGCGAAGTGGGTCACATGAATTTGGGAGCAGGGAGAATTGTTTATCAGGATTTGGTAAAGATTAATCTTGCAGTAGAGTCCAAGCAGCTAAACCAGGAACCTAGCTTAGTGGAGGCATTTTCTAAGGCCAAAGAAAATAATAAAAAGGTTCATTTTATTGGTTTATTATCTGATGGAGGAGTACACTCCCATATCAATCATCTAAAAGGCTTAATTACCGCAGCAGAGGATTTAGGATTAAAGGAAATCTATGTTCATGCTTTTACTGATGGACGTGATACCGATCCAAATGGTGGAATAAATTATATTAAGGATTTAGAAGATCATATTAAAGATGGTCCAACAAAAATTGCATCTCTCATTGGAAGATATTATGCCATGGATAGAGATAAGCGTTGGGAAAGGATAAAGCTTGCCTACGACCTAATGGTAAATGGTAAGGGGATGGTTTTTTCTTCGGCCACAGAAGCATTGGAGAACTCCTACAAAGAGGGGATAACTGATGAGTTTGTAAAGCCAGCGATTATTGCAAAAAACGGAAATACAAAAGCCTTAATTGAAGAAGGCGATATAGTTATCAATTTTAATTTTAGAACAGATAGAGGTAGGCAAATAAGTATGGCCCTAAGCCAGCAGGATTTTCATGAGCAAAATATGCATAAGCTGGATATTCATTATTTAACGCTTACCCGCTATGATGATACTTTTAAAAATGTTCATGTAATTTATGAAAAGGATAATTTGGATAAAACCCTGGGTCAGGTTTTAAGTGAAAACGGAAAAAGCCAAATTCGAATTGCTGAAACTGAAAAATACCCCCATGTAACCTTCTTTTTTTCAGGAGGTAGAGAATTGGAATTTGAAGGGGAGAAACGGTTGATGTGTCCTTCCCCAAAGGTGGCTACCTATGATCTCCAGCCGGAAATGAGCGCCTATGATATTAGGGATGCCATCATTCCTGAACTGGAAAAGGCCGAAACGGATTTTATTTGTTTAAATTTCGCAAATCCTGATATGGTAGGCCATACAGGTGATATGAAGGCTGCCATAAAAGCTTGTGAAGTGGTAGATGAATGTACCGAAGCGGTGGTTAAGGCCGGACTAAAAAAAGACTATGTTTTTATTATTATCGCGGATCACGGAAATTCGGATTGCATGATCAACCCAGATGGAAGTCCGAATACTGCTCATACCACTCAACCTGTTCCATGTTTTTTGGTTTCCAATAATAAAAACTATAAAATTAAAGATGGTATTTTGGGAGATATAGCTCCGAGTATTTTGGAATTAATGGAAATCCCACAACCTTCTGAAATGTCCCGTAAATCCATAATTATTTAGCAATGATTGGAGAAAATTCAAAAATAATTGCCATTGATTTTGATGGCACCGTTGTAGAGGATAAATATCCGAAAATTGGGAAACCCATGATTTTCGCATTTGAAACTTTAAAAAGTTTACAAGCAGATGGACATAGACTGGTACTGTGGACCTATAGACATGGATCCCGCTTAAGAGAAGCTGTGGAGTTTTGTGCAGAAAATGGGATAGAATTTTACGCGGTAAACAGTAGTTTTCAAGGTGAAGAATTCGATTCCAAAACTCAAAGTAGAAAAATTAATGCCGATATTTTTGTTGATGATAGAAATGTTGGTGGTTTTATTGGCTGGGGAGAAGTTTACCAAAAGATAAGTGGAAAATCATCCTCAAATGATGAAATTAAGAGCATGAAGAAAAAAAGGAAAAAAGGTTTTTTTAAATTTTAATGATTAAGTACAAGAGCCCAGAAGAGATAGAATTAATGCGCGAAGCTGCCCTTGTGGTAAGTCGAACATTAGGAATTTTAGCCAAGGAAGTTAAAATAGGAGCTATCCCCAATACATTAGATAAATTAGCTGAAGAATATATAAGAGACCAAGGAGCGATTCCTGGCTTTTTAGGGCTTTATGATTGTCCTAGTACCCTCCTAATTTCCGTAAACCAAACTGTGGTGCATGGTTTGCCAAATGATAGACCTTTTCAAAATGGAGATGTTGTAAGCATAGATTGTGGTGCTATTTTAAATGGCTATTACGGAGATCATGCCTTTACCTTTGAAGTTGGAGAAGTTAAACCTGAGGTGAAAAAATTATTGAAGGTTAGCAAAGAATGTCTCTATAAGGGTATTGATCAAATGCATGCTGGAAAAAGGCTGGGGGATATAAGTTTTGCCATTCAAAACCATGCAGAAAAAAATGGATTTGGTGTGGTTAGGGAATTGGTTGGTCATGGACTTGGAAAAAGCTTACATGAAGACCCTCAGGTCCCTAATTTTGGAAGATCTGGCAGGGGAAAGGTATTGAAAGAGGGACTGGTTTTGGCAATTGAGCCAATGATTACCCTGGGTACCCACAGAGTAAAACAACTAGATGACGGCTGGACTATTAATACCGTTGATAATAAACCAGCAGCTCATTTTGAACATGATGTGGCTATTGTAAATGGGAAGCCAGAAATCCTTTCCACTTTTGATTATGTATATGAATCCTTAGGGATAAAAGAAGATATTAAATGATAAAAGCTATTTTTCGCTTCGCCTTAAATTCAATACCTAGGCCATTAATGATTCGTATTAGCTATTTGGTTAGACCCATTTTAGCTCAGCTGTATAAAGGAGATAAGTTTGAAGACCCTATTGATGGCAAGAAGTATAAAAAGCTATTGCCATACGGTTATAAGGGAATGCAAAGGGAAAATGCACTTGCTCCTGCAAGTTTGTCTTTAGAAAGGCATCGTTTGATGTGGCTCTACCTTAGGGATGAAACTGATTTTTTCACCAAGGAAAGAAAATTGCTGCATATTGCTCCAGAACAATGTTTTTATGGGAAGTTTAGAAAAATGAAAAATCTAGACTACCTAACCGCTGATTTAGATTCTCCAATTGCAGATGTGAAAATGGATATCCACAATATTCAATATGATGATAATAGCTTTGATGCTGTTTTTTGTAATCACGTATTAGAGCATGTGAATGATGATAAGCAATGTATGCGCGAACTTTGCAGGGTTTTGAAACCTGGAGGTTTGGCGATTATGCAAGTACCACTAAACCGAAATTTGGAGCAAACGGATGAGGATCCTACGATTACCGATCCTGAAGAAAGAATCAAAAGGTTTGGACAATATGATCATGTAAGAGCACATGGCCTCGATTACCCAGATCGTCTTAAAGAATCTGGGTTCAAGGTTGAAGCTATAGATTTTGAAGAAAAGCTAGGCACAGAATTGTTCCAACGCTATGCCTTGCCCAAAGGTGAAATTTTATATGTCTGTTCTAAGTAGATTATTCTACCCAGTCGGCAATAAATAAATTAGTATTTCGGGTTCCTCCATTGTTTCTGTTGGAAGAGAATACTAGTTTTTTACCATCTCTGCTAAACATTGGAAAGGAGTCGAATGCATCATCAAAGGTGATTTGCTCTAATCCCGTTCCATCAATATTGATCATAAATAGATTAAATGGGAACCCTCTGTCTGATTTGTGATTGGAAGAAAAGATAATTTTCTCACCACTAGGATGGAAGAAAGGCGCCCAATTTGCATTTCCAAGATTGGTGATTTGTTTCATATCACTACCATCTACATTGCAAACAAACAACTCCATATTTGCTGGCATTACTAAATCCTTTGCCAGCAAATCTTTATATTTCTTAATATCCGCTTCTGTTTTGGGTCTGGAGGCCCTAAAAATAAGCTTGCTTCCATCAGGTGAGAAAAAGGCCCCACCGTCATATCCCAATTCATTGGTAACCATTTTTTTATCGCTACCGTCAATGTTCATTGTCCACAATTCAATATCTCCAGATTTTGTGGAGGTATAAACAATTTTATCACCATTTGGTGAAACTGTAGCTTCGGCATCATAACCATCAAAATCTGTAAGTTGATCTACAATATTTCCATCCAAATCAGCAGTGAAAATATCGAAACTTGAATATAAGGGCCAAACATAACCTTCGGACCTACTTGGCTCTGGTGGACAGTTGTCATCTGCTAAGTGGGTACTAGCATAAACAATTAAATCATCATTTGGTAAAAAGTAGCTGCAGGTAGTTCTACCTTTTCCGGTACTAAGCATCTGAGGTTTGCCTTCCATTAAATCATCCCCATCAATATTGAAATAGAAAATTTGATCACAACTTAAACCCCATCTTTCAGCATTGGATTGAAATACCAAATAGTCGTCATTAAAACTAAAATAGGCCTCGGCATTATCTCCTCCATCGGTAAGCTGACGGATATTTTTCAAATGTTTTTCTCCATCATATAAAAGTGCTTCCTTTACTTCTTCTTTTTTGTCCGTTTTTTCAATCTCCTTTGGGCTTTCAAGGTTTTCCTGACAAGAAAATAAAACTCCAATAGTAAGAATTGGGATAATGGATTTTGATAATTTCATTTTTATTTAGTTTGAGATTTGGTAGGGACTGGATCTATGCCATGGCTGCCCCATGGGTGACATTTGGATAGCCTTTTTATTCCTAGCCAGATGCCTTTTAGAGGTCCCCAGATTTGTATAGCTTCAATAGTATATTGTGAACAAGTTGGTGTGTGTCGGCAATTCATAGGTAATAAAGGGGAAAGTAAAATTTGGTAGAGCTTTACCATCCCAATTAGTATGTATTTAAATCCCTTTGAAATTAAAGCCAACATTATTTATTCAATAGTATAATCGGTACCGTCTTTACCGTCTTTCAAAATTATTCCCAAGCCGGCTAGTTGATCTCTAAGTTGATCGGACAAGGTCCAGTTTTTATCAGCCCTTGCATTAGCCCTCATTGAAATCAACATTTGAATAACTTGATCCAGTTTATTATTATCTTCTTTAGATTCTCCTTCCTGTAATCCTAATACATCAAAAACAAAGGCCTCAAACAAAGATTTAAATGCATCTAAATCTTTTTCAAGCAATTGAGAATCTTCGCCTTCTCTGGAATTAATAAATTTTACAGCTTCAAACAAATGTGAAATTAAAATCGGGGTATTAAAATCATCATTCATGGCATTGTAGCAGCGCTCTTCCCATTCCTTAATAGAAAATTCTGCTGAGCCATTTCCTCCTTTTAATCCTTTGAGTTTTGAATAAGCTTCCATAAGGCGGTTGAAGCCTTTTTCCGAGGCCAGTAAAGCTTCATTGCTGAAATCCAATTGACTGCCGTAGTGTGCTTGCATCATAAAAAAGCGAACTACACTTGGATTAAAACCCTTACTTAATTTATCCGTATTCCCTGAAAACAGCTCTCCTGGTAAAAGAGTGTTTCCGGTAGATTTGCTCATTCTGGCACCGTTAAGGGTAAGCATGTTTCCATGCATCCAATATTTTACGGCATCTTTTCCATTTGCAGCCTTGTTTTGGGCAATTTCACATTCGTGATGCGGAAACTTTAAGTCCATACCTCCTCCATGAATGTCAAATTTTTCGCCTAAATATTTGGTGCTCATTACGGAGCATTCGAGGTGCCAACCAGGGAAACCTATGCTCCAAGGGCTTTTCCACCTCATAATGTGGTTTGGTGATGCTTTTTTCCAAATGGCAAAATCCAGTGGACTTCTTTTTTCAGATTGCCCATCTAGTTCACGAGTGCCACTAATCAATTCGTCAATTTTTCTACCTGAAAGTTTTCCGTAATCATGGGTAGAATTATATTTTTCAACATCAAAATATACAGATCCATTTACTTCATAGGCAAAGCCTTCATCCATAATTTTCTCAATCATGTTGATCTGCTCTACAATATGACCTGTTGCTGTAGGTTCAATGCTTGGTGGGAAGGCGTTGAATTTTGCCATTACATCATGAAAACCCAAGGTGTAGGTTTGCACAATTTCCATAGGTTCTAAATCTTCTATTCTCGCTTTTTTGCTGATTTTATCCTCACCCTCATCCGCATCATTTTCCAAATGGCCTGCATCGGTAATATTTCTAACATACCTTACCTTATAGCCTAAGTGAGTTAAATAGCGATAAACCATATCAAAGCTGATAAAGGTTCTACAATTACCCAGATGAACATCACTATATACGGTTGGTCCACAAACGTATAAACCAACATTTGAACCATGAAGGGGCACAAATAATTCCTTTTCTCTTTTTAGAGAATTATAAATATAAAGTTTGTTGTCGTCGAGCGATCGCATAGAGTATCACCTTAAATATTGCTCAAAATTGTACTTCCTAAGTTTATAATCCAAAAAAAGGATAGAAAACTTTTAATATTTGAGCGGATTATGAATGTTTGAATAAATTCGACTAAGCGTCAAACTGAGTTTTCATATTGATATAATCAAGAAAATCACGCTTAACACCTTCTTCTTTGAATTTCCCGCCAAAGTCAGCAGTTACTGTGCTACAATCAATATCTCTTATTCCTCTAGAGTTCACACATAGATGTTTTGCATCAATAACGCAGGCCACATCCTTTGTTCCTAAAGCTTCTTGTAAAGATTGAACAATCTGTTTGGTAAGTCTCTCCTGAACCTGGGGTCTTTTAGCATAATAATCTACGATGCGGTTCATTTTGCTGAGGCCAATAACGGTACCATTAGAAATATAGGCAACATGTGCACGACCAACAATAGGAAGAAAATGATGCTCACAAGTGGAATAAACAACTATGTTTTTTTCCACTAGCATTTCACCGTATTTATATTTATTGTCAAAAGTGCTGGTGCTAGGATATTTTGCTGGATCTAATCCCCCAAAAATTTCCTTTACAAACATTTTTGCAACTCTATTCGGTGTCCCTTTCAAACTATCATCAGTAAGATCTAGTCCGAGGGTATCCATAATTTTTTCAAAATGATTACGGATAATTTCAATTTTCTCTTGCTCAGATTTTTCAAAAGCATCATTACGCAAAGGAGTCTCTGCATTACTTGCTACATGATCATCACCAATCTCATCGCTTAAATCAAGATCTTTGGTGGTATCTAAGTCTTCTAAATTTTCTGTATTCAAAGTCATCTCTTTCAGTCGTCAGAATCTTATTTTCCTACTTTGTATGTACGAGTTGAAAAACAAGTTCGCAAAGGTAGCCAATTCTCAAATTTGAACAATGAACCCCTAGCAATAAACTAAGGGCTCATAGCTTGAATTTATTTTATCTCTGGCAAACTATCATTTAAATAGGGTGCACCAGCTTTATTGAGAATGGCATTTATATCATCACATTCCAATTTGATGGATTTTAACTCGAAGTGAATAAGCTCAATTTCTTCTTTTACAATTTTAAGGTTTTTCTTCTGTTCCCCTGTAGGATCACTTGTTGAATAATAGGAATTCCAAACTGTTGAGTTCATCCTGTTAAGTAAGGAAGGAGGAGTATCGTAATTTCTTTTAGCAAGGCTATTATCACCATTTAACTTTTGTTCAATTTCATAAATGGAATACTCTAGTTTACGCAATCTTTCCAATAGTTTTAAATCTGAACCAGGGGTGTTTCGAGTATTTGCCTTAAGATTTTTTATCCTACCCTTTAAATCATTTTTAAAATTGGAAATTGCTGTAATATTTCTTCTTGTATTTTCTATTTCAGATTGGAATTCCAATAATCCCGGTCTATCCTTAGTCATTAAACTATGATCTTCTAACCAATTGATTTTAAACTCGTGGTTTTCAATTAAGGCTTTAATGTTTCCATTTATACTGCTGTAGACACTAATTGAATAAGTTCCTGGTAAAACTAAATTGGCATCATAAGGATTAGTTTTTGGAGCTCCATTAGTATTTAAATATGCTTTAGAGCTCAAACGACCATCCCAGTTAATTCTATGTATTCCACTGAAATAAGATTTACTCAATCGAACCAATTCCTTTCCATTTACTTCTTTTATGCTAAGGATTAAATAGGAATCCTCTTCTCTATCTTCAGCTCTAAGTTCTTCTGGACTAGGGTAGATGGGGTTCTCATTATTTTTAATTTTTTCCTTTTCTTCCTTTTTCCTTTGAGATTTCAAAGAGCTTGGACTCTCCTTAATGTAAATATCAAAATTCACACCTGTTGGAGGGTTTGGACTAGCATAATAGGAGGCACCTTGGAATCCTACACCTCCATATCCTAATGGGGCAGCTTCCAAATAGCAAAGGCCATCTTTGGTAGGGAAAATATGGGCTTCCTTTTCTAAAATCGTATCAGAAAGTGATCTCAAAAGTGAATAATCATCAAGTATATAAAATCCTCTTCCCATTGTTGCCAAAATAAGGTCGTTTTCCCTTTCCTGAATATCCATATCCCTCACGGCAATTGTTGGTAATCCGGAAGAAAGTTTTCTCCAAGAATTTCCTCCATTTATTGAAAAATGAAGACCAAATTCAGTACCGGCAAAAAGAAGGTTTTTGTTCTTGTGATCTTGAACTAGCGAATAAACGGCAGCATTATCAGGTAATCCTGCACCAATGTTTTGCCAACTGCTGCCTTTATTGTTAGACATTAGAATATAAGGCTTAAAATCACCATTTTTATGATTGTTGAAAACAGCAAAAACGGTGTTTGCATCATGCTTGGAGCATAGGATCATATTCACATAGGTGTTTTTGGGTATTCCCGGAAAATTATCCAGCTTTTTCCAGTCGCCACCAGCGTTTTCAGTGATGTGAATTAGACCATCATCAGTTCCGGCATATAAAAGGTTTTCTTGCAATGGAGATTCGTCTAGTGAAACAATATTCCCATAATTACTCGTGGATCTGTCGTAGGAAATCGCATCAACACTCCAGATTTTACCCATTAATGGTAAACTATGACGGTCAATTTCTTGGCTTAAATCATTACTAATAACTCTCCAATTTGTCCCTTGATCATCACTTCTAAAAACCTTATTGGCAGCAAAATATAGTCGTTTGTGATTATGTGGGCTGATTAATAATGGAGCATCCCAATTATATCTGTAGGCAGGTTCATTTTTCCCAGGAGAAGGTTTTATACCTACACTTTCTCCACTTTTTTTATCAAATCGAACGAGTCCTCCATATTGTGCCTGAGCATAAATGATATTGGGATCCTGAGGGTCTATGGCGCTCTCAAAACCGTCGCCAGTATTAGTTACAAACCAATCAGAATTTGAAATACCATGTTGATTTTTGGTTCTTGAGGGTCCACCTAAACTGAAATTATCTTGTGTTCCTCCATATACATTATAAAAGGGAAGGGCATTGTCTACTGCTACTTTATAAAATTGGGTAATAGGTAGATTTGGTTTAAAATGCCAATTTTCTCCATTGTCGTAGGTTTCATATAATCCACCATCACAACCGGCGATCATTTGCTTGGGATCATTTGGGTTTATCCATAGGCAATGGTTATCTACATGCTTGGATTTCTCCTGAATTCTATGGAAACTTTTTCCAGCATCTGTAGAAATATGCATCCAAGTATCCATGCTATAAACAATATTGTCATTATGTGGGTGGGGAACTAATTCTACATAATAATTACCACTGGTGTTATACCCATCTTTAAAACTAAAGGAGGCACCACGGTCATCGGATCGATAAACACCATGGCCTTCTATCATCGCATAGATACGATCTGGATTACTTGGTGAAATGGCAAGAGCAATTCTTCCTTTATCTCCACTAGGAATGCCCGAGCTTAGTTTATTCCAATTTTCACCACCATCTGTACTTTTGTAGATATCACTTTCGGGTCCACCAGAAAGGTAGGTCCAAACATGCCTTCTTCTTTGATGTGATGTAGCATATAGCACCTTTGGATTTCTGGGGTCCATATGTATTTCGTTAAAACCGGTATGTTCGGAAACATCTAATACTTTCTTCCAACTTACACCGCCATCATTTGTTTTATAAATTCCTCTATCACCACCGGAGCTCCATAGGGGGCCATAAGCAGCCACAAATACCTCATCAGAATTATTCGGATTTATGGCAATCATACCAATATGTTCAGATTTTTCTAAGCCTACTTTTTTCCAGCTTTTTCCTCCGTCGATACTTTTATAAAGGCCATCGCCATAGGCAACACTTCTTTGATTATTATTTTCACCAGTTCCTACCCAGATAACTTTAGAATTGTTTGGATCCATGCTTATACATCCAATGGAATAGGATCCTTGGCTATCGAAAATGGGTTCATAACTTATTCCGTGGTTTTCTGTTTTCCAAACCCCACCACTGGCCGTAGCAACATAATATTCTGAATGATTTTGTGGGTTTACAACCATATCCGCCACTCTTCCCGAGGTGAAGGCAGGGCCTATGTTTCGGAATTTAAGGGAGGAAAGTCCAACTTTTTCCAATTCGCTTTTCGCTTTTTTATCCTGCCCGAAGGAGCTGAGAATTGCAAAGCAAAGAATAAGGGTAAATATTTTTTTCATGATGATATTTTGAAAGGCTAAGTTATAAATCAAAATTTTAGCTTTCCATCTATTCATTGCAAAATAAAAAGCCCCTCATTGTGGAGGCGCTAAAATATCGTGGGGGTAGTTTGCTAATTAGAACCTAATGCTGGTACCTATAATAAGATTATTGCTAGTATTTGTGGTGCTTACAAGATTATCGCCCGCAAAGGGATGTACATAATCTAATCTGCCATATTCAGAGTTTACATAGCTAATATCAATACTGAATTTTTTGGTTTGAAATCCAATTCCACCAGAAAGGTTTGTTTGTTTGGTTCGGTAATTATCCCCATCCTGATAGATGCTAGATTGATTGGAGTAGCCACCTCTTAAAAAGAATAATCCCATTTTTAATTCAGCTCCTATTCGCAGGGTATTTCTTGAGGTCATTAAAGAATTAATGCTCGAATTTCCATCTGCCAAATCATCTTGGCTTATAGAGCTGATGTTATTGGTTTCATAAGTTCTTCCTCTGGTTGGATCTGAATATTCATAATCTACACTAATAAGTCCTCTTTTCCCTGCAATAAGGGAAGTACCAATTCTATAAATGGCAGGGGTTCTTATGCCGTAGCTATATAATCCAGTGGAAATAACATCACTACCCCCTTGAAATCCATCGCTGAAGGATGACTGAACATCCAACTCATAAAATTGATCCACACTATACCAGCTTGGCGACTGATAAGAGGCTCCTATTCGCCACCATTGAGACATTTTGTAAATAAGACCCAGTTTAATATTAAAACCCGTGGCAGATATTTCATTAGTCCTATTTAGCTCATATGAAGTTGCGTCAAAAGGAGTGGTGTCTGTTGGTAAATTAAATTCTCTTATCTGATCCTCAATTCTATAGCTTAAATAAGGGAATCCTAGGGAAACACCATAACTAAGGCGATTGCTAGCTTCGCCTCCAAAGGTTAAGGCAAATTCATTGTGAGATCCAGATTCAATTCTGTTGTATCGAATATTAGAACTTCCTGGACTGCTGGTTCCAAAAGCCACATCGGTAATGGTGTCATTTGTTGGCACCAAAATATAAGCTCTTGAAGCAGCATATTCTTCAAGCAAACCATATCCTAGGAGCTCATTTTCTGCTAAACCAAAAGCTCCTAATAAATTTCCTGAAGCATCTGTATTGCTCAGCCAATAGTCGGCTAGTGATCCCTGCCCAAAAGCACCTAAAAAATTGGTTCCCGTGATGGCATAACTTCTGTCGAAATTTGCAATTTTATGGTTTGATATTCCAAAACCATATCTCTTTTCTTGTTTATATGGGCCTTCCAAAAAGGTTCCTAAATAGCCAATGTTTTCAAGGTTAACATTAAAGTTGGAAGAATTACTGGTCCCACCAAAAAATTGGCTTTGATTACCTGTTGATGTATTAAACCCGAGGTTAAACCCCAAGGTGCTCTTTCTGTAAATGGCAGCGGAGGCGGGATTGATATGTAGGGCTGAAATATCATTTCCTAGGGAAGTAAAGGCTCCACCCATGGCTGTAAATCTAGCGGATCCGTTTAAGTCTCTAATATTAAAAGCTTCAATATCATCAATGGTTTGGGCATAGGTGCTTAAAGCACCGCCTAGAATTAGGAGTGTGAGAAATTTTTTCATTTTGGAGATTTTTTAAGTTTTTTCTATCGTCTTGAACTTCTTGAACTACTGCGTGAAGAACTACTTCTGGAACTAGAACTGCTGCGGGAGCTGGAACTACTTCTTGCTGAGCTGGACCTACTAGAGCTAGAACTTCTGCTTGAACTCGAGGCTCTGCTTCTTGAAGAATTAGAGGAGCGACTACTTGAGCTTTTACGAGATGGTGTGTAGCTTTTGTTAGTGCTCGAATTACTTTGTCTGCTAGTCTGTTGCCTAGAAGAGCTGTTCGTTCTGCTCTGGGTGGAGCTGCTGCTTCTTGTTCTAGTAGTGGATCTGTTTTGTGTACTACTCCTATTTGTACTCGGAGCATAGCTTCTAGATCTGGAACTAGAATTTGTATTGGAATTATTTCCTTTACTGCTGCTTCCACTATTTGTAGAAGGGCTGGCGCTATTTCTATTGCTGCTGCTTCTATTCTGATTGGTATTGCTTCTGCTATTGCTAGATCCTCTGTTTGTATTGGTTTCCCTATTGCCATTTGATCTAGTTGAAGATTGGCTTCTAGATTGAGTAGAAGGACTATAATTTCCATTATTGGAGCGTGAACTTGAACCACTTCTATTGGTGTTTTGTCTGGATTCGTTACTTGTTCTTGTTCTAGATTGGGCACTTCCATTTCGGTTAAAATAACTGTCCTTAGAGCTGGCCCTTCCAAAAGTTTCAGTGGAAGTTCTTGAATTTGTAGACCGAGAATTTGTTTCTCTACCAGTGCTTAAATCTCTTACTCTGTTAGGAGAATATTTTGTTTCTAGTTTTCTAGACCTGGTAGTATTTAGGTCAGAATTTACATTGGCAGTATTCCTTGCTCTTGATCTAGTATTTTGATCAAGAGTTCTAGACCTGCTATTTGTATTTGCTGCCTCTCGTCCTACATTAAGTCTTGAGCTTCTACTAGATGCACTTAGTCTGGATGATGTTGAAGATTCGTTAGTCTTTCCAATAACTCTCCCTCCAAGCCCATTATTTCTGCTAGCAGTATTTTGGGCACGTCCTGAAATTCCAGAAGTACCGTTTAAACCAGTTCTTCCTGATTTTCTGCCGCTAATAGCCGTTCTGTTATTATAAGAGTTTGTTCGAGCTTTGGTTGGTATATATCCAACATAAGTTCTATTTCCACCTAAATAGTTTCCTCCACCTCCGAAGTGGTAACCGTCATAATAGCCTGCCCAGTAGGAGTTGTATCCTCCCCATCCGCCATTCCAGCATCTGCGACTATTCCATCCCCATCCTGCATTCCAACCCCAACGAGAGTTCCAACCCCAACCGTAATTATAGCCCCAGCCATAATTCCAGCCCCAAGGGTCGTAAAAGAATGGATCGTAACCAAATGCAAAACCATAGTTATTTCCCCAGCCATTGTTCCAATAGAAATTTGAATTTCCTGGTTGTCTGATGGATGGTGAATAATAATTATTTACAATTACATCTCCACCGCTGTTATTATCATAATATTGATTGTCTGGATCATTATAAACTTGAGGATTTACATAATCCTCAGAATTTGCATTAGGATTTGTGGTTGTGCTTTCATTGGAGTTTTCTGGATTTTCAATGCTGCTTAATGAAAAATCTTCGCTTTGCTCTGGGCTTGGTTGGATGCTTGGTGTTTCAGGAACATGGTAAATTCCATCATCATAATTATTGGCTACATAAAGATTTTTACTACAACTAAGACTTAGTGTTAGAATGAGTGCGGAAGGGATTAGTAAAAACTTTTTCATAGCTGTGGACTTTATAGGTAGAATTAATAATTAGTTTTGTTCATTGTTAAAAATAACAAACTCCATACCAATAATTAGAATGGCAAAAAATCTTACAACAAGGGCAGAGGATTACTCCAAATGGTATAATGAGCTAGTGGTAAAAGCTGATTTGGCTGAAAACTCTGGCGTTCGTGGCTGTATGGTGATAAAGCCCTACGGCTATGCAATATGGGAAAAAATTCAAGCCCAATTGGATAAAATGTTCAAAGAAACTGGGCATGAGAATGCCTATTTCCCTTTATTCGTTCCTAAAAGTCTTTTTGAGGCTGAGGAAAAAAATGCTGAGGGCTTTGCAAAGGAATGTGCAGTAGTTACTCATTATCGACTAAAGACTGATCCTCAGGATGATTCTAAATTGATTGTAGACCCGGATGCAAAATTAGAAGAGGAGTTGATTGTAAGGCCTACTTCTGAAGCTATTATATGGAATACCTATAAAGGTTGGATTCAATCCTATAGGGATTTACCAATCTTAATTAATCAATGGGCAAATGTTGTTCGATGGGAAATGAGAACGAGGTTATTTCTTAGAACTGCAGAATTTTTATGGCAAGAAGGCCATACCGCACATTCTACGAAAACAGAAGCATTACAGGAGTCTGAATTGATGTTAAAAGTATATGCCGAATTTGCTGAAAAGTATATGGCCATGCCAGTAATTCAAGGAATAAAATCCGAAAGTGAAAGGTTTGCTGGTGCTGAAGAAACTTATTGTATTGAAGCCTTAATGCAAGATGGAAAAGCCTTGCAAGCTGGTACTAGTCATTTCCTAGGGCAAAACTTCGCCAAGGCATTTGATGTAAAATTCGCTAGCAAGGAGGGTAAAAATGAATTTGTATGGGCTACTTCATGGGGAGTTTCAACTCGTTTAATGGGAGCTTTAATTATGACTCATTCGGACGATAATGGATTGGTATTACCACCTGATTTAGCTCCTTATCAAGTTGTAATTGTTCCTATCTACAGAGGACAAGAACAGTTGGATCAGGTTTCAGAAAAAGCTTTGGAAATCAAAAAGCAATTGCAGGAACTTGGTGTTAGCGTGAAATTTGATAATAGAGATACCCACAAACCGGGATGGAAGTTTAATGAATATGAACTAAAAGGAGTGCCTCTTAGAATAGCAATTGGTCCTCGTGATTTGGAAAATAACACCATCGAGCTTGCTAGAAGGGATACCCTCGAAAAGTCAATTGTTGATTTAAATGATTTAGGAGAGGTAGTTCCAAAAACACTAAAAGATATTCAACAAAATCTTTTTGCAAAGGCTCTAAAACACAGAAGTGAAAATAGCACCAAGGTGGATAGTTGGGATGAGTTTAAGGAGGTGATTAATGGAAAAGGAGGTTTTGTTCTAGCTCATTGGGATGGTAGTTCTGAAACTGAGGAAAAAATAAAACAAGAAACTAAAGCCACCATTCGCTGCATTCCTTTGGATGCTGAGGTGGAAGAAGGAGAATGTGTTTACACTGGCAAGCCTTCTTCTAAAAGAGTGATTTTTGCAAAAGCCTATTAAGATGCAAAGTTCAAACTGTAATGCTGAAATTTTGAGATTGCTGGAAAAAAAATCCAGCACCAAGCAAAAAGTATATAGAAAAAGTGGAGAAGTTTTTTCCGATTTAAAAGGTCAATTAAAAATAATTTCATCGGGATTAGAGGAATCAATTGAAAAGATAGACTCAAATGTGAAAGTAGTTTTTAAGGAAAAAAGCGTTTTTGAAGCCCAAATTATTTTTAGCGGGGATGTTTTACATTTTAACCACCACTCAAATGTATTTACCTTCGACAAAGGACATCCATTATGGAAAAGTAATTATATAAGACAAGATAAAAAGAGGGCTTATTTTGGAATGATTAATATTTATAATTTCCTAGCCGATAGTTTTAAATACAATCGTGCCAATGACGTTGGCGTGCTCCTAGGAAGGATATTTGTGAATTGCGAAGGTCATTTTTTTGTGGAGGGAAGGAGGCAATTAGGCTTTTTATATAGAGATGTAACTAAAGATGTGTTGGATAAAGAAAAACTTCGAAATATTATTGAAACATCTATGATCTATGCCCTGAATTTTGACCTAACCGTCCCAGAATTTAAGGATTCGATGCTGGTAAGTGTTAAACAACTAGAAACCCTTAATAATGAGCAACAAATAAGGACTTCAAAAAGCCTGGGATTCCGTTTTCATACCAACATGCAAAAAATTGATTGAATTTTTTAAAAGATGTTTGGTGAAAACAAAAAATGAATTAGATTTGCAGTCCCAAAAAAACGGGGAATAATAATAAGGCCCATTCGTCTATCGGTTAGGACGCCAGGTTTTCATCCTGGAAAGAGGAGTTCGACTCTCCTATGGGCTGCAAGACTTTAAAGTTTTAAGAATATGGCAAATCATAAATCAGCGTTAAAAAGAGTTAGATCTGACGAAGCAAAAAGAGATCGCAATCGCTACCAGCATAAAACTACACGTAATGCAATACGTGACTTAAGAGCTACTTCAGACAAAAAAGATGCTGAAGGTAGACTTTCAACTATCGTTTCTATGTTGGATAAATTGGCAAAAAGAAATATTATTCACAAGAATAAAGCTGCGAATTTAAAATCTAGCCTTACAAAACACGTTGCATCACTATAGTATTCAATATTATTATTAAAGCTCCGAATTTTCGGAGCTTTTTTTTTACTCCAAAATTAAATGTTCAAGTGCAGATCTTAAATCCTTAAATCTGTATTCAAATCCACTTTCCCTAATTTTCTTTTGATCTACTTTTGTACTTGATAATGCAATTTCTGCTGACTCACCCATAATTAGTTTTAATACAATTGATGGTAGATTAGGCATGAAAAAAGGCTTTTTCATTACCGAAGCCAGGGTTCTGCTAAATTCCGTATTGCGAACCGGATTTAATCCTCCACCATTGAAAATACCAGCTAAACTTTTCTCTGAAATATGAAGAAAGATCTTGGAAAGATCCTCTATATGTATCCAAGGCATCCATTGTTTTCCATTTCCTAATGCTGATCCAAAACCATATTTAAAAGGTTTTATCATAGCTTCCAAAGCACCACCCTTCATGCTAAGTACTAAACCAATCCTAATTATTGAAACATTAATATTTAGCCTTTCAAATTTAACTGCTTCTGCTTCCCATTTTCTACAAACTTTCGAAAGAAAAGAAGAACCTGGATTGTCGGTCTCAGAAAATAAGTCATCTAAACTATCCGGATAATAGCCCACGGCAGAAGTGGAAATAATATGTTTTACCTGATGCGTGGAGGATTCTAAAATTTTATAAATAGTTTGTAATGAGTCTGTTCTACTTTTTAATATCTCCTTTTTATATTCACTAGTCCATCTTTTATTTACCGAGGCCCCTGCCAGATTAATAATAGTGTCTACACCATTTATTGCTAAGGGGTCCAAATAATTTTTTTCTGGATCCCATGGATATTGTTGGATTTGACCTCCTGTTTTAGGATTTCTACTTAAAAAAACGACTTCGTGATTTTTTTCTAATAGTTGTTTGCTAATTTGCTGCCCTATCAATCCTGTACCTCCAGTAATTAGTATTTTCATTATCTATTTTTAATACGATTAGAACAAATTAGAATGGAGCTTGTTCATAAACTTCAAAGCTATTTAGGATGCACAATTTAGAGCCTTATTATTTATGGAGGCAGAAATATATCGCCAGCAAGGATCCCAAATCCCCATTTTGGGCTTACCAAAATAGTGAAGTGTATTTTACAGATAAAATTTACGATCATATTATTCATCCGCAATGGGATAATTTTGGTGCAGAAACCCTTTTTATGAAACAGTTGTATACCGATTATGAACAGGGGTTTACAATTCTAGAATTCATGGGTGAATGGAACGATCTCCTTCACAATGATATAATGCTTTTAAAAAGGGATGTTCTTGAACCAATAATGTGGGAAGGGGTAAATAAATTTATTTTAATTGGAGAGAATGTCCTAAACTTTCATGCCAGCGATACAGAATATTATGAAGAATGGCAGGAGGAATTAGATCTAGGCTGGGTTTGTCTTGTAAATTTCCGTAAACACGTTTTAGAAGAAATGCAGAATTATAATTTAGATCAATATCTGATTTCTGGAGGGGATTTAGATGAATTAGATTGGCCTAAATTATCACCATTAAAAATGTTTAAAAGAGTAAATGATTTAGTAGGAAAAAGACTCTCCTATTAGCTTTTCCACTACAATTTTGTCGATGGGAAGATCGATTTTTTGATCTTTTAGTTCATCAATAGGGCACCAATAGACGATTTGATCTTCTGCCACTTTAATACCTTGCTTTTTATTTTCTTGAATAAGAGGAGAGTTTTGTAATTGAGCGTTTTCCACCAAATAATAGATACTAATCACCTGATGTTTGGGGTTGAATGCAGAAGGAATAAAATCTTCTGTAGTATGAAAGTGAGCTTTGATGTTTATCTCTAAATTTAATTCCTCAATAAATTCTCTTTTCAAACAATCTAAAACCCCCTCTCCAAACTCTAATCCACCACCGGGGAATTTTATATACTCCTTTCCCTTTATCATTTCTTTGGATAAAAGGACTTGCGAATTATGAAAAAGAAGGCCGTATACCCGAATATTAAATTTGCTTGATTTCATTTATTTCGACTTAATAGCAAATGCCCTTGCCATTTCTCTTTTCCCTGGTGGGCCAGGAATTTTTTCAACTTCAAATCCTGCTTCTATCATGTTTCTTCTCACCTCACCCTTTACACAATAAGTAACCAATACGCCCTCATCTTTTAGGCAATTAAACATTTTTGTAAAAATCTCAATAGTCCATAAATCTGCTTGAGAAGAAGGGGCAAAAGCATCAAAATAAATGAGGTCAAAATAATTTTCCTTAAGCTTTAGTTTTTTTACATCCCCTTTAATTTTATGGAGCTCAAAAAGTGGATTTAAAGCTACTGGCTGATCCCAAACACATTGGTGTAGTTTAGTGAACTGCTCATTTTTACCCTCAGAATTAAAAATTTCGGGGTAGTTCAATTTACTGTACTCCTCCTCCTTAAGAGGATATTTTTCTACCGTCCAATATTGGCATTTTATATTCTTTTTTATTGCCTCATTTTGGGTCATCAAGGCATTTAAACCAGTGCCAAAACCTAGTTCAAATACTTTTATTTCATCCAAAACATCTTTCAACCCAAAACCAGCCTCGATAAAAACATGTTGAGATTCTTGAACAGCTCCATGAATAGAATGGTAGTGTTGATTTAAACCTGGGACGAAAATAGTGGAGGAATTGTCCTTTGTTTTTATTAGCTGCCTATTGCTCAATGGGTATTTTCATTTTTTTGATTTTTGATAAAGGGCCAGGGCAAAATAGATTATGGCAACTGGCGCAAGTATTTATCATATCGTTGTATGCAGATTTGGCCTCCATTTCATTTTGGGCTGAAGTGATGCGTTTCATCTTATCAATATAAGTCTCTGCTAAGGCCTTGAAGGTTTCATTTAGTTTTTCTGGCTCAGTTGCTTTTGCAGTATGAATGTTGTAAAAGTCTTCAGGAAAAGACGCAGGGATATGTCCATTGATGATGCTATCCCTAAATTTTAAATTGTCTTCATACATTTTTCGCATCAAAAGGGCTAATTCCGAATCCTCATACATTAATAACTCCTTCTTTTCACTCTTTCCCTTTGCTTCAGGATCCGGATTTATTTCCTGACAAGCCAAAAAAAAGGATGCCCCAATAATGAAGCATCCTATTAATAGTTTTTTAGACATGATGAATATTATTCTATAATAACACCCGTAGCTACATAGCTGATTGAAACTTCAGGCTCAGTGATAGCCGCAATTTCCTCTTCGGATTGACCTCCATCTTGGGCAAAGTGCTTTAAGTCTTCCACACTGGTGGTAGTAATTTTGGCTATACCTTCAATGGTTGCTGTTTCACCTGCCAAATTTGTGGGAACAAAAAATCCATAGTCTTTAAAAGAAACTCTCATTTCTTGTCCATCGCCAACATCCATCTTCATCCAGCATCCTTTTACTTTACAAGATTGATTTACAACGCCTTTTACTTTTACCATAACCGAATCCTTTCCTTCGAGCATAGCGTATAATTCAGAAGCTTCAATCGCGCCATCCTGAGAAATTGTATCACCATAATATTGGTAATCAACGGTTATCTCAGTATTTTCGGTTTCAATTTTCTCCTCCTCTTGATTTGTAGTATTATTGCAAGCGCTAAGCATTGCAAGGGAAACTAGAAAGAAAGCAATTTTTTTCATTTTGTATTTCTCATTTTATAGAAGCAAATATACAAATCCTTGCCTTTTAGACTTAGTTCACCCTGAGACTAATATATATATGAAAATTACCAAAGCAGAATCTTCAAGAATTGGCGAAGTAGATTTCGATAATTTAATATTTGGCACTCAATTTAGCGACCACATGTTGCTGTGCACTTATAGGAATGGTGTATGGGAAGAACCGGAAATTAAGCCTTTTGGGCCGATGTTATTTAGCCCTGCCTTACATACATTACATTATGGTCAAGCACTTTTTGAAGGACAGAAGGCTTACTATATGGAAAATGGTAAAATAGGAATCTTTAGAGAGGATATGAATGCCAAACGCTTAAACCATAGCGCGAGACGAATGTTTATGCCTGAATTTCCTGAGGATTGGTTTGCAGAGTCTATTGCTGAATTAGTGAAAATTGATAGAGAATGGGTGCCCAAGAAAAAGGGTCACTCACTTTATTTGAGACCTTTTATGTTCGGTAGCTCAGAATTTGTGGCCGCTAGGCCATCCGAAGAATATACCTTTTGTATTATAACAAGTCCGGTTGGACCTTACTATGCCGGGGATGTGAAAGTAAAAATTGAAGAAACTTATACTAGAAGCGCTGGTGGAGGTGTAGGATCTACAAAATGTGCAGGTAACTATGGAGGAGCGTTTTATGCTACCGACCAAGCAAGAAAAGAAGGATATACACAGATTGTATGGACCGATCATAAAAACCATGAACTAATTGAAGAGTCCGGAACTATGAATATTGGTTTTGTGATTGATGATACCTTTGTAACCCCTCCGCTTAGCGATAGGATTTTAGCTGGAATTACCAGGGATAGCATATTAACTTTGGCTAAAGAAAATGAAAATCTTAAAGTGGAAGAGAGACCCATAAAGGTAGATGAACTGATATCCGCTTTGAAGGAAGGAAGGTTAAAAGAAGCTTTTGGTATGGGTACTGCCGCAGTGGTTAGTCAAATTTCTTTGATAGGGTTTAGAGGAGAAAACTATACAGTAGGTACTCCAAATAATGGCTTTGCTTTAAAAATTAAAGAGGAATTAACCGCCATTAGGATGGGGGCTAAAGAAGATAAATACAATTGGATGACTGTTATTGATTAGTTTAATATATTGATTTTAAGTCGTTTGTTGATCAAGCGGCTTATTTTTTATTCAGAAATGTAAAACAAACTTTACATTTAGTAAAAAATTTCTTACGTTTGTTGAGCAATTAAATAATTGGAAATTATGAAAACAAGATTTTTATTACCGGCAAAATATAAGCTATGGGGCTGGCTCATATTTATTCCCTTTACAATTTTTGGCTTAATTGGATTATTTCAAAATATTGAATTTGAATTTTTGAGTGTAGAATTACCCTTCCTATTTGAGACTGACTTTATCTTTAATAATAGTTCAAATGATACAAATTCTGGAACATTCACCATGCAAGAAGAAAATTTAACCAATGAAATACTTGGAGTGATGATATTAATAGGCTGTGTACTTTTAACTTTTAGTAAGGAAAAGGATGAAGATGAGTTTATTGCCATGAAGAGATTAAATTCCCTGCTATGGGCCACTTTTGTTAATAGCATTTTATTATTCCTTTGCCTAATTCTATTTTATAGTTTCAGCTTTCTAAATGTTATGATCTTTAATTTATACTCGGTATTTGTTCTTTTTATATTTCATTTTAATATAGGCTTAGCCAGAGAAAAAAGGATGGTAGGATGAAGAATAATTTGAAAGTTCAAAGAGCCATGAAAAATCTCACTCAGGACAATTTAGCTAAACTTATTGGCGTTAGTCGTCAAACAATAAATGCAATGGAGTCTTCGAAATATGTCCCGTCTACTGTTTTAGCATTGAAGTTGGCTAAGGTTTTCGAAGTGAAGGTAGAGGATATCTTCGAATTAGAAGATGAATAGTAAAGGCGTTTCAATGTTAATTTTGTTTATATTGATTGTAGTTAATTAATCAAAACAATATTTTATGAAAAATTTAATGCTTATTAGTTGTGTGGCTTTAATTGGATTTTCTTGCTCAAAGGATCCCTTGAATTTCAATTCTGAATCCAATAAAAAAGGTTCCTTTGCTGACTTTGAAAATGGAATTGAATGGGCGGTCTCCTGTTCCGGAGTCTGCGAGCCACAAGGGGATTGTAGCTATTTGAAAGTAGGAACAAATTCGTACGAATGTCCTTGCGAATCATGTTTTTTAGAAATTTTATTAGTGGGGGAACAGTCCGAAGAAAGATCCATTTCTAAGGATGATGCAAATGCCATGCTGGCCAATTTACTGGCTGAAAATGGAACCTTCCTGAATGAATTAAATGATCATGTTTTTAGTAGTTTTGGGACAAATACTTATGAGGTTACCCGAGTCAATATGTTGACACAGGATAATTATTTTGGATTGAACTATAGCTTTAACCTGGAGGATGGAAATACCGCTAGTGTTTCCTTTTTGAAAAGTTTAGGAGAAGTAGGGGCCGAGCCCATTAAAATTAAAGTTGATTGTTCCGGGCCTTGCGATCTGCCTACAGCTAAGTGTAGAGAAAGATGGGTGCCTGGTAACCCTCCATCTGCCGAATGTACTTGTGAAGGTGAATGTTCAATGACTGTAGAATCTCTTCCCTACAGCGAAGAGTAAAAATTAATATTATGAAAAGTGGAATTTTATCAATACTAATATTTCTGATTGGAAACAGCCTTTCCGCTCAGGTTACTTTAGAAGTTTGCAAGGATAGTAAGTCGGAATTTCAATTATTTGATTTAGACGAATCTGGTAACTTGAATTGTTCGCCGAATTCCAAAGCTGTGATTCTAAGTATGAGTAATAATTCTGAATTACAAGAAATTTTGGATAATACTGAAGGGAAGTTGAGTTTAGAACAGGTCCAAAAGGCTCTAAATTTGTTTCAAGCCTTTAAGGATGGTAAACTTGTAGTATTGGATATTGATGTGAAGGATAGTTTTGGAGCCTATAGAATATATTGCCAACTGGATTCCAGCAAAGGATATTTGAACTTTTCATTGAATTCCAAAGAAGAATAATTTATTTCAATTAAAAAAGGCTCCGTATGGAGCCTTTTTTAATGATTTAAATCGGGAATTACAAATTAAATGCCTTCTTCACTTTATCTACAAAGTCAAGTTTTTCCCAGGTAAATAATTCTACATCCATTTTTGTTTCCTTTCCGTTTGCTTCAAAAAATGTCTTGGAAACAATTTCGTTTTTTCTACCCATATGACCATATGCCGCAGTTTCAGAATACATAGGGTTTCTCAACATTAAACGTTGTTCAATTAAACCTGGACGCATATCGAAAATTTCTGAAATTTTACTGGCTATTTCTCCATCAGTCATATTCACCTTTGCCGTTCCATATGTATCTACAAATATCCCCATTGGCTCCACAACTCCTATGGCATAGGAAACTTGAACTAGAATTTGATCAGCAACTCCGGCGGCAACAATATTTTTGGCAATATGTCTTGTTGCATAAGCTGCAGATCTATCAACTTTACTTGGATCTTTTCCAGAAAATGCGCCTCCACCATGAGCCCCCTTTCCGCCATATGTGTCCACAATAATTTTCCTTCCCGTTAATCCTGCATCACCATGTGGTCCACCAATTACAAACTTTCCCGTTGGATTAATATGATAGTCAATATTCGCATCAAATAAGGCTTGGAGTTCCGGTTTCAACTTATTCTTCACCCTTGGAATCAAAAGATTCACAATATCAGAATGAATTTTTTGAGCCATGCTAGCCTCATCTCCAAAATCATCATGCTGAGTGGAAACCACTATATCTGTAATTTTTTGAGGAATATGTGAGTCAGAGTATTCAATAGTTACCTGAGATTTAGCATCTGGTCTTAAGTAAGGAATATCCTTTCCTTCCCTTCTCATTTCAGCTAATTCAATAAGGATTTTATGACTAAGGTCTAATGCCAAAGGCATATAGTTTTCGGTTTCGTTGGTTGCATAACCGAACATCATACCTTGATCTCCCGCTCCTTGATCTTCTGGATTTCCTCTATCTACCCCACGATTAATATCAGGAGATTGTTCATGCAAAGCCGATAGTACTCCACAGCTTTCTGCATCAAACATGTATTCACTTTTCGTGTAGCCAATTTTTCTTATTACTGCTCTTGCCACAGATTGAACATCAACATAGGCCTGAGATTTGATTTCTCCAGCTAATATTACCTGACCAGTAGTTACCAAAGTTTCACATGCTACTTTGGAGTCCTTGTCAAAGGCTAAGAAATGATCGATTATTGCATCCGATATTTGATCGGAAATTTTATCTGGATGACCTTCTGAAACAGATTCTGAGGTGAATAAATACGCCATAAAACTAAACTTGATTTTTCAAATAAATAAGAAGAAGTTTTTTGACTGAGTGGGATCACTAGATGCTGGTTTAGCATTTTTTTTCGTGGTTGCAATCAGTCAAATTATTCCACATAGGGCGCAAAAGTAAAATAATATTTGACTTTCTAATCTGATTTCCCAAAGAATAATCATGTGCTATTTGAGTAGAGCAAACAAATTTTTATTTTCAAGCTACCAGGCTCTTTGATAATAGGCTTTTGTAATAAAATTGCCGAAAACTTTAAATTGAATTTTGATTGTTAAATAAAATAAACTTTATTTGCTTCACTTATCCAGAAAGACTGAGGGAATAGGCCCGATGAAGTCTTAGCAACCCAGCCAGGCTGGGTGCTACCTCCTACTCAAATACAATTGTATTGAGAAAGATGAGACCGATCGTAAGACAATCTCAATTTTACTGGCTTTCAGGATAGGTTTAAAATTAAACTTATATGAAAGAATATTCATTGGTTCAAGAAGCTGAAAAGAGAATCCTTGTTATGGATGGTGCCATGGGGACCATGATACAAGCTTATAAATTGGAGGAAAAAGATTATAGATCCGAAAGGTTTAAAGATTATAAAACGGACATTAAAGGCAATAATGATCTTTTAAGCATAACCCAGCCAGAGATCATTAAAGAAATCCATGCTAAATATCTTGAAGCAGGGGCAGATCTTATAGAGACCAACACCTTTAATTCAAATAAAATTTCCATGGCCGACTATGAAATGGAGGATTTGGTCTACGAGATAAATTTTGAATCTGCAAGGATAGCCAAAGAGCTTGCTATAAAATTCACAGAAAAAGAACCGCATAAACCTAGGTTTGTATTAGGCTCAATGGGACCAACAACCAAAACGGCAAGTTTATCTCCAGATGTAAATAACCCCGGATTTAGAGCAGTGAATTTTGATCAATTAAAAGATGCCTATTACGAACAAGCAAGAGCTCTTTTGGAAGGAGGTGTTGATGCATTTTTGGTGGAAACCATTTTTGATACTTTAAATGCAAAAGCAGCATTATTTGCCATAAGTGGACTATTTGAAGAAATTGATAAAGAAATTCCAATAATGGTTTCGGGAACAATTACAGATGCTAGTGGAAGAACTTTATCCGGTCAAACGGCAGAGGCTTTTTTGATTAGCATGTCCCATTTGCCATTATTTTCTATTGGCTTTAATTGCGCTTTAGGAGCAGATCAGCTTCGGCCTTATTTGCAGGTGATAGCACGGGAAAGTGAATTTAATATTAGTGCTCACCCTAATGCAGGTTTGCCAAACGCCTTTGGCGAATACGACCAAAGCCCTCAAGAAATGGCAGATTTAATAAAGGATTATTTAGAGCTTAATCTAATCAATATTATCGGAGGCTGTTGCGGAACAGGCCCAGAACATATTAAGGCAATTGCAAGCCTGGCTGCTCAATATCAACCCAGACAAATTCCTGTAGTAGGATAAAATAATAGTATGAAATTAAGCGGATTAGAACCATTAAAAATTAGTAAAGCAAGTAATTTCATCAATATTGGTGAGAGAACAAATGTTACCGGCTCAAGAAAATTTCTTCGTTTGATTAAGGAAAATAAAATGGAGGAGGCCCTGGAAGTGGCCAGAGATCAGGTGGAAGGTGGTGCTCAGATTATTGATATAAACATGGATGAGGGGATGCTTGATGGTAAGGCTTCCATGGTTGAATTTTTGAATTTAATCGCTGCAGAACCAGATATTTCAAGAGTTCCTATAATGGTAGATTCTTCTAAATGGGAAATTATTGAAGCAGGCCTAAAATGTATTCAAGGCAAGGCCATTGTAAATTCTATTAGCCTTAAAGGGGGAGAAGAGGAGTTTGTAAAACAGGCCCAATTGATAAAAAGATATGGAGCTGCTACCGTTGTAATGGCATTTGATGAAGAGGGACAAGCGGATAATTTTCAAAGGAGAATTGAGATTTGTAAACGTTCCTACACAATTCTTGTTGAGAAGGTGAAATTCCCAAAAGAGGATATAATTTTTGATCCCAATATTTTTCCTGTTGCTACAGGGATAGAGGAACATCGAAAAAATGCCTTGGATTTTTTTCAAGCCACAAAATGGATAAAGGAAAATTTAGATGGTGCAAAAGTTAGTGGAGGGGTGAGCAATGTCTCTTTCAGCTTTCGGGGAAATCAAGCAGTTAGGGAGGCTATGCATTCTGCATTTCTATTTCATGGAATAAAAAATGGAATGGATATGGGAATTGTAAACCCCTCAATGTTGGAAGTTTATGAAGAAATACCAAAAGATTTATTGCTAAGAGTAGAAGATGTTCTTTTGGATAGGAGAGATGATGCTACTGAAAGATTATTAGAATTCGCAGAAGATTTTATTGGCTCACAAAAGACTAGAGAAAAGGACCTAAGCTGGAGGGAAGAGCCCGTAACAAAAAGGATCGAATATGCCCTAATTAAAGGAATAGCGGATTATATTGAAAAGGATGCAGAGGAAGCTAGAAAGGAATCTAGTAAAACACTTCAGGTAATAGAAGGCCCACTAATGGACGGGATGAATGTTGTTGGAGATTTGTTTGGATCAGGTAAAATGTTTCTTCCCCAGGTAGTTAAATCTGCAAGGGTAATGAAAAAAGCTGTAGCCTATTTAACCCCTTTTATTGAAGAGGAAAAAGGTGACGATGAAGATTCTAAAAAGAAGGGTAAAATATTAATGGCCACCGTAAAAGGCGATGTTCATGACATTGGAAAAAATATTGTTGCCGTAGTATTAGCATGTAATAATTTTGATATTGTGGACCTTGGTGTTATGGTGCCTATGAATAAAATAATAGACACGGCAATTGAGGAAAATGTGGATGCTATTGGACTAAGTGGATTAATTACCCCTTCTCTAGATGAAATGATTTATGTGGCTAGAGAAATGGAGAGGAGAAATTTAAATATCCCCTTAATGATTGGAGGGGCAACCACTTCTAGAGCACATACGGCAGTAAAAATCTTTCCAGAATATTCTGGAATTGCAGTACATGTTAACGATGCAAGTAGAAGTGTTCCCATAGCCCAAACTTTATCCTCCAAAAGTGCTCACCCAAACTTTAAGGAAAAGCTAGTAGAAGAATACAGCAAATTGAGGCAAGGTTATTTAAATAGATCCTCAGCCAAGGAATTTTTAAAAATCAAGGAGGCAAGGGATAACCGAGCTCAGCTTGTTTTTGATTCTAAGAATATTCAAAAACCAAATTTCTTAGGGATAAAGCAAATGGAGGATATTCCATTGGAAAGCCTTCTAGACTTTATTGATTGGACTCCCTTTTTTATGACTTGGGAACTACATGGGAAATTCCCAAAGATCCTTGACGATAAAGTAGTAGGAGAAGCAGCTAGATCTTTGTTCGAGGATGCTCGAAAAATGCTGGATAAGCTGATAGTAGAAGGAAGCTTAAAAGCCAGCGCCGTATTAGGAATTTTTAAGGCAAATTCTCTTGGTGATGATATTTCCATTGATAATGGTGAATATACCTTTAGAACCTTACGTCAGCAGACCAAAAAGGCATCATCGGCTAAAAACATGGCTTTAAGTGATTTTATTGCTCCAAAAGAGAGTGGTGTTCAAGATTATATAGGATGTTTTGCCGTAACAGCAGGTTTGGGTATGGAAGAAATTCTAGAAAAATTTGAGAAGGAACATGACGATTATCAAGCTATAATGATAAAAGCATTAGCCGATAGATTGGCAGAAGCTCTCGCGGAAATGTTACATCAAAAAGTAAGAAAAGAAATCTGGGGCTATTCCCCAGACGAAAATTTGGAAAACAAGGATTTAATTGGTGAAAAGTATATAGGTATTCGCCCAGCACCTGGTTATCCTGCTTGCCCAGACCACCTTGAAAAGAAAACCATTTTTAAGCTTTTAGAAGCGGAAAAAATAGGAATGAAACTGACTGAAAATTTAGCAATGTATCCTGCTTCATCTGTTTCAGGATATTATTTTGCTCATCCTGAAAGTAAATATTTTGGTTTGGGAAAAATTTCGGAAGATCAGGTGGAAGATTATTCACAAAGGAAGGGTATATCTAAGGTAGAGGCTGAAAAGTGGCTTCGCCCATCATTAAACTATTAAAGAAAAAGTAAAAGCATGAAAGTGATTGATCATATTAATGGCTCAAAAGACACCATTTTTTCATTTGAAATACTGCCTCCATTAAAAGGGCAAAATATTCAGAATATTTATGATAATATTGATCCATTGATGGATTTCAATCCTCCATTTGTAAATGTCACCTATCATCGTGAAGAGGCAGTATATAAGAGGTTAGAGAATGGATTGTTAGAACAAAAGGTAATTAAGAAAAGGCCAGGTACTGTTGGTATTTGTGCGGCTCTTCAACATAAATATAAAATTGATGCTGTTCCTCATATTCTTTGTGGTGGCTTTAATCAAGAAGATACGGAAAATGCACTGATAGATTTGGATTTTCTAGGTATAGAAAATGTTCTCGCACTAAGAGGAGATTCGGTGAAAGGAGAAGTCTATTTTCAACCTGAATTAAATGGTCATAAATACGCTCATGAACTTGTTGGTCAAATAAATGCCATGAACAAAGGGAAGTATTTAGATGAAGAATTACAAAACAATACTCCAACTAATTTTTCAATTGGAGTTGCCGGTTATCCAGAAAAGCATTTTGAGGCCCCAAGTATAAATAATGATATTGAACACCTGAAAAAGAAAGTTGATGCCGGCGCTGACTACATTGTTACTCAATTGTTTTTTGATAACAATAAGTATTTTGAATATGTGGAAAAATGTAGGGCAGCGGGAATTACAATTCCCATTATTCCTGGTATCAAACCAATTGCCAGCAAAAAACATTTAAGCATTCTACCACATAGATTTCACGTGGATTTACCAGATGATTTAGTGAAAGAGGTTCTCACCTGCAAAGACAATAAACAAGTAAGGCAAGTTGGAGTAGAGTGGGCTATAGAGCAGTGCAAGGAATTAAAAGCTGCAAATGTTCCCGTATTGCATTTTTACTCCATGGGAAAAGTAGATAATATTCAAAAAATTGCTAAGGAGATATTTTAAAAAAAAAAGGAATTCTGAAATTTCAAAATCCCTTTTTTAGTATTTAAATCAGCTTAAAATACTAGGCCTAGTATTGGTGTTGTCAACCAACCTGTATTTACAGTACCGCCATTTTCCGCCCATAATTGGAAACCTGGATAAGCCAATAGAATGTCGTTCTTTTCTGTTGGGTGCTTAAAAGTTTTATTAGCTGTAACAATTTCAATGGCCCAAGGTAGTCCAGTGTCGGTATTATAGGTGCCATTTACATCGTCTACCGAATTGTTGAAATTGGCATCAGCAGCAGCCGAACCTAAAAATCCATCAAGATGTACTTCTTGTCCTCTGTTTGAGGTTCTAAAAATATAAGTATCAGGAATTATTACTTGATTGTTTGCTGCAGAATTAAATACTACAGTAAAAGTAAAAACATCTGGTGTTGCCGAAATTCCTACCCCATTGTTTTGGTAAAAAGTAGTCTGCGCTAGAAAAACATCATTAAATATTATAACACCATTTGGAACATTGGGATCTAAACTTGCATCACCACTTACGCTAGTAACAATATTTTGGTTCAATGCTTGTTTATTTCCGTCGGTGAAAACCATGGCTAGGCCATTTGAGAATCCAGAGCCTGCAGCATCCAGACTAATCGTAAATGTGGCATCTACTTTATCTCCATTAGCATCTAGGCCGTACACTACTTGGTTGGAAATAACCATATCGTTAAAATCAAAATCACCCTTGGCCGGCCATAAATCCTCAAAAGCTAATGTTTGGTAACCACTAGTTGGAAATTTGCTGGTGTAAGCTTTAGTAGGATCATTTGGAAATTCATCTTGATTGTCAACAACACCATCACCATCGCTATCTGCATTTGGCACCGCTACATCCAAAACAACATCATCAACATAGCCTTTTTTCTTTTGACGAATATAAATTTGGACATAAGCACAATTGTTTGGAGTTGTTCCAGAAGAAGTAGCCGTACCGCTACTCTCTGAAAAATTTCTATACGAAATCCAATTATCGTTGGAATCAAAAAAGTCTACATAACCCGTAACCTTATTGCTATTTCCAGTATAGGTGAAGGAAGCGGTATATGGTGCGTTAGGGCTTGCCGCTACAGATTGCATTATGGTTCCCCATTTATTATTTTTCAAGGATTCGTATACTCCATTTCCAGATTTGTCTTTCCATGAACCATCGCTATCTTGAGCATACCATTTTCCAGGGCTTCTTAAATCGTATTCACTGCTTCCATCAAAACCTATGTCATTAAGGCTAAAGTCACCATTTACTAAAACATTAGCGGCAGTTTTTCCAATTTGCATTTTCCCTTTTTTTCCAGATCCAATAAAAGTGCTATCTCTTTCTTCATCTCTATCTTCTTTGCCCACCGAAAAAACAATATTTTCTTGATTGGTAATTTCTATAGACTCCCCAGTGTTAGGGTAATTAAGAAAAATTCTTTCGTCATTTTGGGGAATGGTATAATAAAATTCCGCTGAGTTATTCACTACTATTCCACGGTCTAGGATTTCACCATGTTGATTAATAATATGAATGGGAGCACCATCGGTATTTAACTCAGTATTAGGATCGAGGCTAACTCCTAGGCTTCCTTTATAACTACTACTCCAGTTAAAGCTTATAGGAATGATAATGTCATCTAAATCGCCTGCATTAGGCTCATTTACTGTACTTAAGTAATTTGGAGTGTATTCTTCAGTTTTATCGCACGACACAATAAAAATCGCAGCTAGGGCAATTAATATGAGCTTTTTCATGATCATTAATTTTTCAATAGTAATAATAGAATAAAGAAATAAACAGTCCAAGATAAATTGATTCTTCAAAACATTGAATAGCAGTTATTTAAATAAATACACCACTAAACAAAAATTCCCTATTTGGGAATCTATTCCATAAACCGCAATAGTTTTTATTCTAGGATCTAAAGATAAAGCAAAAAAAAGCCACCTAAAAGGTGGCTTTTCAAAAGTGACTTAATTGTTATTCTAAAATATGATCAATTTTTTAATTTACCTAGTTATTAGAGGTTGAAGATGTTTCCAACTACTGGTTGGTCTAACCAATTTTGATTTGAAGAACCTGAAGACTCAGCCCATCCTTGGAAGTTTGGGTAAGCCACTAAGATGTCAATAAACTCTAATGGGTGTTTGTATGATTTGTCTGGAGTAATAACTTCCAAAGCCCATGGTAATCCTGTTAATGTAGAATAAGTTCCATTAACATCATCTACTGTATTGTTATATGCTGGATTTGCTTGAGAAGTTCCTAAGAATCCATCAAGGTGAATTTCCAAACCTCTGTCATTAGATCTAAAGATATAAATATCTGGAACGATAGCCTGACTTCCTGCATTACCATTAAAGCTTACCGTAAAAGTAAATGTTTCAGCTGGTAATGATGGTCCTACACCGTTATTCTGGTAGTATTCAGTTTGTGCATCATATACATTATTGAAAACAATAATACCATTGGTAACATCTGGATCTAAGCTAGCATCTCCGCTTACCGAACTTAAAATATTTTGTGCAATTGGTTGCTTATTAGCATCGGTAAATACAATTGCAAGACCGTTTGAGAATCCAGCACCTACAGCTTCAACATCAATTGTGAAAGTTGCATCTACTCTGTTATTGCTAGCATCTGAAGTATAAACCACATTAGTATTTAATACCATATCATTCATATCGAAATCACCTTGAGCAGGCCATAGATCTTCAAAAGAAAGAGTCTGGTAACCAGCAGTTGGGAAATAAGAGGTAAATGCTCTTGCAGGATCATTTGGATAATCATCTGTATCATCTGGCTCACCGTCACCATCAGTATCTACTACAGAAGGATCAGTTGAGAAAACAACATCATCAATCCATTTGTGCTTTCCACCGTGAAGGTAAATTAAGGCATAAGCTGCATTTGCAGGAACTACCCCTGTTTCATTAATAATATTGTTTGTTGGATTGTATCCAACATAGCTAATTAGAGAACCTGAAGCTGTTTTGAAATAAACATAGTAACAAAAAGTACCACCAGTTACAGCGCTCATTGTATAAAGGTCTCCACCAGTTACAGGAACAGATTGTAGTACATCAGCACCATTTTTATGCTTTGCCTTATAAACTCTGTTTCCGTTTATATCTTTCCACTCATGACGGTTGGAGTAATAATAGTTATACCATTTTCCAGTATAAGTATGAGAAGCACCTCCATTATAAAGGCCAAAATCATTTACTTCCATATCGCCATTAACCAATAGGTTTACACCCGCAGTTTTTCCAGAAGCTTTTTTACCACTGGAATTAGAAGCTCTTTCCATAAGTGCAATAGAGTCTCCAAGAATATTGGTAAGAACGTCAAATGAAACATTTCCCGATGATTCAAGTGGCATTTCATCCTTAGTAGAAGGAAGGTAAAGTCTGTAACTTCCTTTTGCTTGAGGGATAGTATAGTAGAATTCTGCTTGGTTGTTTGTAACCGTAGCACGATCCAAAATATTATTGGCATCATCTACAATCCATAATTCCTGACCTTCAGTTTCGAAATCAGGTAAATCTGGGTTTAAAGTAACAGTAAGGCCTCCTTTTTGGCTGCTACTCCAATTAAATTCGGTAGGAATTACCAGGTCTCCTAAATTAGTTGCTCCTGGTGTGTTTGTTGTACTTGGTCCAACAACTTCTGTTTTAGAACAGGAAGCGAAAATTAGACCTGAAGCCATAATGGCGTAAATTAACTTTTTCATAATAGTAGTTTAAAATAAAATTGATCGTACCACATAAAGTAATTATCGAACCAAAATTTAAAACATTGAAAGCCAATAAGTTAAAAATTAAACAAATTTCAAATCGGTCTCAAAATGGGAATTTATTATAAAAATGGAACTATTGTCCCACGATTTCGATTGTCTGTTTTATTATAATAAGACCCAAATTTACTTATTAACATATGGAAATAAAAATTTGTGAAAATCTAATAATTCAATACCCATAATAGAGGCAGTCAATTCCTAATTTAGTGTGAATTAGAAACTAACTCATCATCCCTTCAATGGCAAAAGGCTATAATTCCAAGGAAAAGGCAAAATCAAATTCAAAAATTTTTGTTCTCGATACTTCTGTAATTCTTTACGATCATAATTCTATAATGTGTTTTGAAGAGCACGATGTAGCAATTCCTATTACAGTTTTGGAAGAACTAGATGAATTTAAAAAAGGTAGTGACACTAAAAATTTTGAAGCACGACAATTTATCCGATTTTTAGATAAAAAAGCTGGTGAAAAAGGTTTGCAGGATTGGATTTCTTTAAATGGAGGAACAAAAGGACGGTTTAAAGTAATTATGAATTCCGACAATGGCCTTGATGCCAATAAAATTTTTGGATTGGCAAAAAATGATCATCGCATTTTAAATTCGGCGCTGAAACTTCAGGAAGAAGAGAAAAATTCCAAGGTTATTTTAGTTACTAAAGACATTAACCTAAGATTAAAAGCAAAGGCCCTAAATATTAATGCTGAGGATTATGAAACCGGAAAAATTAAAAATGTAGATTCCCTATACACTGGCCGATCAATACTAGAATCTTTTGATCAAAGTCTTATTGACAATCTATACAAGAAGAAAAGCCTCAGTTTAGCAAGCATTAAAAAGAAGGCTAAAGATTTTGAGCCTGATAACAATCACTATTATATATTAAAGGGTGAAAAGAGTAGCACCCTGGCCTCCTTTAATGCGCATGGCTCTAGTTTAGATCAAGTTGAGAAAAGGAGTTGTTATGGTATAAAACCTAGAAATGCGGAACAAACCTTTGCCTTAAATGCCGTTATGAATCCTGATATTAAGTTGGTGACCCTAAGTGGTGTGGCTGGAACAGGAAAAACTCTATTGGCTTTAGCTGGATCATTAGAACAACGTAGAAACTTTAAGCAAATTTATTTAGCAAGACCAATTGTTCCTCTTAGTAATAAGGATATTGGTTTTTTACCTGGTGATATGAAGGCCAAAATTAATCCCTATATGCAACCCCTGTGGGATAATTTGAAATTTATAAAAAACCAATTCAATGAAAAGGACAAAGAGTATAAGCAAATTGATGAAATGGTGAACCAAGAGAAATTATTAGTTACTCCATTGGCCTATATAAGAGGTAGAAGTTTATCGAATGTAATATTTATAGTTGATGAGGCTCAAAATTTAACACCGCATGAGGTGAAAACTATAATTACTAGGGCAGGAGAGAATGCCAAATTTATTTTTACTGGAGATGTAAGGCAAATAGATACTCCCTATTTAGATGAGCAAAGTAATGGCTTGTCTTATTTAATAGATAAGATAAAGGGAAATTCACTTTTTGCCCATATAACTTTGGAAAAGGGAGAAAGGTCTGAACTGGCAAACCTAGCTAATGAATTACTTTAATTTATTCCCTTCTAAAATCCATTTCGCGAGCTGATCGATAAAATTTTCTGCAAAAGGGAAATCGGGATCTGAATAAGCAGCGATGTTTTCTTCTCTACTTTCACCAACAGCTTTGCATACATGATTCATTTTCGGAAAAAAAAGATAATCGCCCTTCACTGTAGCCAAAGCCTCACCCTGCTCTTTGGGTACTTGAATATCTCTTCCACCCTGAATAATGAGCACTCGGCAGTCTAATTTTGCAAGCTCCTTGCTAGGGGTATATTTAAACCAGCTAATAAGATAAGGCTGTATGGAAGTTCTCATTAAGGAGGCTAAAGCGATATTGAACTTTTTCACCTGATGACCATTTCCTAAAGAATCCAATTTTTCAATGGCCTCGCTAAGCAAAGGCTCTTTTAAATTCGAATTCATTTGATCTTTTAAGAGAGAACAGGCATTTTGCGATGGACCAGATAGACTTATAAATCCTTTAATATCAGCTTTTTGACAACTGAGCATGGCCACAAGAGAGCCTTCTGAATGACCCATCAAATAAATGTTCTCTAGCTTAAGTTTTGCTTTTAATTGTTTAATAATTTCAAGAACTACAGCCACATTATCTTCAAATCGCAAATCTTTCTCAGAGCTATTGAAAGTGGATTTACCCACGGCGATTTTATCATATCTAAAGCTGGAAATACCCTTTTTAGCTAAAGAATCTGCGAGGCGAAGAAAAACATCAGCTTTAGAAGCTGAGAATTGAGAATTTCCATTTCTATCTGTAGGACCACTGCCTGGAATAAATATTACAAAAGGTGCCTTTGGAATATTTTCTGCCCATTCTTTGTTAAATGCGCTAACATAGGTGCCGCGAATGGTATCGTTTTTATAATATATTTCTTCTTCAACATTTAAAACTCCATACTGAGCAAAGAGAAGGTTACTGCTAAAAAGGACTATGCTAATACAGATAAGTTTCATAATTGTGTATTAAAAAAAAATCCCAAACTAAAAGTTTGGGATTCTAATATAATCATTCAATTTGAGAATTAAACCTTTAGGGCAACCCTAGGGGCACCGGCAAGTATTTCCTCACTGGCATTATCGCTAAATTTCTCAAAATTTGTATTGAACTTTTTAGCTAGTTCATTTGCGGTTTTATCATAAGCCACCTTATCTGCCCAAGTGTTTTTAGGATTTAAAATCTCATCTGGAACATTGGAACAGCTATTTGGCATATTAAGTCCGAAAATTTCGTGTTCTGTGAAATCAACATGGTCTAATCCACCATTAATGGCCTCGGTAATCATGGCACGAGTGTATTTCAACTTCATTCGTTGTCCAACACCATAAGGGCCTGCGGACCATCCTGTATTTACCAACCAAACATTTACATTGGCATCTTTCATCTTCTTACTTAGCATATCCGCATATTTAGTAGGATGAAGAGGCATAAAAGGAGCGCCAAAACAAGCGGAAAAAGCCACTTGTGGCTCTGTAATTCCGGCTTCTGTTCCTGCTACTTTTGCTGTATAACCACTAATAAAATGGAAGGCAGCTTGCCCAGGGTTTAATCTAGATATTGGAGGTAAAACTCCATATGCATCACAGGTTAGGAAAAAAATGTTTTTAGGATTTCTTCCTAATGATGGCTCTTGAATATTTTCAATATGCTCTAGAGGGTAACTAACACGAGTGTTTTCGGTTTTACTTCCATCTTCATAGTCTACAGAAACACCGTCAGATTTAAAGGTGATATTTTCCAATAAAGCACCTGGTCTAATGGCTCTAAAAATATCTGGTTCCTTCTCTTCGCTGAGGTCTATAACTTTAGCATAGCAACCACCTTCAAAGTTAAAGATCACATTGTCTTTTGTCCAGCCATGCTCATCATCTCCAATAAGTTTTCGATTTGGATCTGCAGATAAGGTAGTTTTACCAGTACCTGATAATCCAAAGAAAAGGGCAGTATCTCCAGATTCACCAACATTTGCTGAGCAATGCATAGAAAGTACATCTTCCTGATGAGGAAGAATAAAATTCAAGGCTGAGAAGATTCCTTTTTTGATTTCTCCAGTATATCCTGTACCACCAATAATGGCCATTTTTTTGGAGAAATTTAAAATTGCAAAATTATGCTGACGAGTTCCATCCTCTTCGGCATTGGCCATAAATCCAGGGGCGTTTACAATTACCCAATCCGGTTCAAAATCCTTTAATTCCTCTTCACTTGGCCTTAGGAACATATTATTAGCGAACATGTTTGACCAAGGGAGTTCATTAATCACCCTGATTTTCATTTTATAGCGCTCATCAGCGCAGGCATAAACATCGCGAACGAATACTTCCTTACCACTGAGGTAGTCCGTTATTTTTGAATTTAATTTATCAAACTTGCTAGGGTCAAATTTGATATTGATATCTCCCCACCAAACGGCATCTTTTGTTAATTCATCTTCAACAATAAATCTGTCCTTTGGGGATCTACCGGTAAACTCACCTGTATCGACAGCAATAGCTCCTGATGCTGACCTTACCGCCATCCCTTTGTCAATGGAAATTGATTCCAAATCAGATGGTGATAGGTTCCACAAGGCTTTTGCTTCTCTAATTCCGTACTTCTCAAGGTTTGAGTCTTCCGGTTTTATTTCAGTGAAATTCATAAGTCTTAGGTCTTTTTTTCAAAAAAAATTAAAGGCGCAAAGTTAAACCTAATTGAATAAAGGCTTGTAAGGATTGTCTTAAATTTTGATTTATTTTTATTTTTTTTGAGGCTTAGCAGGCTCTGTAGACCTCAATTGACTAGCCGCCAACATGATCCATCCCCCAATTAATAATATTCCTCCAATAGGGGTGATTGGTCCAAGAAAATTTAGGGCTAAGCCGCTAATTTCGGTTGTAGACAAGAGGTATATGCTGAAACTGAAAAGTAGGGTTCCCCATAGCCAAAGTCTAAAAACCAAGCTTTTAAACCTGAATTCTTTATCGCTAAATCCAATTACTAATAAGGCAATGGCATGCAAGGCCTGGTATCTAACTCCTGTATTAAAACTCAATAAACTTTTTTCCTCAAGTAAATCCTTTAAGGCATGAGCGCCCAAGGCCCCTAACATTACTGCAAGGCCACCCAATAGTGCTGCATAAATGATTATCCTTCTATTCATGGTAAAAATTCTTTTCGAAATTGCTCTTTGCTTAATTCATAATCAAAGGAATTTTCTAGTTGACTAATATTTTGCGGGTCTGATAGCCGCTCAACAGCAAAACCTAAAAACTGAATTCTGGTATTATCATATTTGAACAGTAGGAATAATCGTTTTACCTCTTTGGTGCTTATGGCATGATTAATCAAATAATTCTTTGCCTTATTCAGCTTATTAAATTCAAATTTTTCTTTTTGAATATCTATAATTAACTGTTGGAAATCATTGAAACGACTGGCGGTGGAATCGAATTTGGTTTTTTCCTGAACTGCAATACTATCGGGAATTGAAGCAATATTGGGTTCTGGAACTTTGGCCTTTTCTTCATTGGCCACAAGCGAAGTATCCTTCCTATAGCTAACTGTTTTTACAGAGGGTGAAGAACTGCTATCTATGGGCTTATTAATGGCCTGTTGGCTAATACTGGAATCTAATAAAGGAGGGTTAAGGGGTTCAGCTTCCAACTTGTTCGCTAAAGAATTTGATGGATTTGTAACACCGGCTATTTCCTTTTTGGAATCAAACCATGCTTTATCTGTATTAAATTTATGAGCCTTTATCCTAATTGAAGAATTAGTTGCAATACCTCTATACCTTAATTGATGGCGACCTTTAAAATTTTTCACCAAAGCATAGGCATAGGTGCCTTCCTTTTTGAATTGTACCTTTTTAGAGAATTCTATTTCCTGTTCCCCTGCAATTTTCAGGTTTAAAAAATGAAAGGAACTGTCTAAATCCACAACCAAAAATTCTGTGCAAGGCATGTCATTTTGCTTAAATCCATCTATACCTAGGTCAAACTTTTGAGAAGTTTCATCTACTATCAAAATATTAATTTGAGCAAAAACATTGATACTCAATAAGACAAGTACTATAGACCCGAAAAATTTCATTTCGCAAATGTAAGACTTAGCAATAAGCGGTTGATCATTGTTCAATAATTCTAAATTTGCCCATCTTCAAATCGAGAAAATGAAAAATATTTTAATAATAGGAGCTGGCCTCTCCACCTATAATTTAGTTGAATATTTAAAAGAGCAAGCTTCCTTAAGAGATTGGAAAATTGTAATTGCCGACAAAAGTATCGAAACGGCCAAATTGAGGGCGAATTCACATCCTAATGTGAAGGCAACAAGCCTCGATGTAAGTGATGATAGTAAAAGGAAAGAGCTAATATCTGCGGCCGATGTAGTGGTGAGTATGCTACCCGCTCATATGCATACTATTGTAGCTGAGGATTGTATCCTTGAAAAAAAGCATATGGTTACGGCATCCTATATTTCTAAGGAAATGAAGGATTTAAATTCTGCTGCCATAAATGCTGGCTCCATAATTCTCAATGAAATTGGATTGGATCCGGGAATAGATCATTTAAGTGCCAAAAAAGTTTTGGATAAAATTAAAATTGAAGGCGGAAAAATGTTGATTTTCGAATCCTTTACAGGTGGTTTGCTAGCCCCACAAAGTGATACAAACCCTTGGAATTACAAATTTACCTGGAATCCTAGGAATGTTGTTCTTGCAGGTTCAGGAGCTGCGGTGAAATTTAAACAGGAAGGCCTATATAAATACATACCATATCATCAGCTTTTTAGAAGAACGGAGCCTATTTATATTGATGGATATGGAAGTTTTGAAGGCTATGCCAATAGAGATTCCCTAGGCTATAGAGATGTTTATGGTTTAGAGGATATCCCAACTATTTTTAGAGGAACATTGAGAAAGCCTGGCTTTTGCAGATCATGGGATGTTTTTGTGAAACTGGGTATGACAGACGATAGCTATTGTTTGGAAAACAGTGAAAATATGAGCCATAGGGATTTTACAAATACCTTTTTAGCTTATAATCCCAACGATTCTGTAGAATTAAAGTTGATGCATTATCTAAATATTCCCCAAGATTCGGATTTGATAGCCAAATTGGACTGGTTAGGAATGTTTAGCTCCAAAAAAGTGGGTATCAAAAATGCAAGTCCAGCCCAAATATTACAACATATTTTAGAGCAAAAATGGTCTTTGGAACCGGATGATAAAGACATGATTGTGATGTATCATAAATTTGGCTATGAGATCAATGGACAAAAGAAAATGCTTGAATCTTCAATGGTAACTGAAGGGAAATCTCAACAAGATACAGCCATGGCAAGGACAGTAGGTTTGCCAGTGGCTATTGCGGTAAAACAAATAATGATAGGCAATATTAAAACACCAGGTGTTCAGATACCTATCAGCCAGGAGATTTATGAACCCATGCTTGAAGAATTGGAGGAGTTTGGTATTCGTTTTATTGAAAAGGAAATTGAATATAAAGGATACTAAGCCTATATTCCCTTTTTAAAAAATGGAAATGGAAATAGAAAAATTGAAATATCCTATTGGAAAATTTCAAAAACCAAATTCAATTCATCAAAATCATATTGAGGAATGGCTTGAGAGTATCTCTAGTTTAGGCCAAAGATTGCGGGCTATTTGTGAGAATTTGGAAGATGATGATTTAAAAAAAACATATCGCCCAGGTTCCTGGAATATACGGCAATTGATTCACCATTTAGTAGACTCTCATATTAATGCTTATGTCCGATACAAATGGGCACTGACTGAAAATAAGCCTTCAATTAAAGCCTATAATGAGGTTAAATGGGCCGAATTAGAGGACGGGAAAAACGCTCCCATCGATCTGTCCCTTGATTTATTAGAAGCTTTGCACAAACGTTGGATATATTCTCTAAGATCTTTGAATGATTCAGATTTTGAAAGGGGGTATTACCATCCAGATGATAAGGAGGATGTGATTATTACTGAATTTATCGGAAGATATTCCTGGCATGGAGAACATCACTTAGCTCATGTGAAACAAGCCCTAGACAACAATTATTGATTTAAAAATTGAATTGCGGGAACAGCGTAATTATTGAAATCAAATAAAGCGCAATTCTCCCAAGGTGAGCCGGTACTTGATTCTGGGCCGTCGAAAGCAATCAATTCTCCACCCCAATAGGAGATTCCAATGGAATGGGAGTTATATTCTAATGTGGTCTTTAAAACATCCAAAAATTTTTGTTGCCCATCCATTGTAGCGGGAAAAGTGGGAAGTAGCAATTGGGTGCTATCACCAACTATATTGTTGGTCCAATCATTCCAGCCTAAAGTAAAAGGATAGGCGGTTTCCGCAATAACAATTTCCCTATTATATTGATTACCTAATAAGCTAATACTGTCATCTAATTCGGAAATAGAGACATCATGCCACCAAGGATAATAGGAGAGGCCGATATAATCATAATCTATTCCCTTTACTTTTTCAAAAAACCAACTGGAGCCTTTTACTCCAGCAAAGTGCAATATAATTTTTGTTTCGGAATTCATTTCTCGAATGCCAGTGCTAGCCGCATTCAACAGATCTAAAAATTGACTTTCATTTTGCGAAATATTACCCAAAGGATGAAGTAGACCACTGTTTATTTCATTTCCAATTTGAAAATAGTCGGGATTCATTTCTCTTATAATTCTTTTAGTATAGCTGAGCATGCTGTCCTTTAAAGCAGAGAATGATAATCCTTGCCATGCTGCTGGAATATTTTGTTGCCCAGGATCTGCCCATGAATCCGAATAATGCACCGATAGCCAAATCTTTAATCCTTTGCTTTTTAGAAACTGGACTTCCTCCTTAACACTTTCAAAGCCAGAATAAGATTCTGATGGACTATGCCAAAGTCTGAGCCTAGCTGTGTTTAATCCTTCGTCAATTAAAATGTCTACAGGCGATTTTTGGATTCCAATACGGTTATAAAAAGTATTAGGGAAAGATTGCACCTTTTTTAGGGAAGATAAATCTGCACCTCTAATTGGAAGTTCAAGGATTGGTCCCTTCGGAGTGCAGAAGCATGGATCCTTTGAACAACTTTTGAGGTTTAGAATAAAAAAGGCAATAAAAAATATATAGGAAGTTTTGAGAATAAATTTTCTTTTCAAATTATCCATTAATAGTATTGATAGATTGGTTTTTTGCTTAGCCATGAGTCCATTTTTTTAAAAGCCTTTCTCACAACCTTTACAATAAGCTGTCTAATTTTTGATACCATTCATCAGGTTTTCCTGATTTCGGTTTTGGCCAGCTAAGTTCCTCATAATATTTAAAACTATCATCCAGTGATTTAGTAAAACTTGCTAATGGAAAATCTAGTTGACCCAGTAATTTGGAATGACTAAAAGTAAAAATATCACTATTCAACCAAAGCGGAAAATCCCACCATTCATTTACTTTTTGACTTTTTAAAAACCTGGAACTAAGATTTATTAAATCAGGATTTCTTTTCATTTTTGAAATTGAGGCATCTATGATTTTAGCGATTGAAGTTTGTGGCTGGCTGATAGCATTATAAACATCATTGGCTATTTTATTCTCTATACTCGCGATAATTATCTTCACCAAATCATGAACATAGCTAACTGAAAATTGTCTTTTCCCAGCTTCTGGGACTAAAATTCTGGACTTAGTTCTGACTTGGTATGGCCAATAGTAAAACCTATCCGTGCCATCATATTTTCCATATACTAAAGCTGGACGGAGTATTGTGCAATTGAATTTTGAACGGGTGAGTAATCTCTCGCATTCTGCTTTTCTGGCTCCATATGTATTTAAATCATCACTGAAATATTGCTCTTCATTACAGCTTAAAATTTTGGAGTTTTCATTCCGGAGAGATTGGCTAACTCCTTCATTATCATAAACAGAACAAGTACTAAGAAAAATGTATTTCTCGGGCGAAAAGCTTATGTTTTGGAGGGTTTTTCTAAGTTGATCTGGATAGTAGCAACTTAAATCTACTATAATATCCCAAGACCCGCTACGGATGGCATTTTGAGTTTCATCGTCCCTGTCTCCTTTAATTTTCTGAATATCTGTAAATAAGCCAGGATTCGTTAGACCCCTATTAAATAAAAAAAGCTCGTATTTATTAATAGAAATTAGAGCTTCAATAAGATTTCGACCTATGAAGTGGCTACCCCCGAGAATTAGAATTTTCTTTTTCATAAATAAGCTCAGAGGCAATTTAGGTTAAGCTAAAGTGGCCTGCAAATCCAGAGAATTTAAGACCTTATAATTTATGGATTACTTGGCTAATATATTATTCTGAACCATCTATCCAAAGATTTTAAATATCATCCTCATCTTCTCCAGCTATCAGGAATGGGATTAAAATAATTCCGAGCAACAGGAAAAAGGCCTGAATTCCTGCATAAGCATCCTCATCTTCCTCTTCGATTTCCATCCCAGAAATATTTTCAATAAGGTCTGGGTTGTTTATCTGACTATTAAAGGAGCTATCCAAGTTTTCTGGATATCCCACAAAAAAATCTAGCATCCTTTTCAATTCTGATAGCGAGACCATAATTGTAGTCTGTACTGACGTGAATTACGGCATCAGCACAATTTTTCCAGGCTTCATGTTTTAATCGATCAATTTTTATTTCCTTGTTTGAATTGGGGCTTAGCTTTAATTCAATTAATCCAATTTTTTGATAATTAAAATCTAGTTGGGCCGAGCTAGGAAAGATTTGTATTTCGGACTCCCTGCCTAAACAGGGCTCTTGGCTTGTACTGGTGAAAATGGTATCGCCTTGATAGGGAATATAACTTTGGCAGCCAGCGGCAAAAAGATAAATACTGGAGAGGAGGATGAAGTGAGGAATTCGGAATTTCATTTGAGCATATTTCTCAAATTCAAAACAATTATTATGCCTGCTCTCTAGGCTATTAAAATTCTAGGTAGTAGTCTTTGGTTAGACTTTTATAGCTATCCGAATAGTCACCATTTTCATTGCGAAGGATAAACTCATCTTCAGAACTAGAATCAGAAAAAAAGCTCCATTCGCTTAAATGCCTTTTAATTTTGGCGCTGGGCTTATTTTTTAATTTTGTTAGCCGATTACAAAACATCTTAGCATTTGATTGTAATAATTCGGATTCCTCCGTGGGAAGGACTAATGCAAGCTTGCCATTTTTATTTAAAATAGATGTGCATTTTTCCATTAATTGGAGGTGAGGAAGGGAAAATTCATGCCTCGCTTTATTTCTAGATGCTGATCCAGATAAAAAGGCATCTTTAAAAAATGGTGGATTGGAAATTATTAGATCAAATTCTAAATTTTCAAAGTCATACTCTAAAAAATCAGCATTTATAAAACTTAGCTTAGTTGCCAAGGGAAAAGAATTTAAATTTATAAGACTTTCGTCATGAGATTCTTTATCGATCTCAATTCCAACAATTTCAGAATTTGGAAAGCGTTGAGCAAGAATAAAACTAATGAGACCGCAACCACTTCCGATGTCGAGAATTCTCCTCGGATTATGATGCTCTATCCAAGTAGCTAATAGGACGGAATCTGTTCCAATTTTTTGAGCGCTTTGGGAATGTTCTAAGCTAAATTTCTTAAATCTAAAGCTCTCAATTTTCCGCATTGAGATAAAGATCTATAAGGCCTGTTGGGCAATGGAGGAATATCTTGCGATTTCCCCTATCAATTTTATCAATAAACTGATCCACAGCAGGGATCAATATTTCTGCACCTTGATTTTCAACAATAAAAATGGCCTGTGCTGTTTGATCTTGGATGGCTTTGCAAACACCAACCATTCCATACTCAGCATCAAATATTTCAAAGCCAATTACTTCGTGAAAATAAAAAGCTTTGCCAGCTAATTTTGGGAGTAGACTTAAAGGAAGGTACAGTTCTCTACCAATAAGAGATTCGGCATCTTCAAGACTATTTACATCTTCAAACTTTAAGATGAAATGACCTTTAGAATTTTGGGCACTTTCTTCAATAAAAAAAGGAACCAATTCATCCTGCAATAAGAGGAGAACTGATTCCAAATTCGTGTAATTTTCGTTTTGATCCGTATCAAAAAATGCAATTAACTCACCTTTTAAGCCGTGTTTACGACTGATATGGCCTAGATAAAAGCAATCTTCTTTACGCATTCAAGGAGAATTAAGCTTCTTCTGCTGGAGCCTCACCATCTTTGGTTTCGGCAGGAGCTTCAGCTTCTTCCGCTGCAACTTCTGTAGCGGCTTCTGTTTCAACTTCTTCAGTAGTTTCAGCTTCTTCAACAACTGGAGCATTAGCCTCTGCTATCGCAGCAGCTCTTGCATTGCTAACTTCCGCTTCAGCAGCCAAAGCCTTAGCTTTTGCCTCCTCTGCTTCTTTAGCCAATTGTTCTTTGCGACCATCAACTTTATTGGTCTTTTCACTTAACCAAGCTTCAAATTTCTTTTCAGCTTCCTCCTCAGTGTGAGCTCCTTTACGTACACCATCTAAAAGGTGCTTTTTCATCATCACTCCCTTATAACTAAGGATAGCGCGAACAGTATTGGTTGGCTGTGCACCTGTCATCACCCATTCTACAGTTTTATCGAAATTAATTTCGATAGTAGCTGGATTGGTGTTGGGATTGTAAGTACCCAATTTTTCAATATATCTACCATCTCGTTTTGCACGAGCATCAGCAGCTACAATGTGAAAAAATGGTTTGCCTTTACGGCCGTGGCGTTGCAATCTAATTTTAGTTGCCATAGTGATTAATTGTTTTACAAGGGTCCTAAACCCAGTTAATTAATTTTTAAGAGGCGCAAAAGTAATCTTTTATTTTTATAAAAGCTTGGTTTATAATAGAATATTCACTTATCATTCTTTATCAACACTGCTAGATACATTTCAATTAGTATTTTATTTTTAAAGATCACAAAGTGCTTTTTCAACTGATTCATTATCAATGTTTTTAATATTCGACACCGAGACAACTGGCCTTCCGCAAAACTTTAATGCTCCGCTAAGTGATTTCGATAATTGGCCTAGGGCTGTTCAGATAGCATGGCAGCTTCATGATCTTGATGGAAAATTGGTGGAAGTTAAAGACTTTGTAATAAAACCAGATGGATTTGATATTCCTTTCAATGCTGCGAAAATTCATGGAATAACTACAGAAGTTGCCGAACATTACGGAGTTTCATTGGAGGAAGCTATGAAGGAGTTTAGCCAAGATCTAGCGAAAGCAAGTTTTGTAGTTGGACATAATATTCAATTTGATGTAAATATCTTAGGCTGTGAATACCTTCGAATGGATCAAAGTAATTTGCTAGAAGGATTAGCAAGCATTGATACCAGTAATGAAACGGCTAATTTCTGCCAACTACCTGGTGGTAAGGGTGGAGGGTTTAAATACCCAAAACTCGAAGAATTATACTTTAAGCTTTTTAATGAAGGATTCGCAGAGGCTCATAATGCAGCTGCAGATGTTGAAGCTACTACAAGGGCTTTTTTAGAATTGGTGAGAATTGGTCATTTCACAGATGAGCGCCTTGGTTTTAATGTTGAACAAAGAGCAGATTTTTTAAAGGAAAATCCAAAAACCGTTAATTCCATAGGCTTAAAGGTGCAATCCTTTAAACTTTTAGCGGAAGAATTGGAAAGGCAACAATCCTCAGGAGCTGCTGAAACTAATATTGAAGAGAGTGTAAAATCTAGCAATTTTGTTCACCTTCACCTTCATAGTCAATTTTCCATTCTCCAAGCTACCTGCGATATTCCTGGGCTTATTGCCAAAGCCAAGGAAATGAATATGCCGGCTGTGGCTATGACCGACCATTACAATCTTTACGGTGCTTTTCATTTTGTTCAAAATGCACTGGCAAATGATATTAAACCAATTGTAGGTTGTGAGCTTCAGGTTTGTAGAGATAGACTGGATAAAACGCAAAAGGACAATGGTTTTCAACAAGTGTTTTTGGCGAAATCTAAAAAGGGTTATCACAATCTTGCCAAATTATCATCCATCGGTTTCGTGGAAGGGTTTTATTATGTTGCCCGAATTGATAAAAACATCCTTTTAGAGTATAAAGAAGACCTGATTACATTCACTGGTAATTTATATGGTGAAATTCCCCATTTAATTCTAAATGTTGGAGAAAAACAAGCTGAGGAGGCCTTTAAATGGTACCATGAACAATTTGGTGAAGATTTCTATGTGGAATTGATGCGTCATGGTCTGGAAGAGGAAAAGGTTGTAAACCAAACTCTAGTGAAATTCGCAAAAAAATATGGAGTAAAGTATTTTGCCTCCAATAATGTATACTACCTTGGTCAGGATGATGCTAACGCTCATGATATTCTTTTATGTGTAAAAGATTCAGAATATCAAGCTACTGAAATTGGAAGAGGACGTGGATATCGATTTGGATTTCCCAACAATGAATTTTATTTGAAAAGTCCGGAAGAAATGTCTGAACTTTTCAAAGATTTACCGGAGGCCATTGAAACCACTGTAGAAATTGCCGATAAAATAGAATCCTACTCCCTGGCTCGAGATGTATTACTTCCCAAATTTGATATCCCTGATGAATTTATCGACCCCCAAGATGAATTGGATGAAGGGAAAAGAGGTGAGAATGCATATTTGCGTCACTTATGCTATGAAGGTGCCAAAAAACGATATGGGGAAATTAGTGAGGAAATTGAGGAACGCTTGGATTTTGAATTGGAAACGATCGCAAATACGGGCTACCCGGGTTATTTTTTAATTGTTCAGGATTTTACCAGTCAGGCTCGAAAAATGGGAGTTAGCGTTGGCCCAGGTCGGGGCTCTGCAGCTGGGTCGGCTGTTGCTTATTGTATTGGAATTACCAATGTTGATCCAATTGAATACGATTTGCTATTTGAGAGATTCTTAAATCCAGATCGTGTGTCTCTACCCGATATTGATATTGATTTTGACGATGAAGGAAGGGGGAAAATTATAGATTGGGTTGTGAATAAGTATGGTCAATCCCAAGTGGCACAAATAATTACTTACGGAACCCTTGGTGGTAAATCTGCCATTAGAGATACAGGAAGGGTTTTACAATTACCATTGCCAGAAACAGATAGAATTGCCAAACTTGTTCCAGATGTAAAACTAGGCAAGCTTTTCGGTTGGGATGAAAAGCAAATGGGTGAAAAGCTCAATGGCGATGCATACCAGTTAGGAGTTCAACTAAAAAAACTGGCTGAAGGAGATACTCTAGAAGCGCAAACAGTAAACCAAGCTCGAATTTTAGAGGGATCGGTAAGAAATACTGGAATCCACGCTTGTGGGGTAATTATTACACCCGATGATATTACCAAGTTTATCCCTGTAGGAACAGCCAAGGATTCTTCCCTTTTGGTTACCCAATTTGATAATTCCGTAGTAGAATCTGCTGGAATGTTGAAAATGGATTTTTTGGGATTAAAAACCTTAAGTATTATTAAGGATGCCATTAAAATCATAAAAGACAAACACGGGATTGAAATAGATCCGGACGAAATACCTCTTACAGACCAAAAAACTTTTGAACTTTACCAGAGGGGTGAAACCAATGGTACTTTTCAGTTCGAATCCGCAGGAATGCAGAAGCATCTAAAGGCATTAAAACCTGATAAATTCGGGGATTTAATAGCCATGAATGCCCTATATCGCCCCGGACCATTAGAGTATATCCCCAATTTTATTAAGCGTAAACATGGGGAAGAGGAAATTAGCTACGACCTACCCGAAATGGAGGAGTATTTAGCAGAAACCTATGGTATTACGGTTTATCAGGAGCAAGTGATGCTTCTTTCTCAAAGTTTGGCAGGCTTTACAAAAGGCGAAGCAGATGTTTTGCGAAAAGCCATGGGTAAGAAGAAAAAAGATGTTTTGGATAAAATGAAACCCCAATTCATCGAGCAAGGAAATGAAAGGGGCCATGATCCTAAAATTTTGGAGAAAGTTTGGAAAGACTGGGAAGCATTTGCCGCCTATGCTTTTAACAAGTCCCACTCTACCTGCTATTCTGTTGTAGCATTTCACACCGGTTATTTAAAGGCAAATTACCCTGGTGAATACATGGCCTCCGTACTAACCCATAATATGAATGACATCAAAAAGGTGACATTCTTTATGGAAGAATGTAAAAGAATGGGAATTCCTGTTTTAGGACCTGATGTAAACGAAAGTCAATTAAAGTTTACAGTAAACCAAGAAGGTGCTATTCGTTTTGGTCTTGGAGGAATGAAGGGAGTAGGAGAGAATGCGGTTTTGGAAATAGTGAGAGAAAGAAGCGACAAAGGAGCCTTCCAAAATATTTTCGATCTCTTAACAAGGGTTGATTTAAGGTCTGTGAACAAAAAAACATTGGAGAATTTAGCACTTGGTGGTGCCTTTGATGGATTTGAAAATGAGCATAGAGCCATTTATTTTTCACAACTTGGCGATGAACGAACCTTTTTGGAAAGGGCCATGAAATATGCTCAAACCTTAAAAGCCCAGGAAGAATCTGCTCAAGTATCCTTGTTCGGAGGTGAACAAGAAGTAAGCCTTCCAGAACCAAGCTTACCAGAAGTTCCAGAATGGCCAAGACTTATGCTTCTCGGTAAGGAAAAAGAGGTTAATGGAATTTACCTAAGCGCACATCCCTTGGATGATTTCAAATATGAACTGGATTATTTATGTACTCACCAAACCAAAAGCTTTGCAGATCTTAACGGTATTTCTGAGTTTACCATTGGTGGAATTATCACAGATGTAAGACATGCCACAACCAGAAAAGGAAAACCATTTGGGGTTTTTGTGTTGGAAGACTTTTCTGGAAATCACGAATTTGCAATGTTTGGTGAAGAATATCTAAAGTTAAAGCCCTATTTGGATTTGAACGTAATGCTGGTCTTTAAAGGCTTTGTGAATAGGTATACCCCCAGCTGGGAAGGTGCTCAAATGAGAGTAGAACCTAAGATTAAAGAAGTTATTCTTTTACAAGATGCAATGGAGCAGCTTTGCAATTCTGTGAGTATTACCATTGCTTTAGATGATGTGATTCCAGATAATATAGAATTGGTCAATGACTTGGTTGAGAATAATAAAGGCAATAAACGTATAAATTTTCTGATCTTTGACCCCGAAAAGCCAAAAGTCCATATTAAAATGCCAAGCAGAAATAATGGTGTGGAAGTAAACAAAGGATTTTTGGATGCTTTAAAAGAGCATTCCTTTTTGAAAATGCAATTAAATTAAGTATCGGGAATTCCAGTCATTCATGTGACCAATTGTTCCTCAGGATAATTTAAATTTGAACACAGTAAATTAATAATTAGAATATAAGACCAACATTTGTTATGGCAGTTGAAATCACAGATGCAAACTTCGATGAAGTTGTTTTAAAATCAGAAAAACCAGTATTAGTAGACTTTTGGGCCGAATGGTGTGGACCATGTAGAATGGTAGGACCAATCGTAGAAGAGTTATCTGGAGACTATGACGGAAAGGCCGTTGTAGGAAAAGTTAATGTAGACAATAACCAAGAAATCTCCATGAAGTACGGCATCAGAAATATCCCTACTTTATTGATTTTTAAAAATGGTGAAGTTGTAGATAAACAAGTTGGTGTTGCACCAAAGAATGTCCTAGCAGGAAAGTTAGATTCCCATATGGCCTAGGTCCTGATTAGGAAGAATAAAAAATTAGTCCTTTATTGAAAAGGACTATTTTGATTCATAAAAAGCAAAAAAAAAGCCTCCCATATTATTTGGTGAGGCTTTTTTTTATCCTTTAGTTTTCGCTTTGTTTAAAGGACCTTAAATTTATGTACACTTTTACCCGTGCTTAAAAGGTAAAGGCCTTTTTTGGCATTTTTTAAATCTATTGTCAATTCCTTTCCAGACATTTCCTTTACACTTTGCTTAAAAATAATGTTTCCGGTAAGGTCGGTGATAATAATGTTTTCAAAATCAATTTTATCGTTGATCTTTACATTAAAATTTCCGTTGTTGGGATTTGGATAAACCTCAATTTCTACCACCTCACTTATTTTTTCGTCACCCGATAGAACTACAGGAGGATTGGTATTACCATCACCAGGCTTATCTACATCTTGATTAACTATGGCTTTGGTTTGACTTGGGTTTTCTTGAGTTTGGGCATTTGCATTTAGACCTAGCCCTATAAAAGCAAGGCTTAAACCGAGGTGTAGAAGTTTGTGTTTTAAGTTTTTCATTGTAATAAGAATTTAGTTTTTAGTTTTCGTTACTCAAATCTACCTATATGACACTATGGATTCTGTTAAGGGTTGCCTCGCTCTTGTTAAAATCCAGTTAAAACAGTTTGAATAATAGCCTGTTGTTAAAGTCCAGTTAAATATTATTGCTAAGATGTTTGCCCGATTAAATTTGCGTTGCTATGAGAATGAAAACCATTAAGACTAAAAAGGGAATTAGGTGGCTAATTATATTGATGACCCTTTCCCTTACTGGAATTACGGCTATTCAAGCTTATTGGGTTTTTAACGCATATAGTATAAAGGAGGAGAAGTTTGATCAAGAAGTTGGGGAGGCTCTTTCTGGAGTATCAAAGCGTTTAGAAGCTATTGAAGCTGTTAATTTTCTTAATGACAGTCCTAACCTTGAGCCCTTCTTTAATTCAAACAATATTTTAAATTCTTATGAAAGTTTTGACTCTGCAGAAAAAATCCAAGCTGCTGAGCAAGGTCTGCTGTTTTCCATGAAAATTAATCGCGACACTTCCTTTTTGTTTAAAATGGATAGCAATGGATTAAGGGTTAAAGCTGAAATTGACCTTAAGGATGAAATACCACTAATGGTGGAAAAGGTGGAAAACCGGATGGTAAACCTTTCTAAGGTTTATGAAAAACTTATGCGCCACGAAGCTCGTAAAAGTGGTAGAATAGAACACCGCTTGATGAAAAAAGACCTAGACTCCTTAATTCAATTCGAATTGGAGACAAAGGGAATCTCTATACCCTTTGAATATGCAGTAATGGAAAATAATGAGCTGGCGATAAAAAGTGATGAATGGAGTCCGGAAAAAGATCAGCATAAGGCTTCTTTGTTTCCTGGAGATTTTTTTGGAAACCGTTTGTTGATGGTGAGCTTTCCTAGAAAGGCAAATTACCTTTTAGGAACAATGTGGTTTACATTAATGAATAGCCTACTTTTTACCATTGCCATGATATTCACCTTTTCCAAAACTCTATCCTATTCTATGAGGCAAAAAAGGATTAGTGATATCAAAACCGATTTCATCAATAATATGACCCATGAATTTAAAACTCCAATTGCCACCATCAATTTGGCAATTGATGCGATGGGAAATGAAAAGGTCATCAACAACCCAGAAAAAATAAGGCATTATAGCAATCTTATTAAACAGGAAAATCACCGAATGAATATGCAGGTAGAAAGTGTGTTGAGAATGGCACTTATGGATAAAAAAGAATTGGATTTAAATTATGAAAAAGTTCCTATTTCCGAAATTCTTGAAGATTGCGCAAATCATATCAAATTACAATTGGAAGCTAGAGGAGGAAGCCTTGAAAAATCTTTCGATACCAAAGGATTGGAACTCATGGTTGACAAAAACCATTTGGCAAATACTATAATTAATATTCTGGACAACTCAATGAAGTATTCTATTGGAGCCCCAGAAATAAAAATCCTAAGTGAAATCACTCAAAATGATTTTATCCTAATCATTTCTGATAAAGGAATAGGAATGACTAAAGAGGAACAAAAGAAAATATTCGACCGCTTTTTTAGAGTGACCAGCGGAAATATTCATAATATTAAAGGCCATGGCTTAGGACTGAGTTATGTAAGGGGTATTATTGAGGCTCATGGCGGAAAAATTGAAGTAGAAAGTGAAAAAAATAAAGGAAGTAGGTTTTATATCTATTTACCATTAAATCCAGAATCATGATAGAAAACAAACAACAGATTTTACTAGTAGAAGACGATCCAAATTTTGGAGCAGTATTGAGAGACTATTTAGAGCTTCATGATTTTGAAGTAATATTAGCAAAAGACGGTGTAGAAGGATTACAAGCCTACCGAAACAATGACCCAGAAATATGTATTTTGGATGTTATGATGCCCCATAAAGATGGATTTACATTAGGCTCAGAAATTCGGGAGCTTGACAATGAAATGCCCCTAATTTTTTTAACTGCAAAATCCCTGAAGGAGGATGTCCTTCGTGGCTATCAAGTTGGTGCGGATGATTATTTGACAAAACCATTTGACAGTGAAGTTCTACTGTATAAATTAAAGGCAATATTAAATCGGACCAATCAAAACCAGGAAACTCCAGAAGAAAAAATATTGGCTATTGGAAAATACCAATATGATAGTGAAATGAGAATTTTGAAATTGGAGGATAAAGAGTTTAAACTCAGTCCAAAAGAAGGAGCCTTACTGAAGCTTCTGGCACAAAACAAAAATAGCCTGGTGAGTAGATCTGAAGCCTTAAAAAAGATTTGGAAAGACGATAATTATTTTACCGGGAGAAGCATGGATGTTTATGTGGCAAAAATAAGGAAGCATTTAAAGGAAGATTCTGCGGTAGCTATTATTAATGTTCATAGCGAAGGTTTTAGGCTGGTAGACAATCTTTAGTTTTCTTCAATTGCCCATGTTAAATCGGCTAAAAGCCTTACCGTTTTGAGGTAGCTTTTATACTTTGGCTTAGAAGCCCATTCATCTGGGCCTATCATGGATAATACGGTTTGTCCATCCTCCCTTTCATAAACGTGGTAAATGTGATTTATCTCTGGTTTAAAACCAATATGTGCCGAATAAATTTTTTCTGAAATTAATTTTCTATCCTGAATAATTTTGGCCTGCTTGGCTAATAAATCAATCTGTTCTTTGATTTGTGATAATTGCATATCCGTTTGCTGGTCCATGGCCGTTAAGGATTTACTTCGGATAAGGCCAGATTTATTGGGCTTTATAACTGCACCACCTACAGTATGGGCATAGGGAAGGCTGCCTGGATTTTCTGTAATTTTATCAGGGTCAATTGGGTTCACAAATGTGCTTTTCTTTTTCTCCATTCTACAAAGGTAAATCTTCGATTTATTTTCCGTGGCTAGTTTTCAATTCCTATTTTAACAGATTCAAAACAATTAACCATGAGATTTCTATTTAGTTTCCTCGCCTTTCAGTTTTGTTTGATAAGCTATTCCCAAATAAGCCTTAAATACAAGGAAAATAAAACCTTGGAATATCAAGAAATTATTCAAAGCTATATGGATTTGGATGCCCAATATCCAACAGCAAAGTTGATGGATATAGGAAGTACCGATAGCGGAAGAAAATTAAAGTTGTTTATCATATCCAGTGAAGAGCCTAAGAGTTTTGAAGAACTGGGAGGTATTCTAAATCACAAAACTGTTCTGTTGATAAATAATGGAATCCATGCTGGAGAGTCTTGTGGTATTGATGCCTCTATACAATATGCCCGTGAAATTTTAAAAAATGGCCCACCTAAAAATTTGTTGATTGCCATAATTCCAGCCTATAATATTGGAGGAGTCTTAAACCGAAATTGTTGCAGTCGAGCAAATCAAGATGGACCAGAAGAACATGGCTTTAGAGGAAATGCACGTAATCTAGATTTGAACAGAGATTTTATTAAAGCTGATGCTTTAAATACTTTTAGTTTTTATAAGATTTTCCACAAATTAAAGCCCCATATTTTTGTGGATACCCATACCTCCAATGGTGCAGATTACCAATATACTCTAAGTCTAATTTCTACTCAAAAGGATAAATTAAATCCCATACTAGGGGATTTTCTCAATAATAAAATGGAACCAGAATTATACCGTAGAATGGAAAATTCTAAATGGGAAATGATACCCTATGTAAATGTTTATGGGAATAATACTCCCGATAAGGGATATTCGGCATTTCTAGAAACACCTCGATATGCCAGTGGTTATACGGCCCTCTTTAATACTTTGGGTTTTATCACCGAAACCCATATGCTAAAACCTTATGAAAATAGGGTAGAATCTACTCTTGAATTTCTTATACAGATAGGAGATTATGCCGAGAAAAACTTCATGTTATTGCAAGAGGTAAAAGCTAAAGCTGATAGTTTAGACCATCATATTCAAAAATGGGATTTAGATTGGAAACTAGATTCTGAAAAATCTAAAAAAATTGAATTTAAAGGCTATAAATATGAATTTATAGCTAGTCATGTTTCCGGTTTAAATAGACTGAAATACTACCGAGATCAAGCTCAAACCTATACTATAAATTATTATGACACTTATAAACCTGTAACAAGTGGAAAAATTCCGAGCTACTATATTGTTCCAGCTGCCTGGAAAGAAGTTGTGGAAAGGCTAAAAGCGAATCATATTAAAATGACCCCATTGAATAAGGACAGCATTATGAAGGTGGAGAATACCTATATCCTTGAATTTGATTTTGCCAAGCGACCTTATGAAGGGCACTTTCCGCTTAGCTCCCTATCCACCAATAAAAAAATAGAGAATAGGAATTTTTTAGCTGGAGATTATTTGATTTCTACAGAGCAGGCCAATAGAAGGTTCTTAGTGTCAGTTTTGGAAGCAGAAGCTGTAGATTCATATTTAAGATGGAATTTTTTCGACGAAATTTTCCAACAAAAGGAGGGCTTTTCTCCATATGTCTTTGAAGAAACTGCCGAGGATTTGCTAAAAAACAATCCAGCATTAAAAACGAAATTGAAGCAGTGGAAGGAAGAAAATCCTGAGGAATCAAAAAATGCTTGGGCGCAATTATACTTTATTTATAAGAATTCAGCAGCCTACGAAAAGGAGCATTTAAGATATCCCATTGCCAAAATTTGGAAATAAAAAAAGCCAAGCAAAATCATTCACTTGGCTTTGAAATAATAATTTGGTTTAATTAAAAACTCTCCCACATAGCTTCCCATTTTACTTTGGAAGGAGTAATGCACATTACTGGAATTTCAGAATGATAAACCATAGCTTGTACATCATTTCCTAATAGGTAATCTGTAATATCTCTTTCTCCAGCCTCTTCAGTAATAATCAAAAGGTCGCCATTATTATTGTAAGCGTATTCTAAGAAATTACGTACTACACCACTTTTTTCTGCTGGCTCAACCAATTCCGCAGTGCAGGTAATCCCATGTTCATTAATGAATTTAGAAACTTGTTTCATATGGGCTTTTAATACAGGGGCCTTTTCCTCAGATTCCAATATGGAAACCACCTTAATATCTGCTCCAAATAATCGGGCATATTTTAGTGCAGGGCCCACTTTTTCTTTTGATCTTCTATCCAATACCAATGGGAAAATAATGGTTTTTATTCCTTCGATATTTCGAACTCCTTTAACCGTAATAACTGGTGGTTGAACCAAAGTAACCACCCTATAAGCATTACTCCCAATAAATCTTTTTCTAAAGTTTTGAGGCTTTCCATTAGTTCCCATTATTACTAAGTCGGCATCAATAATTTCAGAAACTTTGGCAACTTCTTCATATACCAGACCTTGGGAAACCATAACTTGGAAATCAATGCCTGCTGCTACAATATGTTCATTGGCAAGTTCTTGTAACTTGGCCTTTACCATCGGTTTTAAGTCATCACCAGATTGGTCTGTATTAAATAATTTTTTGAGGAAGCCATTTCCTTCCATTACAGTTAGAAGAGTAATACTAGCTTTCATAGCCTTAGCAAAAACTACTGCTTGCCTTAGGGCCAATATGGATTGTTCTGAAAACCCTACAGGAACGAGAATTTTTGGAGATTCGATAGACATGTTTATTTATTTTGGTTACAAAAGTAATACTTTAAGCCAATAAATAGTTTGTGGAATTTGTTTTCCACTTTTAATTTATACTAGTTTAAAAAAAGAAATTTGCTTTTATAAATTAGGCTAGTTTTGAGAAAATTTTGAAATGAAAAATTCGGAGTTAATAACCAACCCTGATGGAAGTATATATCACCTAGCCCTGCACCCAGGTGAATTGGCCCAAACCATTATTACCGTTGGCGACCAAGATAGGGTAGCGGAGGTTTCCAAATACTTTGACAGCATTGAGTTAGAAAGGCATAATAGAGAATTTGTAACACATACAGGAACACTTGCTGGTGAAAGATTATCTGTAATTAGCACTGGTATTGGAACTGATAATATTGATATTGTTTTTAACGAGATTCATTGCCTTTTCAATAAAGACTTAAAAACAGGAGAAACATTAGAACATAGAGCCCTTAATTTTATTCGATTAGGTACCAGCGGCACGGTAAGAAATGATATTGAAATTGATAGCATTCTTGCATCTGAAGCTGCATTGGGCTTCGATGGCCTTCTCCATTTTTACGATAATAATTTATCAGAAGTGGAGTTTGATGTACTATTAGAACAAAAACCAGAATTAGGGCAACTTCCCAGACCTTATTTTGTGAAAGGCGATCCCAAGCTTTTAAGTCATTTTAAGGAAGTTTATGATCATAGGGGAGTTACTATTACAGCCCCTGGTTTTTATGCTCCGCAGGGCAGATCTGTTAATGCTGAGACCAAAGTGAAAAACTTTGTAAACACCTTGGGGCAAATGAGTATTAATGGACTTCCTATTACAAATTTGGAAATGGAGACGGCTGGGATTTATGGGCTTTCCGAGCTTTTTGGGCATAAAGCCATTTCTATTTCAGCAATTTTGGCAAACCGTATTAGTGGAGACTTTTCCTCGCATCCTTCCAAGGTTGTTGAAAGGATGATAAAACAGGCCTTGGAAAAAATTATCGAGCTACATTAACAGCACGTGTTTCTCTAATTACCGTAATTTTCACCTGACCAGGATAGGTCATTTCATTTTGAATTTTTTGGCTAATATCGAAGGATATTCTTGCTGCATCAGCATCATTTACCTGATCGCAATCAACCATGATTCTTAGTTCCCTTCCTGCTTGTACGGCATAGGCCTTTGTTACACCCTTTTGAGACATTGCCAGATTTTCTAAATCCTTAAGCCTCTGAATATAGGATTCGGCAATTTGCCTTCTTGCTCCTGGGCGAGCTCCAGAAATTCCATCGCAAACCTGAACAATTGGTGAAATAAGGTTTGTCATTTCAATTTCATCATGGTGGGCACCGATAGCATTACACACATCAGGCTTTTCACCATATTTTTCTGCCCATTTCATTCCTAAAATAGCATGTGGTAACTCACTTTCTTCACTTGGTACTTTCCCAATATCATGCAGTAAACCAGCGCGTTTGGCAATTTTCGGATTTAAACCAAGCTCAGCAGCCATTATTCCGCAAAGGTTGGCTACTTCCCTAGAATGCTGTAAAAGGTTTTGTCCATAAGAGGAACGGTATTTCATTCTACCGATTATCTTCACCAATTCTGGATGAAGTCCATGGATTCCTAAATCAATCGTTGTTCTTTTACCAACTTCAAAGATTTCTTCATTGATTTGCTTGCTTGTTTTAGCCACAACCTCTTCTACACGTGCTGGGTGAATTCTACCATCAGTCACCAATTTATGAAGTGAAAGTCTGGCAATTTCTCGTCTTACAGGATCAAAGCAGGAAAGGATTATAGCTTCAGGGGTATCATCTACAATGATTTCAACACCGGTGGCAGATTCTAAAGCTCTGATATTTCTTCCTTCTCTACCAATTATCCTTCCTTTTACATCGTCATTTTCAATGTTAAATACCGAAACACTATTCTCTACAGCCTGCTCAGTTGCCACCCTTTGGATAGTTTGAATAACCACCTTTTTGGCTTCATTATTTGCGGAAAGCTTAGCCTCTTCCATGGTGGTTTGTATAAAAGCTGCAGCATCCGTTCTAGCTTCATCCTTCAGTGCAACTAATAATTGTTCCTTAGCTTCATCAGGTGTAAGCCCAGAAATTACTTCTAGTTGTTCAACTTGTTTTTTATGAGCTTTATCCAGTTCCTCTTCACGTATCCTAGTTAATTCTATCCTCTTATTTAGGCTTTGCTGAAGTTTATCAAGCTCCTTTGATTTGTGATTATTTTCCTGAAAAGCTTTGTTTACCTTTTGTTCTTTGTCTTTTACAGAATTGAATCTTTCATTGAGTTTATTCTCCCTCCTGTTAATTACCTTCTCATGTTCGGTTTTTAATTCAAGGAACTTTTCTTTGGCCTGAAGAATTTTATCCTTTTTAATATTATCAGCCTCCTTAGTGGCCTCGATAATAATTTTGGAGCCCTTCTTTTTCTCCATGGATTTAGAAAGGATAAATATTAATCCACCCCCTGCCAAAAAGGCTATAATTCCAATTGCTATTGATTCCATTTTCTTTCTACTCTTTAAATATTTTACTAAAAACAAAAACCCGCACCTACTCAAGTATTGTCTAAACTCCAGTCAGACAAGATCGGAGCTTACCGAACAATTTTGACCTTCCCTTCGAAGAGGGCTTGATCGAGAAAGTTCGAGCTAAACTCCCATAATTATTAGCGTTGAGTTTAGCAAATGGTTGAACAGATGCGGGAAAAAAAATTGTAAAGAACCTAACTATTTTATTGCGTTTGCAAGAACCTTTTCCATGGCTGAAAGTCTTTGACTAATTTTTTCACCATCTACCAGTTCAAGCCCAGAATTTTTTTCTAATCGAGATGCTAATTGTAGGGCACACATGGCCAATAAATCCTGCTTATCTCTAACGGCATAGCCCTCACCATATTTTTTGAGGATGCCTTCTATTGTTTTTGCTGCAGAACGAATTTGTTCCTCCTCCTCCCGTTTTATGGTGAGTGGATAAACACGGTCTGCAATAGAAACTTTTATTTTTAAATAATCCGACAAATTTTATTAGGATTACTCGTTCAACAACGCAATACAACGGTCAATCTCCCGCACTAGTGAGCTAATTTTTGCCTTGGCCAAGTTTACCTCCTGGCCTCCTTGTACTATTCCTTTTGCAACTTGGGCATTTTTTAGCTCAGCTTCAAGCAGCGCAAGTTCTGAATTTTTTTCTCTTAGTTTACCTTCAAGTTCTTCAACTTTCTGCTTAAGTTCAAAATTTTCACCTTGCAAGCCCTCATGTGAATGAACTAAACGTTCTGCTAATCGCTCTAAATTGTTGATTTGCAAATGTATGTTCGACATAAGTTCTACTATTCAGCTTTCTACAAAAGTAGGAATGGAACTAACTTAAACAAATTTTGTTAGCAAAGCTTTTGGAAAATGTTTTCATCAGCTTATTATTGGCCTAATTTTAGACTTCTTTTTTCAAATATGACTAAACAGTATTGCATTTTTCTCCTGATTTTAATATCCCATTTCTCATGGGCACAAAAGAAATACCCAAAGGAGGATTTTATTTCTCCACTAAATATCCCCTTAATTCTTTCCGGAACCTTTGGCGAATTGAGAACCAATCATTTCCACTCTGGAATTGATATTAAAACACAAGGAAAGGAAGGACTGCCCGTAATAGCAATTGCCGATGGTGAAATTGTGAGGATAAAAGTTTCACCCTACGGTTTTGGTAATGCCCTGTATCTCAAACATAAGAATGGGTATACCAGCGTTTACGCCCATTTAAGAAGTTTTAATCCTGATATTCAAAATTATGTTCGAAGTCAGCAGTATATAAAAAAGAGCTTTTCCGTAGACCTCTTTCCTTATAGCGGTAGTTTTAATTTTAAACAAGGTGATACTATTGCTCTTTCTGGAAATTCAGGTGGTAGTGGTGGCCCTCATCTTCATTTTGAAATCCGGGATACTCGAACTGAAAAAATTATTAATCCCCTTTATTTTTATGATGTTGAGGATAGCCGAAAACCTGAATTGCAAGATTTACAGTTTTATGATTTTGATAAAGGGGTGCTAAAAGAATCCAAAAAATACAATTTGCTAAAAAGCGCTAATGGTAATTATCATTTGGCGGGAAGTGGAATTATTGAAGTAAAAGGAGAGCCAGGTTTTGCTATTCGAACCTTCGATAGGTTAAATAAAGCAAATAATAAAAATGGTGTTTTTTCTATAGAGCTAATTATCGCAGGGGAAAAATACCATCATTTTGAAATGGAAACTTTTGCTTTTAGTGAAACTAGGTTCATCAATAGCCATATAGACTATGGCCAAAAACAATGCTGCGGTAGAACAATGAATAAATTATTGATTGAACCAAATAACAGATTGAGTATTTACAAAATCAAGGAAAAATTAAAGCTAGTACAGCTACTTCCAGACTCGGTTTACCCTGTTGAAATTTTGGTAAAAGATATAAAGGGAAATACATCCAGCTTAAATTTTAAGATTTTGAAAAAAGAAGAAACTAAGGGTGAAGGCTTTTTTAGTTATTCAGACCTTCCACTATTTAAATATGGCCAAACCAATTTTTTTAAAAATGAATTTATAGACCTCGTTCTTCCTGATGGAGCCTTATATAAGGATGTGAGCTTTGAATATCTGGAAAATCCAAGATGTGAAGATTGCTATAGCCCTATTTACACTTTAGGATCCGAAGAAATTCCTATCCATAAATACTTCAACATTAAAATAAAACCAAGCCTAAATTTCGATGGAGATAAAAATAAATTGGCCATTGCAAGTTTTAAAAATGGGAAAATAGCAGACTTTGAAGGAGGTAAATATGAAAATGGTTTTATCGTTGGCAGAACAAGGCAGCTAGGAGATTTTGCTATAGTAGCAGATACCATTGCGCCTAGAATTAGGCCAGTAAATTTTAAAAATGGATCAAAAATTTCACAACTGAGTAAGGTGAAAATTAAAATTGCGGATAATTTTTCAGGAATAAAAAATTACAATGCCTATATGGATGGTGAATGGATTTTGATGACCTATGATGCAAAGAAAAAAACGCTTATCCTCGATTTGAAAAGTGAAGGCTTAAACAGGGGAAAACATAGCCTAAAAATAGAAGTTAGTGATGGCTTGAATAATATTTCTATAGCAAATTATACACTTATCTACTAAGAGTATGCTATTTTCGCAAAATATGCGTTTGCTATTCCAAATGAGAAATTTACTTTGCTTTTTTATCCTTTTGCTTTTTACTGGCCAAATTCAGGCTCAGAAAGTAACAAGTAGTCCAATGCAGCTCTCCGGAATTGTAATCACCAATGATAGTATTCCACAATTTATTCCCTTTGCCAATATCTATGTGAAAAACGGAAATCGAGGAACCAGTAGTAATGCCGAAGGTTTTTTCTCCTTTGTGGCACTTCCGGGAGATACCATATCTTTTTCTGTTATAGGTTTTAAAAAAGAGGAATTGTTTTTACCAGATTCCTTGGATGAAAGCGAGTATTTGGTGAGGGTGGTAATGAAGAGGGATACCACATTTTTACTTCCAGTAACCTTATATCCCTGGCCAACACCTGATAATTTTAAAGATGAATTCTTGGCTATGCGAGTGCCTACCGAAGAGAATGACATAGCTATGCGTAATCTGGCTATCCAGGAATTGAAGGATAGAGCTGCCGAAATGGGGATGTCTTCAGCAGAGTTACAGGAGCTTGCAATTTTACAGAATCAAACGGCAATCTATGATTATGGACGATACCAAGGATTTTCGAATGGAGGAACAGCTATTCTGGGATCACTTACCAATCCATTTGCCTGGGCAGAGTTTTTCAAAGCCCTAAAACGAGGTGATTTTAATTCCAAATAATCCCAGCAGCTATCTAAATGCAATTTTTATTAAAATCTACTTTTCTCAGCCTACTTCTGCTTTGTTCAACTTTAGTTGAGCTAAATGCCCAAACTACCTCTATTGAAGGAAAAGTATTAGATAACCACTTGAAACCCCTCGAAGGTACCGAGGTAAGGGTAGGATCCTATTTTACTTTAAGTGATGAAAATGGTAACTATTCATTAAAAATAAGTCCTGGAAAGAATCAGCTGCTCATTTTTTACAGCTTAGGTTATTCTGTGGATACCACTCGATTTTCGATTGAGAAAGGGGAGATTAAAAAATTTAACCCAGTTCTTACTTTAATTGCCAAAAATTTAATTGAAGTAACCGTTACATCCAGAAAATCTCGTTTTGAAAGTCAAACCGTACTTAAGGGTAGAACCATCGATGCTTTTGTAGGTCCGGGTTCCGGAGTAGAATCAGCTTTAAAAACTTTAGCAGGGGTAAGTAGTAACAATGAATTGAGCTCCCAATATAATGTTCGAGGTGGAAATTTTGACGAGAATTTAGTCTATGTAAATGGAATCCAAATTTACCGTCCATTTTTGGTGAGAAATGGCCAGCAAGAAGGTTTGAGTTTTGTCAATTCTCAAATGGTTTCCAATATTAAATTTTCTGCCGGTGGTTTTGAAGCTAGGTATGGCGATAAAATGTCGTCCGTTTTAGATATTACCTATAAAAAGCCCAGGGATTTTAGTGTTGGTGTGAAAGGTAGTTTATTGGGTGGAGGACTTGTATTTGAAGACCTTATGTTCAAAGAGCGACTGTCTGTACTAGTTGGAGCCAGGTATAGGACCAACCAACTTTTACTGGGAACCTTAGATACAGATGCCGATTTCCGACCGCAGTTTACAGATATTCAAGCCTACCTAACCTATTACCTTACAGATGAATGGGAACTAAGCTTTTTAGGGAATTTTGGTAGAAATAAATATCAGGTAATTCCAAGCACTAGAACAACAGATTTCGGAACCTTTCAAGAAGCATTGCGACTTCAGGTTTTCTTCGATGGTAGAGAAGACTATGATTTCACCACCAAATTTGGAGCCCTACAAGCTAGCTACAATCCCAATAAAAATTTACAGCTAAAATTCTCGAGCTCAGGATTTCAAACTATAGAACAAGAATATTTTGATATCCTAGGAGCCTACCGTTTAGGAGAATTAAATAATAATTTAGGTTCCGATGATTTTGGAGAAATATCATTTATCAGAGGAACAGGAGGCTTTCAAAATTATGCGAGGAATAATTTGGATGCCATAGTTTCTAATATTGCTCATGATGGTCTTTATGACAAAGATGAGATTACATGGCGCTGGGGATTGAAATATCAATATGAAAGTATTATCGACCGATATAAAGAATGGGAGAAAATAGATTCGGCCGGATTTAGTGTTCCAAACAATCCAACTGCGAATTTCGCCTTTATTCCAGATCCAAATAATCCGAGTATTGGAACTATAGTGACGAGCTTTGATCCCGAAAAAGAATTAAATCTATTTGAAAGCTTTGATAGTGAGGCCAGAGTTCAATCTTCCAGGATTACCGCCTATGTGGAAAGATCTAAACTGTTTGATGTAGATAGTGGAGACCTCTTTGTAAATCTTGGTATTAGGACTCATTATTGGACATTCAATGGACAGAATGTTATTAGTCCGAGAGCTAGTGTGGGATGGAAACCTAATTGGGAAAGTGATATGGTTTTCCGATTTGCTACTGGATTTTACTACCAACCACCATTTTATCGAGAAATGAGAGAGTTGAACGGTGGAATCAACGAAAATATTAGAGCGCAAAGATCTATTCATTTTGTTTTGGGGAATGACTACCAATTAACCATGTGGAATAGACCATTTAAAATGGTTACAGAAGTGTATTATAAAAATTTCAGCAGCCTTATTCCTTATGATTTGGAAAATGTTAGAATAAGATATACGGCGGAAAACAATAGCAGGGGCTTTGCTACAGGATTTGATTATAGGATAAATGGTGAATTTGTAAAAGGAGTGGAAAGTTGGGCATCATTATCATTACTTACCATACAAGAAGATATTGAAGGTGATGGAGTTGGTTTTTTACCCAGACCTACAGACCAAAGGTTTAATTTTAAAATATTCTTCCAGGATTATTTACCCAATGACCCTACATTCCGTGTTAGTTTAACCCTTACCTATGGTTCTGGAATCCCATTTGCTCCTCCACAGGCAACGGCAGAAGAAAAATTAAAAGATTTCAGACTTCCTGCCTATAGAAGGGTAGATATTGGTTTTAGCAAGGTGCTTAGGGTAGAAGGGAAGGAGTATAAAAGTTCATTTATGAAGAGCATCAAAAGTATGTGGGTGAGCCTTGAAGTATTTAATTTATTGGCTACAAATAATACCATCAGCTACCTTTGGATAAAAGATGCCAGTACAGCAAGGGAGTATGCTGTTCCCAATTTCCTTACGGGAAGGTTGCTAAATTTAAAGTTGGTTACGGAATTCTAAATTTCCCAGATTAATTCTTTCAAATGCCTAATTCCTTGCCAGCTAATTCTTAAATTTGCAGCCTCAAAAAAACGAAGAATGTTAAATAGAATAATCAGGTTGGGAATTGCTGCGGCTATTTTAGCATGGGCAATTTGGCAATTTGTTGATGGAAATATCGGAAATGGAATAATGTTGGTTCTCCTTTCTGGACTTGTGGTATTCACTTATTTCAGAAATGAACATATATTAATTTCTTTTTGGCATTTAAGAAAGAATAATATGGCCAAAGCTGAGAAATCTTTAAGCAGAATTAAAAATCCAGAGGCTACTTTAGTTAAAGGACAATTGGCTTATTATTATATGTTGATGGGTATGATAGAATCTCAGCGTGGTATTGGTAAGGCCGAAACACTTTTAAGGAAGGCATTGAATACCGGATTAAGGATGAAGCATGATCAAGCTATGGTGAAATTACAATTGGCTGGTGTTGCTGTTTCTAAAAGAAGAAAAAGAGAGGCGATGCTACTTCTAACGGAAGTAAAAAAACTCGACACAAGAGGAATGCTTAATGATCAAGTGAAAATGATCAAAACTCAAATGAAAAGAATTTAAGATCAAAAAAAATCCCCCAATTAATTTTGGGGGATTTTTTTTTATTGAAAACTGGAGGTTCCTTGATATCCAAAGACCTTTTTTAATAGATCAGAAACTCTAGCTGCTGGATCCTCCCGTATTTTCCCTTCTTCAAGTGCCAACATGGTAAAAAGACCATCTAAGGTTTTATCGAGAACATATTCATCCAGGTTCGGATTCATTTTTTGAACCAATGGGATTTTATTATAAGTATTGATAAGTGGATTCCAATATTTAGTAAGATTTACTTTTTCCAAAGCTTGCTTAATTACAGGCTGAAATGCTATTTGTAAGTCAGATTCCGTATTGTTTCTTAAGTACACTGTAGCTGCATTATTATCACCCCTCCAAACATCATAAACATCGTTGATGCTCATAGATGTAATGGCGTTTACAAAAATAGGACTTGCTTTTTTCGAGGCTTCTTCGGCGCCGTGGTTTAGTGTAGCTACAAAGTCATCCACTTTATTACCCAGGCCCAAATTCCTAACTGTTGATTCTACTTTAGCCGCTTCTTGCGGAAATGGGATTTTTATTAGGGAATTATTTAAAAACCCGTTTACCGATGAGGTTTTTAAAACAGTGTTTTTTATACCAACTGTTAAAGCTTCTTTTATTCCAGAGCTTACTTCGGATTTGGTTGGGGGCGTGTTTAATGAACCTGCAGATTCCAACAAAGGAAGAAGTTGATCGCAAGAAAATAATAGGCTAAAACTTAAAAGGAAGGCAATTTTTCTCATGTATGAAATTTAATTTTTTGGCGTTTAGATTGGAAATTTACGTATTAAAGATAAGTGGCCTTTGATTATTCGATATTTTGATGGTGAAATACTTTAAATAGGCTATGATTTTATTCCTAAACTATTTTATAATAGCATTTTACTGACTTTCCTTTTTATTAATGATCAATCTTTCTTTCATTTGTAATCCCGATAAAATCTGTTTTATGAAAAATTCTATTGTTTACATTTTTCTACTTGGCCTAGTGATCGCTTGTACACCAAGTTCTCCACCAGAGGAACCCACACCGAAAAGAGATATGTTGGTTGGAAAATGGAGTTCCAGTGCACAGGTTACGAGAACTACGTTAAATGGAGTTACTTTAGAATGGGATTCCATAGTAACAGGAATTAATTTCGAGTTTACAGCATCCTATTGGGCCTATTTGGATTATCAAGGTTTTATGGATACTAGCAGATATAATTGTGATGGAGACACCTTGTATTTTATTAAAAATGCGCTTGCTGTAGACACCCTAATTATTGAGGAAATAAGTGAAAGTAATTTATTTATTGCAGTAAGAACTTCAACCGATGATGTAAACGGTAAAATTGTAAAGCAACAAAGTCTGCTTAGGTTTTTTAAAAATTAAATAAGCCAAAGCCCTTGCTTCTTAATATTAATTTGCTGGGCAGAATTAATCTCCTGAAAGTCCATTACCTTTGATCGAAAATCCAAAGAATAGTGCAAGCTGAAATTATTGCGATTGGCGATGAAATCCTAATTGGCCAAACCGTTGATACCAACTCCACATTTATTGCCCAACAACTAACCGCCAATGGGGTGAAAGTTCTACAGAAGAGGGTGGTTGCTGATGATAAGGATCTCATTATTGAGGCTTTAAATTCAATTTCGGATAAAACTAATTTGGTTTTTCTAACGGGTGGACTAGGTCCTACAAAAGATGATATTACTAAAAACACCCTCACTGAATATTTTGGCGGTGAATTGGTATTTAGGCCCGAGGTTTTTGAACATATAAAGGATCTTTTTAAAAGCTTTGGAAGGGTTCCTTCAGAAATTAATCGACAACAAGCTTTTCTCCCAAACAGCTGCAGGGTGGTTAGCAATAAACTAGGTACAGCATCGGGGATGCATTTTGAAAAGAATGAGGTTCATTATTTCTCATTGCCAGGAGTTCCCTATGAAACGGAATATTTGGTGGAAAAGAAAATTGTTCCTTGGATTGAAAAAAATCTGATTTCAGGAACGGCAGAGCATAAAACAATTATCACCCAAGGGGTGCCCGAAAGCGATTTAGCGGAAATGCTAGAGAATTGGGAGAAAAATTTAAGCCACCATTTAAGTCTTGCCTATTTACCCTCTCCAGGATTAGTGAAATTAAGGTTGTCTTCCTATGATCTAAAAAGAGAGGAGGGAAAAAAGCTAATTGAAGCAGAAGTTGTTGAGCTAAAGGAAATATTAGGAGATATTGTTTTTGGGGAGAATGCCGAATCTTTAGAAGATTTGCTAGGTAAAATCCTATTAAAACAAAAACTTAGCATATCTACTGCAGAAAGTTGTACCGGAGGATATATTGCACATTTAATCACCAAAATAGCTGGAAGTTCAGCTTATTATAAAGGTAGTGTGGTTAGCTACGCCAATGAAGCGAAAATGGATTTGTTAAAAGTGAAGGAAACAGACCTAATAAATCATGGAGCAGTTTCAAAATCAGTGGTGGAACAAATGGCAATTGAGGCAAGAAATCGGTTTAAAACAGATTATTCTATTGCAACTAGTGGAATTGCTGGTCCTGATGGTGGCAGTGAACAAAAACCAGTAGGCACAATTTGGATAGCAATTGCTGGACCTAATAGGGTGAAATCCAAGAAATTCCAATTTGGAAGGAATAGAATTCGCAATATTAAAAAGACCGCTTTGATGGCTATGGATTTACTTCGAATAGAAATACAGAAAAATCATCATTGATGTTTGTTCAGCTTAAAAACTTTATCTAATTTTGCAGACCAATTTTTAACGAGCGATTTATATGTCAAGAGTTTGTGAACTAACAGGAAAGAAAGCCATTACAGGAAACAATGTTTCTTTTTCGAATAAGAAGAACAAAAGGAAGTTTAATGTAAACCTTACTAAGAAACGCTTTTATATTCCTGAGGAAGATCGTTGGGTAACTTTAAAAGTTTCTACATCTGCTCTTAAGGACATTAATAAGAAAGGTATCTCTGCTGTAATTAAAGAAGCAAGAGCTAACGGACGCCTTACTAAGTAATTTTAAAGAACTAGAGTCACATGGCTAAAAAAGGAAACAGAGTTCAAGTAATTATGGAGTGCACTGAGCACAAAGAAACTGGAATGCCAGGAACTTCTCGCTATATTACTACTAAGAACAAAAAGAATACTCCGGACAGATTAGAATTGAAAAAATTCAATCCTGTATTGAAAAAATATACGGTTCATAAGGAAATTAAGTAACCTGTTAAAACGAATTTGAAATGGCTAAGAAAGTAGTAGCAACATTGAAAAAAGAAGGTAGCGCATCCTATACAAAAGTGATCCGCATGAAAAAAAGCCCTAAAACTGGTGCTTATTCCTTCGAAGAAAAAGTAATTAATAAAGATCTAGTGAACGACTTTTTGAAAAACTAGTCCCCACTATTTTCTATATAATTTTAAAGCCATCCTTAGGATGGCTTTTTTGGTTTCTACTCATCTTTTTCACTTCTCCTATCCACAACTCTCTGAAGGGAAATTTTCAGCTGTTCATGGCTAATCTTTTATTCTCAAATATTTCCTAAACCAACTTTGAATAAAAATTAAAAGCCATCAATTTATTATTTTAGAAAAAATATGATGTCCTATATTTTAAAAGGAGTATAACAGGAAAATGGGAGATCGGACCCTTGCTTTCTAGACCAATCCCGCCAATGTTTTTCCATTCTTTAGATAGGTATATTCAGGAAAGTAAAGCAGCAGAATCATTGGTATTTGTAGACTAAAATCTCTACATCCATTTGATGACTGTATGAGTAATGTGCTAAACAATAGAAGTGTCAATTCTAAGAAATGGCTGCTCTACCCTTTAATTTATAGAGGAGGCAAGAGTCTGAAACTCTGAAATCTATTTCAGTCCAAATGTTTTGAAGCCTATTAGGATATATTAAAAAGCCCAAGTGACAGGTTTCCCACAATGCTGAGCTTTATTGAGAATAAACAAATTTATCACCCTTTATATTAATAAAAGATGGAGTAGCGTATTGTTTTAGCGGCTATAATAAATAACCGATCCCAAATTTAAAGTAAAAAATATCCCTCACCTGAACTCGCCTTATGGCCTGTCCTCTTAGGTCGGCCTGCTGATCTTCTGGATATAAAGAATAGGCGGCATCTAAATATAATTCTCCACTATTGGCATCCATGGTAAGATTTAAATTAAGATTAAATCCAATGCCAATAACTATTTGGTCATTAATGATACGGTTGAGATTATATCCAAGGCTAAATCCGTATTGCGTAAAATTTGAGCCCATAATATTTAGGCTGTCTATTGTAGTTTGAAGCTCTGATACTGAGCTGGTTCTATAGAAAACTCTATACTCCCAATTTGATCCTAATGGAGCAAAATGCTTTTGATAAGATTTTAAACCAAAACTAAAACCTAGGGAGCTTACTTTAGAATTCTCAATACTTTCGTATCGCACATTTTGCCCATTAATATCGATGGTAGTATTATATTCCTCCGCCGTATAGGTGTTAAAGGCATCCAAACCAACAACAAGGCTATATTTTTTGTGAATCACATACTCAAGGTCAAAGGCATTTTTCGTGATTATTTTAAAACTTCCTTCACCAGGCACTTCATCTGCCGAGGCAAGACCTAAACTTGGTGTAATGTTGAGCCCGTAACCTAGGATAAACCTTTTACCGAGATAGCCAGGTGTGTTTTGAGCTGCAGCGAAAAGAGGAAGGAAAGCAAATAAGACAATTAATTTTTTCATTACCAGAATTTGATTGTAATTAGGCATTTAGTTTTTTGATTTTGAAGCTACCTGTAGCATATAGTTATAAACTATGCTTTTTACATAATCAGAGTTATCCCTATTATCATAGCTATTGTATTCGGCCATTAAGGCATTTCCAGTGTTCAAATCAAAAAGGAAAAAATAACTGAAGGAACTATAGTCTGGGCTTGCTAGATCATATATAATAAAAGGGAGAAGCGGCGGCAGTAGAATTCCACCACAAATTTTCATTCCTATATCAGCTTCCTTTTCACGAAGTGATAAATGCCCCGTATTGATTAAATAAGGACTATCCATTAAATCTATCGCTTCCTGAATATTATCAAAATCACTTACCAATACAGGGTGGTTTACATGATTCATTCTTTCGGTGGTCCAGCTTTTTAAAATGGCCATTTGATTAAAAGTTTCCGCGTCTAAATTTCTCATTCTTTTATAATCAAAGAATTCCAATTCTAATCCCACAATATTGGCACATTGTCTGAGCATACCCTTGTATTGTTCTTTGTTTCTTTCTGAGGAGAAAAATTTAATTCCAGTTTCTTCCCTTTGGTCTAGATTCAAATATTTTGGGGTTAAAACCATTGCCTTGTCAATGCCCAGGGCTACGTTATCGTCAAATCTACTATTGCTAGTAGTTGATCTTTTCTTCTCGGAACTATCGTCCTTTTTAGAGTCTTCAAATTCCTCTTCCATCTCCTCCATATCATCTATGAATTCGTCATCCTCCATAAATTCTACTAAGGCATATTTCCAATAGGTATCTACATTGCCAGCCTCGTAGTTCAGCTCTTTGCTTTTAATTCTCCCAACCTTACTATTAGCTCTATGTAATCCATCCAAGCTGTCTTTTTGAGTTGAAGCCTGGCTTTTTAAGGAATCCAATGAAATTTGGTAAAAATCATCTAATACCCATTCATTTTCCAAAACTAATAGCTCAAGAGCTCTTTTATAAAGTCTGTCGATAGCCTCATCTTCTGGATAATCTCTTTTTAATCGATAGGTATAATTTAAGTTTAGGATGGATAATTCTCCTTCTCCCAATTGGTCAAACAAATAATATAGCTGTTGAGATTCCCCTTCAATATCTTCATAATTCAACATTACATCATAAAGGTCGGATTCGCTTTCATAAACAGTTAATCCATGAAGAGCTTTGGCTACGGACAATCTGAGATAACGGTTTGCTGAATCTTCTCTAAGTAGTAAAAATGAATTGTAAATACTTTCTACATAATCCCTATTTACAAGATGTAGTCTACTCAATTCAAAACGAGCCATTTTACGACAATGTTTAAATAAGGATTCTGAAACAATATAATTGGCTCCCTCTTTTTTGTCGATTATACGCCCTAATTTTTTTCGTCTCTTCAATAAATTCGGATGGCTGCTATTTTCGTCATCATAATCATCTTCCGCTTTTATGGAAGCCACCTCTTCCAATTGATAGCTAGAAGGGATTTTATAACTTCCCGATTCGAACATATTGGTATTAAAAGGTACTTCATCAACGGGTAAATAGGCATATTGTAAAATATCTAATACTTCAAATGGCGCACTACTATTATAGCCACTTTTCGCAAAGTATTTTTCAAAACCCTCTTCGTCAGCCTCTAGCTCATGGCTTTTACTATGAGTACTAAGCTGGGCTAGTTTTTCATCTTCGCTGGTATTCCTATATAAATCTTCACCTTTTAATATTTTATCTTCCTCAATAAATTGATCCAATACATGATCATTGGTATAGTGAACTAATTCATGGGCCAAAATATAGGCAAGCTGAGCCTCTGTTTCCATTTGGGCTATGAGACCTAAGTTCACGAAAATAATTCCATTAGCCGTAGCAGCTGCGTTTACAATTGGGGTTTTAACCGTGTAAATACGAATTGAATTTCTCAATTCAGGATCATCGCCAATAAGTTTATCCAATACTGATTGGCAATAATTTGTGATGGTATCGCCAAAAAAGACCTTGCCATTGGTTAAATATTCATCAATAAAATATTCACTTCTTTGGTGAAATGTTTCCGTTAGTTCTTGATTTTTCTGACTTGATACCTTTGAGATTTTGCTTTTTTCTCTTTTAAATTTTGTGGAATAGGCCTCGGTAAAATCAGCTGGTACTTCGCCTTTTGCAGCTATAGGTGTATAATAGTTCCAATCTTGTCCTAAGGAAAAAAGGGGAATAAGAAACAAACAAACAATTTGTAGGGATTTAATCATAAATGGCCATTTTTTGGAAGTTGATAATAGACCTTTAGGCAAGAGTTTGCTTAATATTTGGTGGATTATCAGTTTTAAGAAGAAGAGATTTTGATTTAGGTCGCAATCTAAGATTTATTAAAAAAATACTAAACTTTTCGGCTAGATTTATTCAAGTTCGGTGAATTTGGAATATTTCAAATCCTTAATTTTCAATTTCTAATGCTTTTAATAGCAGGGGATTAATCCAAATTATCAGCTTCTCCTATAAATAATTAAAAACCTCTTAGATGCTTGGTTTAGAACCATATCAATTTCTGATATTTGCAAATTCAAAAAATCACCAAAAAATGGGCTTATTCGGAAAAATATTTTCGAAAGAGAAAAAAGAAAAATTAGATAAAGGTTTAGAAAAGACCAAGGAGAATATGTTCTCTAAATTATCGAGAGCCGTTGCTGGAAAGAGTAAGGTGGACGATGAGGTTCTGGATGAATTGGAAGAGGTATTAATAAGTTCTGATGTAGGAGTACATACCACTGTAAAAATTATTGAAAGGATTGAAGAGCGTGTGTCTAGAGATAAATATTTAGGTACTAGCGAGCTCAATTCCATATTGAGGGAGGAAATTGCAGCATTACTATCAGAAAACAATTCCGAAAGCTTAGAAGATTTCACAATTCCTAAGGCTAATAGACCACATGTTATAATGGTTGTAGGTGTAAATGGGGTAGGGAAAACTACCACTATTGGCAAATTAGCAAACCAATTCAAAAATGCGGGATTAAAAGTGGTTCTTGGCGCAGCGGATACCTTTAGGGCAGCTGCTGTAGATCAGCTTACTATTTGGTCCGAAAGAACAGGGGTTCCCATTGTAAAACAAGCCATGGGATCAGACCCTGCCTCCGTTGCCTTTGATACCATACAATCCGCAATTGCCCAAAATGCGGATGTGGTTTTGATTGATACTGCTGGCAGACTACACAATAAGGTGAATTTGATGAATGAATTGGGGAAAATAAAAAGGGTAATGCAAAAATTGATTGACGATGCCCCCCACGAAGTTCTATTAGTTTTGGACGCCTCTACCGGGCAGAATGCCATTGAACAAGCCAAACAATTTACCAAAGCTACAGATGTGAATGCCTTGGCATTAACCAAACTAGATGGAACGGCAAAAGGTGGGGTTGTTATTGGGGTTTCAGATCAATTTCAAATTCCAGTAAAATATATAGGAGTAGGAGAGGGAATAGATGACCTTCAGGTATTTAATAAAGTTGAATTTGTCGATAGTTTTTTTGGCAATAAATAATAGCTGAGGCTAAAATTATATGAGGACCAAATCCATAAAGAAGAATAAAATCAATATTGTAACTCTAGGCTGTTCAAAGAACATCTACGATAGTGAAGTGTTGATGGGCCAATTAAAGGCGAACGGAAAAGAGGTTGGCCATGAAACGGACGATGGGAATATTGTGGTGATAAATACCTGTGGTTTTATTGAAAATGCCAAACAAGAATCCATTAATACCATTCTCGATTTTGTGGAAAAAAAGGAAGAAGGAAGTGTGGATAAAGTTTTTGTAACCGGCTGCCTTTCCGAAAGGTATAAACCTGATTTAGAAAAGGAAATTCCAAATGTGGATCAGTATTTTGGTACAAGAGAATTACCTCAGTTATTAAAAGCGCTTAGAGCAGATTATAAAAAAGAACTCGTTGGTGAAAGATTGGTAACCACCCCCCAACATTTTGCCTATCTAAAAATTGCCGAAGGCTGCGACAGACCTTGTTCCTTTTGTGCCATACCTTTAATGAGAGGAGGACATAAATCCAAGCCTATAGAAGATTTGGTTCTTGAAAGTAAAAAATTAGCGGCTAAAGGTGTAAAAGAATTGATCCTCATTGCTCAAGATCTAACTTATTATGGTTTAGATCTTTATAAGAAAAGAGAGCTAGCCAAATTGTTAAAGGAATTGGTTAAAGTAGAGGGAATTGAATGGATTCGTCTTCATTATTTATTTCCAGCAGGTTTTCCTGAGGATGTTTTAGATGTAATTAGAGAAGAACCAAAAGTTTGCAATTATATAGACATTCCTCTTCAGCATATTTCCGACTCTGTTTTGAAATCCATGAGAAGAGGTACCACCTTTGCCAAAACCAATGCCCTCTTGGAAAAAATGCGAGAAAAGGTTCCTGGTATGGCTATTAGAACCACTTTGATTGTTGGATACCCAGGTGAAACCGAAGAGGATTTTGAAATACTCAAAAATTGGGTTAGTGACATGAAATTTGATAGACTTGGTTGTTTTACCTATAGTCATGAAGAAAATACCCATGCCTTTAATTTGGAAGATGATGTACCCGAAGAAGTGAAAATGGAAAGGGTTGAAGAAATAATGGCTATTCAACAAGAAATTTCTGCTCAATTGAATTCCAAAAAAATAGGTAAGGAGTTCAAGGTTTTGATTGATAGGAGGGAAGGAGAGTTCTTTATTGGAAGAACCGAATTTGATTCACCAGATGTAGATAATGAGGTTTTGATAGACACAGATTATCTAAAAACCGGGGAGTTTGTAAATGTGAAAATCACCGATGCTACAGACTATGACCTATATGCAGAGTTAATAGATTGATTAGGGAAAATCTATTTTTTTGAAAATTCACGGCGAAGAATTGCCATTTCCAAGGCGGCGCTAGCGCATTCTATTCCCTTATTTCCATGTTTACCACCAGAACGTGCTCTAGATTGTTCCATATTATTGTCGGTAAGTACACAAAAAATTACTGGAATGTCCTGATGAACATTTAGGTCTTTTATTCCTTGAGAAACGGCCTCACATACATAATCAAAATGTTTGGTTTCCCCTTGGATAACGTTGCCAATCACCATTACAGCATCCAAATCATTGTTTTTACACAAAAGCTTGGCGCCATAAACAAGTTCAAAGGCTCCTGGCACTTCAATGCTTATTATATTTTCAGCTAAGGTGCCGGTGGCCAAAAAACTAGCCAAGGCTCCATCGTAAAGGGAATTGGTGATTTCGCTATTCCATTTGGCTTTTACAATACCAAATTTAAAATCTTGAGTATTCGGAAAGTCCGAAGGGTCAAAATCTGAAAGATCAATACCCTGTGTGGCCATTAAGAGGCTTTTTTAATCTCTATTCGAGCAATATATTTATCCGCATCTAAGGCATCGCGAGAATCGCCAAATTCCTTCTTCAAACGCGTATAATGTTTTAAAGCTTGATCTAAATCACCTTGACTTTCTGCCAAAATTCCAGCCTTTTTCAGATAAAAAGGAACAATAAGATTGTTTTCCTCCCCATTCACCGCTTTATTATAATATTCCAAAGCTTCTACCGGTTGGTTTATTTCCATAAATGCATCGCCAATAGAACCTTTAGCAATTACTGATAAAATAGGATCATCAGAGCTAAATTCATCAAAATAAGCAATGGCTTCTTGGTATTGTCCAAGGTTTAATGCACAAATTCCGGCATAATAATTCGCAAGATTTCCTGCTTTTGTTCCAGAATATTCATCGGCAACAGCAATAAATCCTAAATCCAAACCATTTCCATTTAAGGCTAAGGCTAAGGAATCAGATTCAAAATATTGTTGAGCTTTATAGATAGCCAACTGACTTTCTTTCTCTCTAGGTTGCTGGTAGAAAATGTCCACAGCGAAGTACCCTACAACGATTGCTAGAATTCCAACAACTATTACCGAGAGGCTTTTTCTGTTTTCTTCTAAGTACTTTTCAATTTTGGATATAGACTGTTGTACGTCTACCAATACTTCTTCTTCTTGTATTTTCTTTTTAGCCATTCTAAATGAGCTTATTTCTTTAGGAGCGCAAAAATAATTTTTTTTTCCTAAGCGAAAGGTATTATTCCCCTACTAAATGCCGTAATTTTGAAAACTGTATATGTATTTGAAGTCTTTAAGTGTAATAAACTTTAAAAATTGGGCAGAAGCTCAGTTTCAATTTAGCCCCAAAATCAACTGTTTTGTAGGGAATAACGGCTCTGGAAAAACCAATGTCCTAGATGCCATTCATTATTTATCTGTCTGTAAAAGTTATTTTATTTCTGCAGATAGTCAAAACATAAAAGATCAGCACCCTTTTTTTGTAGTTGAAGGTGATTTTTCCAAATCAGATTCCGATTATCATATTTATTGTGGTCTTAAAAAGGGGCAGAAGAAGAGTTTTAAAAAAAACAAAAAGGAATACGAAAGGTTGTCAGACCATATTGGACAATTTCCTTCGGTAATAATTTCTCCATACGACAGAGATTTGATTATGGAGGGATCGGAAACAAGAAGAAAATTTATGGATTCGGTAATTAGCCAATCCAATCCTGAATATCTGCAGAATCTTATCAGTTATAACCGTGCACTTCAACAAAGAAATAGTTTATTAAAGTTTTTTGCTGCAAATCATACTTTCGACAGGGAAAGTTTGGATATTTATGATGAATTAATGGCGGAGAAGGCAAAGGTGATTTATTCCTTTCGCAAAGAATTTATTGAAGAACTAAAAAAGAAACTCGAATATTATTACGGATTAATTTCAGGTCATAAAGAATCTATAGACATTCATTATAAAAGTCAGCTCCACGCAAATGAGGATTTAAAGGTGTTGATGAAAGAAAACTTGGATAAGGACAGGCAAAATCAATATTCTGGCTTTGGAACTCATAAGGATGATATTGAGTTTAGCCTAAATTCTAGAAGTCTGAAAAAATTTGGTTCACAAGGGCAGCAGAAGTCTTTTTTGGTGGCCCTAAAGCTGGCTCAGTACGATTTTATAGCGGATAAACTTGCTGTTCAACCCATTTTGCTATTGGATGATATTTTTGATAAACTGGATGAGGAAAGGGTAGAAAAACTGGTAAAGATGGTTCATGATGAATCTTTTGGACAGATTTTTATTACAGATACACATCCGGAAAGAACAGCGGCATTGGTAAAGAAAATTAATGAAGATTCTCAAATATTTGAGGTGGACAATGGAATTATTATCGATGAAAAGAAATGAACAGAGTTTAGGAGAGGTCATTAAGTCCTTTTTAGCGGCAAATGGTTTAGAAGATAAAATGTTGGAAACAGAGATTTACCAGCGTTGGGATGAATTGGCAGGAAGAGATGTAAATGTCAAAACCAAAAAAGTTCAACTTAAGAATGCTGTGCTTACAGTTTTTTTAAGCTCCTCTGTTCTCAGGAATGAACTGAGTATGAATAAGAGCCTATTTTTGGAAAGGCTAAATCAGAGATTAAAGGGGCGCCCGCTAAAAGACATAGAGTTTAGATAAAAAAAAAGCTCCCTAAAAAGGAAGCTTTCTTACTTAATTGTCAATTTTCTTACTAGTATCTATTCCTTTGATTAAAGAAAAAGCTTCCTTCAATAGCAGCATTTTCATCAGAATCGCTACCGTGTACGGCATTTGCAGAAATAGAGGTGGCGTATAATTTACGAATGGTTCCTTCTGCTGCTTCTGCAGGGTTTGTTGCGCCAATAAGTGTTCTGAAATCAGCAACAGCATTATCTTTTTCTAGGATGGCAGCTACAATAGGGCCAGAAGTCATATACTCTACCAATTCACCAAAAAATGGTCTTTCTTTGTGAATTGCATAAAATTCTTCTGCATCTCTTCTTGAAAGTTGCGTCATTTCCATAGCCTTAATAGTAAAGCCATTGGAGTTAATTTTTTCTAAAATCGCACCAATATGCCCGTTTTCAACAGCATCTGGTTTAATCATAGTAAATGTCTTGTTAGTAGCCATTTGTTTTCCGTTCTAAATTTGGCGCGAAAATAAGTATTATTGGACAACTGAACGTT